>CANROZ010000096.1 GCA_947632365.1 uncultured Oscillospiraceae bacterium
ATCTTGTCCATGTTCTCCCGCATGATGGCGGAGCTCATGGTCTCCTCCCGGGCCAGCATCCGGTCCACGTTGCCCCGGATGGTGTTGATCTCCCCGTTGTGGAGGATGAAGCGGTTGGGGTGGGCCCGCTCCCAGCTGGGGGTGGTGTTGGTGGAGAAACGGGAGTGCACCATGGCGATGGCGGACTCGTACTCGTCACTCTGCAGGTCCGGATAGAACCGCCGCAGCTGGTGGACCAGGAACATCCCCTTATAGACCACGGTCCGGCAGGAGAGGCTGGCCACATAGGTGTTGTCGTTGCTCTGCTCAAAGACCCGGCGGGCTACGTACAGCCGCCTATCAAAGGCCAGTCCCGCGGGCACGTCCTTGGGCCGCTCCACGAAGCACTGCAGGATATGGGGCATGCAGTCCCGGGCCTTCTTGCCCAGTATCTCCGGGCACACGGGCACCTCCCGCCAGCCCATGAGACGCATCCCCTCCTTCTGGAGGATGACCTCGAACATCTTCTTGGCCTGGCGGCGGCGCACCACGTCCTGGGGGAAGAAGAACATCCCCACGCCGTAGTCGCCCTTGCCGCCCACGTCGACGCCGCAGGCAGCGGCGGCCTTGCTGAAAAACCGATGGGACACCTGCGTCAGGATGCCCACGCCGTCACCGGTCTCCCCGGCGGCGTCCTGGCCTGCCCGGTGCTCCAGCTTTTCCACGATCTTCAGCGCGTCGTCCACCACGGCGCGGCTGGGCCGCCCCTGGATGTCCACCACGGCGCCGATGCCGCAGCTGTCGTGCTCAAAGCTGGACCGATACAGCCCTCTCATTTCCTTTTCCATACACAGCTTCCTTCCGCCATACACAGCTTGTCTAATGACATGTATGACGCTTACTAATAATTATATCCCTCTTTCCCGCCGATTGCAACGGCCAGCCGCCGATTTTGGCAAAATGCCCTGCGCGGGCGGGATATAGCGCGGGATAGCTGTGCGATTTGGACCCAATTGACAAAGGCCCGGACCCGCGATTATACTGTGCATGAGGTGAGGACCATGATCGAACGGATATACGCGGTATATTTCAGCCCCTGTGGCAGCGTGGGCCGGACAGTGCGGGCCATGGCCATGGCCGCGTCCAAGGAGCTGTCCGTCCCCTTTGCGTGCATCGACGTCACCCTGCCCAAAGCCCGGGAGCAGACCTACGCCTTCGGCCCCGGGGACCTGGTGTTTCTGGGCACGCCCACCTATGCCGGGCGGGTGCCCAACAAGCTGGCCCCCTGGCTGGCCGCCTCGGTGTCCGGGAAGGGCGCCGCGGGGGTGAGCGCGGTGTGCTTTGGCAACCGGAGCTTTGACGACGCGCTCATCGAGCTCTACCGCATGATGCAATCACAGGGCTTTGCGGTATATGGCGCGGCGGCGGTAGTTGCCCGCCACGCCTTCACCGATGCGCTGGCCCCCGGCCGACCCGATGAGAAGGACATGGAGGCAGTGCGCACTTTTGCCTGCCAGGCGGCCCGAAAGGCGGCCTCCGGCGGGCCATGCGAGGCCCTGCCCGTCCCGGGCCAGGACCCGCCCACCGCCTATTACACCCCCCTGGGCACCGACGGCCAGCCCGCCCGGTTCTTAAAGGCCAAGCCGGAGACGGACATGGCCCGGTGCACCGGATGCGGTCTTTGCGCCGCCATATGCCCCATGGGCTCCATCCCGGCGGAGCGGCCCGGGGAGACGGAGGGGATATGCATCAAGTGCCACGCCTGCGTGCGCATGTGCCCCCGGGGCGCCCGGCGGTTCACCGACCCGGCGTTCCTGTCCCATCGGCAGATGCTCACCGAGCACTACGCCCGCCCGGCAGAGAACGTATTTCTGGTGTAGCTGACAGGCGCACGCCAGACCGGGATTTAGTGGAGGCTGTGATGAAGGCCATTACAATAAAACAACCCTTTGCGGCTTTAATTGCCGAGGGATTAAAAGAATATGAGTTCCGAACATGGAAAACAAACTATCGTGGAGATATATTGATCCATGCAGGAAAAGGCGTCGATAAAGCTGCTATGAAACGATTCGCATACCTTGATCTCGATTATCCTCAAGGCTGTTTTGTTGCGAAAGCTATCATAACAGACTGTGTCGAGGTGAACGATGAGATGAGGGAAATCCTCAGAAAGAAGGATTTTAAAATTTACGAAGGTACGACGGAAAATAATAACTGGCATGGATACGGTTTCAAAATCGAAAATGTAGAAAAAATAGCCCCAGTTTTGGCAAATGGTAAATTGGGCTTGTGGGAATACGAAGGTTGAAAAAATTTCCCTCTGCCGCGCTGACGAACTTCAAGCTATTGCCCCCTCTGGCGAGGGGGCAATTCCATGTTCGTATCGCCTTTTTTATCCGTACACGATCTTGCCGATCACGTCCTTCAGGGCCTCGGTGAGCACGGGCTGCACCGCCAGATACCCCGCCTCGTTGGGGTGGAGCCCGTCGTCGGAATACCGCTCGTCCAGGCTGTCGCCCTCCGCCGCCTTCAGCGCGGTATAGACGTCCACATACCGATAGTCCTGCTCCCCGGCGCTGGCCGCCATGGCCCGGTTCACCGTCCGGATCCGCTCCGCGGCCTCCCCGCCGTACCAGGGGTGGACCGGATAGACGGACTGGACGATCACCCGGCAGGCCGGGAGGTGCCCATGGATGTCCGCCACGATGGTGAGCAGGTTCTGTATCACCGTCGCCTCGTCCACCCCGGACAGCAGGTCGTTGATCCCCGCCAGGAGCACCACCACCTGGGGCTCGTAGGCGTAGACGGAGCTGTCCATCCGCTCCAGAATGCCCGCCGTGGTGTCCCCGGAGATGCCGCTGTTGACGGCGTTCAGCCCGGGGTAATAGGCGCCCAGGTCGCAGAAATCGGTGATGCTGTCCCCCAGAAAGACCACCCGGCCGCCCCACTGTTCCCACTGGGGGTCGCCGTAGATGACCCGTTTGAGGCCGCTGTGGCCAGGCTGCAGCAGCGCCGTGGCGCCCCACAGGAGCCCCGCCGCCGCCAGGAAGCCGCAAAGCACCAGGCCCGTCCGCCGTTTTTTCTCCATCTCGTCCCTCCGAAAAGGCCCCGGAAACGACTCCGGGGCCCTGTCTTATTCGTATGCCAGGCCGAACCGCTCATAGGCGGCGCCCATCTCCTCCGCCGTCAGCTCCCGCACAGTGACGCGCTCGCCGTCAAATTCCTTGAACACGTTCCCGTCCAGGGTGATGCGGCCATTGGCCGTCTTCAGGGAGAACATCTCCTGCTTGTTGAAGGGGGAGTCCGGGTGCTTCTCGCACCAGAAGGTGGGGGCCACATAGTCCACCGGGAGCTGGGGCTCCTCGGTGAAGGAATAAAAGGGCCGCCACTGGCCGTCCCGCTCATCCATGAGCACCCAGCCCAAAAACCGATCCCGCACCAGGCGGTAGGCCTCCCCCTGCTGGCGCTGGACCAGACCCTCCTCCATGCGGATGGGCCAGCGGGGGCACACCTCGCCGATGCCTACGTCGCACAGCCATGTCCCGTCCGTGGCCTTCACGATCATCACCCGGTGGCGGCGCATGGGCAGCTCCTTCTCCCCCCGGAGATACCGGGCGGCGTACTCGCTCACCTCGTAGCCCAGCTGGCTCAAAAGCCACGCGAACAGCCCGTTCAGCTCAAAGCAGAACCCGCCCTGGCGCCGCCCCACTACTTTTTCGTAGAGCGCGTCGGTGTCCAGGGACAGAGGCTTTCCCCGCAGGATATCCAGGTTCTCATAGGGGACCGTGGTGCAGTGGGCGTATTGAAGTTTACATAATAACTCCGAGTCCGGGACCACCGGGTCCGGCAGCGCCAGGCCGATCCGGTCGAAATACCGCTTTATTTTCTCCACGGGGCGGACACCTCCTCCAGTATCTCCATCACTGTGAGCAGCTGCTCCCTCGTCACCCAGGGCGAGGGCACGCCTCCGGCCCGAATGCAGTCCAGGAAGTGGCCCAGCTCCGTGTAGAACCAGCCGCAGGGAGGCACGTTGATGCCCGTGGACACCACCACCTCGTCGGCGGTGTCGAACACCCGTGGCTCCGCCCCGAACTGATAGGCGGTGAGGCTCTGGCCGTCGTTGATGAGCATGCCGTTTTCAAAGTACACCCGCCAGCGGGCCGTCCAGGGGGTATCCGCGTTGAACCAGGCCGCCTCCGCGTTCACGTGCAGCGCGCCGTAGTCGTAGTCGATGCGCATCTGCTCGGGGTAGGTCTTGTCCGCCCCCTGGCAGGAGGTGAGCCGAAAGCCCTTGGGCTTGCCGAACACGGACACGATCACGTCCAGGTCGTGGATGTGCAGATCGTAGGGCAGAAGGCCGGACTTATCCACGTCGAACAGCCACCCGTCCTGGGCCCACCGGGGGCAGGCGGACAGCCGCTCAAAGCAGGCGTCCAAAGGCTTGCCGTATTCGCCGCTCTGCACCACCTGCCGCAGGGCGCGGACCTCCTTGGTGAACTGGAGCACCTGGGCGATATAGAGCCCCAGGCCCCGCTTTTCCGCCTCGTCCAGCATCTCCTTCGCGTCGGCGGCGGACAGGACGATGGGCTTTTCGCAGATGACGTGTCTGCCGCAGCCCAGGGCCTCCAGCACCAGATCGTGGTGGGTGTAGGTGGGTGTGCACACGTCCACCACGTCGATATCGCACCCCTTTACCATGGCGGTGATGCTCTCAAAGCAGGGCACGCCCCATTCCGCGGCGGTGGCCCGGGCCCGCTCCGACGTGCCGCACACCGCGGCCACGGCGCAGTCCGGCAGTATCTGATAATTGGCGTAATGGACCTTGCCCATGCCGCCCACGCCCACCAGGCCGATGTGGATGGCCCGGCTCACAGCTCGAACCCCTGTTTGCGCAGATACTCCGCGCTGTCCAGCACCGCCCGGTCCACCTCCGCCAGGTCCTTCGCCCCGGCCTGGGTGAACTCGATCTCGATGGAATAGGGGCTCAGGTTGTCGGCCTCATCCATCATTTTGAAGAGCTTGGGGAACTCCACATACCCCTTGCCCAGGGCGGGGAAATCCCACTCCTGGCGGCCGCCCGCCTTGTCCTTCAGATGGACGTAGCCGATCTTGTCCAGGCACCCGGCCACGTCCGCCGCCACATCCACATCTCCGTAGAAGATGGCGTTGGCGGTGTCGTAGTTGATGAGCACACGGGGCGACCCCACAAGCTCACATATCTCCTTGAGGATGGCCCCTGTGCCGTGATCCCCGTGGACCTCCAGCACCAGGGTCATGTCATACTCCTCCAGGTAGGGCGTGAGGTCCCGGATGTGCCGGGCCACCACCTGGTTGGAGGCCACGGCCTTGTCCTCCAGGTGAGCCTCCCCGATGGAGGAGACGATGTAGTCGCAGCCGAAGAAGTGGGCCAGGCGGATGTTGTTCACGAAATCCCCGATCCGGGCCGTGTCCATCAGGTTGGTGTGGCCGCTCATGGCAAAGGGGATGAGGCCGCTCTCCTGCAAGAGGTCCTGCACATGCAGAAGCCGCGCAAAGCTCTGGTCCGGGAACACATGCTCCGTCCAGCCCTTGGTGGCAGTCAGCTCGATGTAGTGAAAGCCCGCCGCCCGGATACCCGCGATGGCCTGCTCGATGGAAAAGCCGTGATAGCAGTTGGAGTTGACGGCGATGATGCGCTTTTTCATGGCGTCTCCTCTCAGATGATGAAGTTGTCCAGATACCGCTTGGACAGGCGGATGGATTTGAGGATATCCTCCCGGCAGCTCTCAAAGGCCTTGTCCTCCACCTCGATGACCGCGCAGCCGTCGTAGCGGATATCGTTCAGCGCGGAGATGAAGGCGCTCCAGTCCACGTCTCCCAGGCCGGGGATCTTGGGGCTCATGTAGTCCAGGGGATAGGCCAGTACGCCGCAGTCCGCCAGCTTCTCAGGGTAGAGCTTGATGTCCTTGAAGTGGATGTGGAACAGCCGATCCCTGAACTCGTACACGGTCTTGAGATAGTCCAGGCCCTGCCACACATAGTGGCTGGGGTCGAAGTTCAGTCCGAAATTGGGGCTGGGGATGATCTCAAAGAGCTTCCGGTAGATGGCCGGGGTGCACATCAGGTTCTGCCCGCCGGGCCACTGGTCCG
>CANROZ010000097.1 GCA_947632365.1 uncultured Oscillospiraceae bacterium
ACGGGACAGAACCCGGATTGGCTGTGGCCGTTTTTGCTGGTGCTGGCGGGCGTGAGCGTGTTGCAGCTGGTGGTGGCGTGGATACAGGCGATATGGTCACTGCGCATCACGGGCAAGCTGGCTTCGGTGGGCGCGGCCAAGTTCCTGTGGAAGGTGCTGCACATGCCCATGGAGTTTTTCTCCCAGCGCATGGCGGGGGACATCCAGCAGCGGCAGGCCACCAACGCCTCCATCGCCCAGGAGCTGGTGAATACCCTGGGGCCCCTGGTGCTGAACGCCGCCATGATGGTGTTCTACCTGGCGGTCATGCTCCGCTATTCCTGGATACTGACCCTGGTGGGGCTGACCTCCGTGATCGTCGATCTGGCCGTGAGCCGCTTCATCTCCGCCAAGCGGGTGAACATCATGCGCGTGCAGATGCGGGACGCGGGCAAACTGGCCTCCTCCACCATGGCGGCCATCGAGATGATCGAGACCATCAAGGCCGCCGGGGCGGAGAACGGCTATTTTGGGCGCTGGGCCGACTACCAGGCCAGCGTCAATACTCAGCAGATGCGTTTTGCCAGATCGGACGCATACCTGGGCCTCATCCCCTCTCTGGTGAGTCTTGTCAGCGACATGGTCGTGCTGTTTTTTGGGGGTGCTGTTCGTGATGCAGGGCAGCTTCACCGTCGGCATGGTCATGGCCTTCCAGGGCTTTCTCATGAGCTTCACCGCCCCGGCCGCCACTTGACGGCAAGCCCATCCGGGACATCGACCGGAGCGTTTTCACTGGGTCCCTGGCGGTGGTGGATCAGGACGTGATCCTGTTTGAGGACACCATCCGGGAGAACATCAAGATGTGGGATAAGTCCATCGAGGACTTCGAGATGATCCTGGCGGCCCGGGACGCGGGTATCCACGGCGATATCGTCCAGCGTGAGGGCGGCTATGACCACAGGCTGACCGAGGGGGGCCGTGACTTCTCCGGCGGCCAGCGCCAGCGCATGGAGATCGCCCGTGTCCTGGCCCAGGACCCCACCATCATCATCCTGGATGAGGCCACCTCCGCCCTGGACGCCAAGACGGAGTATGAGGTGGTCAAGTCCATCAAGGACAGAGGCGTCACCTGCATCGTGGTGGCCCATCGGCTCTCCACCATCCGGGACTGCGACGAGATCATCGTCCTGGATCAGGGCAAGGTGGTGGAGCGGGGGACCCACGACGAGCTCTATGCCCTGGGCGGGTACTACACCCGCCTGGTGTCCAACGATTGAGGGGGCGCGGCTATGGGATGGTTTGACGAACAGATACGGGAGCGTCGGCGCCGTGACCAGCAGGCCCTTGAGGAGGGCATCGCCTCCATCGCCGGAGCGGTGCTGGGCCGTCGGGCCGCGCCGGGCGACGACAGCCAGAGAACCAGCAGCGCCATCGAGGAGATACTGCGGTATTATCACGCCAAGAGCCGGGATCTGCCCGACTCGGTGAAGGACTTCAACGAGCAGCTGGAGTATTTGCTGCGGCCCTATGGCATCATGCGCCGGACGGTGACGCTGGAGAAGGGCTGGTACAAGGACGCCATCGGGGCCATGCTGGCCCGGCGGAAGGACGACGGCTCTCTCACGGCGATGATCCCCACAGGTCTGGTGGGCTACACTTATGCCGACCCGGCCACGGGCAAGCGCACGCGGGTGAACGCCCGGACAGAGGCGCTCTTTGAGCGGGAGGCCATCGCCTTCTATAAGCCCTTTCCCCAGGGAAAGATCGGCATTCCCGGCCTGATGCGGTACATCGGTTCCTGTTCCTCCTGGGCGGACCGGGCCATGTTCGGGGCGGCGGCTCTGGTGGTATCCCTGGTAGGACTGCTGCTGCCGCGGCTAAATAATCTGCTGTTTTCCCATGTGGCGGCCAGCGGGAGCGTACAGGTGCTGGCAGCGCTGATCAGCTTCATGCTGCTGGTGAGCGTGAGCTCCCAGCTGCTGGAGGTCGCCAAGCGGCTGCTCACGACACGGATGGATACGAAGGTATCCGTGGCCGTGGAGGCCGCGGGGATGATGCGGCTGTTCTCCCTGCCAGCCAACTTCTTCCGGCAGTACAGCACGGGCGAGATGGCCAGCCGCGTCATGAATATCAAGCTCCTGGCGGGGCTGCTGGTGTCATCGGTGGCGGCGGTAGGGCTCACGAGCCTGTTCTCCCTGCTGCAGATCACCCAGATATTCGCCTATGCCCCGGCGCTGGTGGGCCCGGCGCTGGTCATCGTGGGCGTGACGCTGGCGTTCTCGGTGGTGACGGCCATCCGCCAGAAGGGGGTCACCCAGGAGCGCATGGAGCAGAGCGCCAAGGAGAGCGGCCTTTCCTACGCCCTCATCAGCGGCGTGCAGAAGGTGAAGCTGGCCGGAGCGGAGAAGCGCGCCTTCGCCAAGTGGAGCGAGCAGTACGCGAAAGGGGCTCGCTTGCAGTATGATCCGCCCCTGTTTTTGAAGGTGAACAGCGTCATAAGCCTGGCCATCAACCTGGCGGGGACGCTGGTGCTGTACGCGGTGGCGGTGAACAGCGGCGTGTCCGTGTCGGAGTACTACGCGTTCAATTCCGCCTACGCTATGATCACAGGGGCCTTTATGTCCCTGGCGGGCGTCGCGACCATGGTGGGGCAGATCGTCCCCATCCTTGACATGGCCAGACCCATATTGGAGGCGGAGCCGGAGATCGGCTCGGAAAAGCAGGTGGTGGAGCGGCTGTCCGGCGGGATAGAGCTGAACCACGTCAGCTTCCGGTACGGGGAGGATATGCCCAATGTGGTGGACGACATGTCCCTGAAGATCCGCCCGGGACAGTACGTGGCCATCGTGGGCCGAACGGGCTGCGGCAAATCGACGCTGATGCGGCTGCTTCTGGGCTTTGAGACGCCCCAGAAGGGCGCGATCTACTATGACGGCCGGGATATGTCCGGCCTGGACCTGAAGAGCCTGCGTCGGCGCATGGGCGTGGTGATGCAGGACGGAAAACTCTTTCAGGGGGATATCTTTGCCAACATCACCATCTCCGCGCCCTGGCTGACCATGGACCAGGCGTGGGAGGCGGCGGAGATGGCGGGCATTGCGGAGGATATCCGGCGCATGCCCATGGGTATGCACACCATGATCTCCGAGGGCAGCGGCGGCATCTCCGGCGGCCAGCGGCAGCGGCTGCTCATCGCCCGGGCCATCGCGCCGCGGCCCCGCATCCTGCTGTTCGACGAGGCCACCTCGGCCCTGGACAATATCACCCAGCGGGTGGTGTCGGAGTCCCTGGATCAGCTCAAATGCACCCGTATCGTTATCGCCCATCGGCTCAGCACCATCCGCCACTGCGACCGGATCGTCGTGCTGGATGGGGGACATATCGTGGAGGACGGCTCCTACGACGAGCTCATGGCCGCGAACGGATTTTTCGCGGAGTTGGTAGCCCGCCAGCAGCTGGACACGCCGGAGGCGTGAGAGAAGGCGTCACGCAGGCCCGCCATATGGTGGCCTGTCGACGATAAATAACACATTCATAAAGGAGAAAAGATCATGGCAGAGAAAAATGCGTTCCATTCGAGCTTCTGGGTGAAGCTGCTGCGTTTCGTGGCCTATGCTTCCATCATCTGCGGGTGCCTGTTCAGCCTGATCATCGGCTGCATTTTCATCTTCCGCGCGGACCCGGCGAACCGGGCGGCGGGCATCCTGGTGGGCATCGCGGTCATCGTGATAGGCTCGGTGGCCAGCCTGCTTGGTTCGGCCGGGATCATGGTGTTCCTGGACATGGCCAGTGACCTGCGGGCTATCCGCGGACAGGTGGAGAGCAGCAAAAAGGCGTAACGCCGGGTTTTGGACAGACCGTCTCTGCCGCAGACAGAGGTCATAAATACCTATCGGGAGGATAGAGGGATGAAAGCATCTGACAAAGTGCGGATCGCGGTGAGCATCGCGGCGGCGGCCGGACTGTTCGGCGTCGGCGCTGCTCTGTACCAGAACGAGGTGCTGCCTTTTTGGGCGCGCATCACGGTGGAGGTGCTGGCGATCGTGAATCTGGTCTGCACGATCTGGTCCATGCAAGACATGGTCAAAAAGAGCAAGAAGTCGTGAGATGCCTTCTTGGATGAAACGATAGAACTGCACGGCGTTTATAGGACGCCGTGCAGTTCTATGTCGCCTTGATCCATTTATCTCATTTAGTTGACATAATAAAAGCGACACGGCGTTTTCGCCGTGCCGCCCTGCTTATAAAGCAGCTTACTTCATGCCGTTCTCGTAGGCCTCGATCATCTTTTTGACCATCTGGCCGCCCACGGAACCGACCTGACGGCTGGTCAGGTCGCCGTTGTAGCCCTGCTTCAGGTTGACGCCCACCTCGTTGGCGGCCTCCATCTTGAAGCGATTCATCGCCTCGCGGGCGTTGGGGTTCACAAGCTGATTGGAACTCTTAGCCATTTTCCTTTACTCCTTTCCGTCGCATTGGACGCTGTCAGGATGGCTGCTAAAGACGGCTGCGCCGTTTTCAGATGCCGCCCTTCTCATGCGTCCGGCTATATGTTTTGCAAAACCGCGCCCTTTATGAAAACCAAATTTTTGCTGTTTTTGACCAGCCCGGCGTAGGAGCATAGAAGGAACTGACAGAAGAAAGCGCCCGTCACACAGTGACGGACGCGGCATGGAGAAAAACCGATCATCGTCGCGGGCATCAAATGCGGGCACGAGGGCAACAAGCGGCTTTACGGATCGCGGGGCTGGTCCCGCTCGTCCAGGTCCTCCACTGCCCGCTCCAGGGTGAAGCCCCGGCCCCGGACTTCCTTCACCTGGGTGATGGTGATAAAGGCGGTGGGGTCCACGCTCTGGATCAGCTCCTTGGCGGCGAACAGCTTCCGGTGGGGGATGACGCACATCACGCCCTTCTGGGCCTGGCCCATGGCCCCGGTCTCGATCTGGACCATGGTGGCCCCTGCCTGCAGCTGGGTGAGGATAAGGCGGCGGATATCCTCGAACCGCTGGGAGATGACGAAAAGCTGTATCTGGGCCTGGCCCAGGATCATCACCTTGTCCAGCAGCAGCGACTCCAGCACCAGCACCACCAGCCCGTACAGGATGGGCTCGGCGGCGTCGGCAAAGAGGGCCTGGCCGGCGATGACCAGGATATCCAGGGCGTAAACGCACACGGATACGGGGATGTGGGTCCATTTGTGGAGCATGAGGCTGGCGATGTCCATGCCGCCGGTGGAGGAGCCCACCCGCATGACGATGCCCAGGGCCGCGCCCATGAGCACCCCGCCGAACAGCGCCGCCATCAGGGCGTTGTCGGTGATAGTGGCCAGGCCCGGCACCTGCTGGGCCATGCCCAGGAACACAGGGTATAAAAGGGAACTGGCCACGGTGGTGGTGAACAGCTTCCGGCCCAGCACCAGCCCGCCCAGGACCAGCAGGATGGCGTTCATCACCAGCACCGCTGTGGCGGTGTCTACCGCTGTCGCGCCGCTGAGCACGATGGCCAGGCCCGTGGTGCCGCCCATGATGATCCCGTGGGGGATGATGAAGGCCTCCACGGTGAAGGCCAGCAGGGCATTGCCGAACACGATGGCGACGCATGTCCATAACATGTGGACAGCATTTTTGTTCTCCAGCTTCACGGCGCGCCTCCTTTTTTCTTCCGGTTCCATTATACGCAAAAAATCGGCAAAAGGCAAATGGCGCATAAAATTCCCATTTTGCCGCAGACTAGGGGCAGGTGATCGCATATGAACATGACCAACAAAGAGTATAACGAATATATCAAGGGCATGGCCCCTAAGTCGCCCTTGGCGGGGGACCTGGTGAAGGCGTTCGTGGTGGGAGGACTGATCTGCTGCCTGGGAGAGGGGCTGAGCATGCTCTACAGGGACCTGGCCCACCTGGCGGCGGAGGACGCCGCCACGGCGGTGAGCATGACGCTGGTGTTCCTCTCGGCGCTGCTCACGGGGCTGAACGTCTACGACAAGCTGGCCCGGTTCGCCGGGGCGGGGACCCTGGTGCCCATCACAGGCTTTGCCAACGCCGTGGTCAGCCCGGCCCTGGAGTTCAAGACCGACGCTGGTGATATAATAGGACAAACCAAAATACGGAGCTC
>CANROZ010000098.1 GCA_947632365.1 uncultured Oscillospiraceae bacterium
TCTCCCCAAACATGTACACCCGCGTGTTCAGCTTCCGCAGGCTCTCTATGTACTCCTTCGCTGTCATCAACGCCATGGCCGCTCCTCCTGTTGCAGATCAAATTTTTCGGTATTTTTTAAAAAGAATGTGCCACACACAGGACATATGGTGGCACAGCTCTTTTTAGTCTGAAAATATTATACTGACATATTAAAAAATAATCAAGTGTGTTTTTCCTGCCAGCGGCCGGGCCCTAGTCCTGGGCGGCGGCGTTGGCCCGGGCGGCAAAGTCCTTCAGCGCCTGGGCCGCGTCCTGGCCCTGACCCACCTGCTGGAGCATGTTCCACCAGGCGGTACGGGCCTCGGCCCAGCCGGGGGTGACCTGGTAATAGTCCCCCAGATACTGCTGGAATACGCTGTATTCGTTCATCAGCTGGTCGTTGGCATAGATGCCCGGCATATCCCGGACAGGCCAGTAGGTGGAGGCCAGCACGGACCGGGTGTATTGGCTGTCGCTCCCGGTCATGAAGCGGATGAAGGTCTTGGCCGCCTCGATCCGGGCCTCGTCCCCGTTGTCAAAGACGCCGAAACCCCAGATGCCCCCTTGTAAATTCACGTTCCCGTCGTCGGTGGGGAAGGCCATGGGGAAGATGTCAAAATCCAGGTTCGGATCGTTGACGCTCTGCTTGACCTCCATGAACACGTTCCAGCAAAAGGCCATGGCCAGCTCCCCGGCGCAGAACTGCTCGATCTCGTCGGTGCCCACGATATCCGGGTCAAAGACCACGCCGTCCATCCCGGCCAGCAGCTCCAGGGCCCGGGCGTTCCGCTCGTCGTCGGTGGTATAGCGGGTGTGCTCTGGGTCGGTGAAGGTGCCGCTGTAGAGGTTGTTCACCAGAGCCCGAGTGCCCTGGTCGCCACTCTGGCCGCCGCAGTAGACCGCCGCCACCCGCTCCATGCCGTGGTCCCGCAGGGCCGCCACGGCCGCGATGAAATCGTCGGTGGTCCAGGTGCGAGTCTGCTCGTCGATGTACTGCCACGCCCCGGCGGCCTCGAACAGGTCCCGGTTCACCGCCATGCAGTGGGTGGTCATGCACAGCGGATAGATGTAATAATCCCCCGCGCCGTCATGGCAGGCCCCCCTGACCGAGTCGTAGATATCTCCGGCGGCCTGCTCCTCCCACAGATCGTTCAGCGGCGCCATCAGTCCCCGGGCGGCCCAGTTGGCCACCAGCCGCTCCGGTCCCTCCAGCACCAGGTCCGGCAGCGTGCCGTTTTCCACGGCCGCCTCTACCTCTCCGTCCCCCGTCTCATAGTCCAGCACCTTCACCGACACCCGGATGCCGGGGTTCTCCCGGTGAAAGGCAGAGATCAGGGTGGAGACCGTGCCGCTGTTGCCCCATCCGCCCACGGGAAAGGTCCAAAGCGTCAGCTCGGTGTTCCCCGCCTGTCCGGTCCCGGCGGCCGTCTCCTCCGACGGCTGGGACCCGGCGGCGCCGCAGGCGGTCAGCGCCAGCAGCAGCGCAAGGGCCAGCGCAAGGGCAGCGGTGCGTCTCATATCGGTCTTCCTCCCCGTTCTATCCTAAAATATACTTCTCCAGCAGACGGGCGATCTCGCCGATGTCTATCGGCTTTGCCACATGGGCGTTCATCCCGCAGTCCAGGCAGTGTTTCACGTCCTCGGAAAAGGCGTCCGCGCTCATGGCGATGATGGGGATCGTCCGGGCGTCCGGCCGCTCCATGGCCCGGATGGCCGCCGTGGCCTCGTACCCGGTCATCACGGGCATGCGGATATCCATCAGGATGGCGTCGTACCAGCCCGGCTCCGAGGCTGCGAACCGATCCGCGCATATCTTGCCGTTCTCCGCCCGCTCCATGATGAGCCCCAGCTCGCTCAAGAGCTCCTCCGCGATCTCCCAGTTCAGGTCGTTGTCCTCCGCCAGGAGCACCCGCTTCCCCACCAGGTCCTGGTGCCGCGTCTCCTCCTGGGCCTGGGCCTGGAGGCCCCGGTCGCTGTAGCCCACCAGGGCGTAATAGAGGTTGGAGCGGAACAGGGGCTTGGAGATGGCGCCCTCCACGCCAGCGGCCCGGGCCCGCTCCTCCAGCTCGCTCCAGTCCGCCGCCGTGACCAGCAGGATGGCGCTGGCCTGGCCGCAGATGTCCCGGATGGCGGCCGCGGTCTGCAGCCCGTCCATCCCCGGCATCTGCCAGTCCATCAGCACGATGCGGTAATCCTCGCCCTGCCCATGGCGCTGGCGCACCTTCTCCAGGGCGCTCTCCCCGCTGGGGACCCACTCCGCCCGGCAGCCCAGGGTCCGCAGCGTGGCCGCCGTGCTCTCGCACAGCAGCTCGTCGTCGTCCACGATCAGTATCTCCCAGGGGGGAAGGAGCATGTCCTTCTCCTCGGTCAGGGCCTTTTCCAGGTCCACCGTCACATGGAACTCCGTCCCCTTGTCCGGCTCGCTCTCCACCTCGATGGCGCCTTCCATGGCGTCGATGATGTATTTGGTGATGGCCATGCCCAGGCCCGAGCCCTCGGTTTTTTGCACACGCCGATCGTCCTCCCTGGAGAAGGAGTCGAATATCCGCTCCTTGAACTGGGGCGACATGCCGATGCCCGTGTCCTTCACCCGCAGGTGGACCCGGGTCCAGGCATCGCCCTTGGGGGAGGGCTCCTCATAGCAGGCCACGCAGATGCTCCCCTGCTCCGGGGTGAATTTGATGGCGTTGCCCACCAGGTTGAGAAGGACCTGGTTCAGCCGGACACTGTCGCAGTAGACGTGTTCGTTGGGCACGTCGTATATGTACACGTCGAAGCGCTGCTTTTTGGCGTTGATCTGGGGCTGGACGATGTTGACGATGCTCTGCATGGTCTCCTGGAGGGAGACCTGCTCCATGTGCAGGGTCAGCTTGCCGCTCTCGATCTTGGACATATCCAGGATGTCGTTGATGAGCCCCAGCAGATGTTTGCTGGACAGGGATATCTTTTTCAGGCAGCTCTGGACCTGCTGCACGTTGTCCAGATTGGCGCTGGCAATGGCCGTCATGCCCACGATGCCGTTCATAGGCGTGCGGATATCGTGGCTCATGTTGGACAAAAACTCGCTCTTGGCCCGGTTGGCGTATTCGGCGGCGAGGCGGGCCTCCTCCAGCTCCCGCAGGTGCTTCCGATTTAGGTGCAGATAGCAGGAGAACAGCGCCAGCAGCACCAGCAGGATCATCACGCAGCTGACGATGGCCGCCATGCCCCAGTCGTTGCTCAGGGCGTTCACCGTCCGGTCCAGCTGGCCATAGGGCATGAACAGCAGCAGATACCAGTCGGAATAGGGCAGGCTCGTCCCATACAGATACCGCCGCTCTCCCTCGATGGTGAACTCGCTGGTATAGTTCTCTCCGGCGGCCATGGCCTTCTCCAGCTGGGCGATGTACTGCTCTCCGGTCATGCCCTCCACGCTGTCATACCGATCCCGGACCCGCTGGAAATAGCTCTCGTCGGACACGTCGCTGTCCCGGATGATGAACTCGCCCTCCGGGTCGATGATGAAATAGTAGATCATGTCGTTGTCCGCGTCCAGGGACAGAGTATCGCTGATATAGCTCACCGGGAGCGTCGCCACCAGCGCCGCGCTCTTGCCGCCGCCTGACAGGGGATAGGCCGCGGGGATGCCCATGAGCAGCAGCTCCTCCCCCAGCTCGTCCTGTCCGGTGGCCATCATCTCTTCCCCCGCGGTCAGCCCGTCGGTGAACACGTCCAGGCTGTCCGCCGTCATCTGGGAGCCGTACAGCATCTCGAAGGAGCCGTCCGCCCCGCACAGCGCCAGGTGATCGAAGCCCCGGGCCCGGGCGTTGTAGCTCAGCGCCACCCGCTCCGAGGCCATGTCCCGGCCGGAACCGGGCGGCACAGAGTCCACCAGCGCCCCCACCTGGCTGAGCCGCAGCTCGATGGTGGTGCCGAAATGCGTGGCCGCCTGCTCGCTCATGCCAGCCATATAGATGGCGCCCAGTTCCCCGATCGCCTCCGCGCCCCGCCGATTCATCTGTGTGGTCAGATAGGAAAAGACCAGCACACACAGGAAGGAGGCCAGCACGATGCTGACGATCAGGAACCGGGCCGTTTTATTTTTCACGGATCAGCCCCCCTTTCAGGCCGTTCTCCTCTTGAAAACTGACGCGCCCGCCAAACAACGGTTTTTGACAATTGATTATAGCATCCCGGGCCGAAAAAGTAAAACAAGATACGTCCTTTCCGACAGCCCTATATCATTATTTTTTCTCATATTGCTTCATGTAGGACAGATACAGCTGCTCCGCGTGGGTCAGTGTCGCGGGCGGGCGGTGACCCAGGCCGTAGACGAAGTTCACGGCGGGCTCCAGCTCCACGCAGCATATATCCGCGTCCCCGGCGAAGGAGGCAGCAAATTCCCGGGCGTGGAGCGACACCCCCATGCCCGCCTTCACCAGGTCGATGCAGCCGATGGAGCTGCCCTCGTAGACCACCTGCGGCGCCACGCCCTCCCGCCGGAAGGCCGCCATGATCAGCGCGGACAGAGACCCGCCCCGGGTGGGCAGCAGCAGCCGCTCCGTCCCCAGCCGCTGCAAACTCACCGACCCGTCCCCCGCGCAGGGATGGTCCCGGCGCAGCAGCGCCACCATGGCGCTTTCCACCATCGGCATGAACGTATAATCCCCCGCGCCGAAAAAATTGGAATAGGTGGGGAAAATATTCACGATCTTCCGCTGGAACATGTCGTACAGCACGAGCTCGTCCGCCTCCACCATGGAGAAGGTCAGCTCCGGGTAGGCCCGCCGGAACCCGGTGATGTACTTGGCCATGTCATAATACTGGGGGTTCTGCATCACGGCGATGGT
Organism: uncultured Oscillospiraceae bacterium; assembly: GCA_947632365.1. Classification (GTDB taxonomy): domain Bacteria; phylum Bacillota; class Clostridia; order Oscillospirales; family Oscillospiraceae; genus CAJOIG01. The sequence continues at coordinate 4,850 of CANROZ010000098.1, forward strand.
CAGGGAGGTGGACGAGCGGCGCTTCAGATCGTCCAGGGCGATCTCCGACTCCATACACAGGGCCGCCAGTTTCCGGGCATAGGGCAGATACAGCTCCCCCGCCTCGCTCAGGCGCATGCTCCGGGTGGTACGGTTGAACAGCGGCGTCTCCAGCTCCCGCTCCAGCGACTGGATGTGCTTGGACAGGGACGACTGGGAGATGAACAGCCGCGCCGCCGCCTCGCTGAAGCTGCCGCACTCCGCCAGCATCACAAATTCCCGGATGTATTCCACGTCCATCCCATCCACCTCCCGCAGATATATTCCTTTATCGCATAAATCATACCGCAAATCGAATTGTATTGCAACTGTTTACACGATATATTTATACTGTGTAGATATTTTGTCGAAATTCCACAAAGAAGAGACAAACAAGGAGGACAAGAACATGCTTTTCCAAGTGTATGGAGACAACTCCATCTATCAGGTGCTGGGCTGGGTGCTGGTATTCCTGGGCCTGATCATCACCAACGAGATCCAGCGGCGCTCCAAGCTGGGCGGCTACGGCTTCTTCGTGGGTATCCTGGGCGCGCTGACGGTGTATTTCATCGCCATCTATGTGGGCGCGGCCAAGGGCGCGGAATGGGCGCTCAACAACCCCACCTACGTGTATATGAACAGCTGGTTCCACTACGCCAAGCTCTACGCGGCCAGCATCGGCTGCATCGGCTTCATGTGGCTGAAATACAAGAGCTGCCTTGGCAAGAAGGACTGGTTCAAGTGCTATCCCTTCGTGATCGTGGCCATCAACATCCTCATCGCCGTAGCCAGCGATTTCGAGAGCGCCATCAAGGGCTCCGTCGCCCTGGCCCAGACGGGCAGCCGCTGGTGGCTGTCCAGCGAGGGCGTGTGGCTGTACGGCGGCTGGTGGAACTGGGCCAACGGCCTGGCGGGCATCATCAACATCCTGTGCATGACCGGCTGGTGGGGCATCTACTCCTCCAAGAAGCATGACGATATGCTCTGGCCCGACATGACCTGGGTGTACATCCTGGCCTACGACATCTGGAATTTCGTGTATACTTATCTAAACCTGCCCACCCACTCCTGGTACTGCGGCTTCGCGCTGCTGCTGGCCCCCACCTGCGCGGCCATCTTCTGGAACAAGGGCGGCTGGATCCAGAACCGGGCCAACACCCTGGCCACCTGGTGCATGTTCGCCCA
>CANROZ010000099.1 GCA_947632365.1 uncultured Oscillospiraceae bacterium
AGGTCGAGAGCGTAATCCTGCCAGTCGTGCACGCCAGCGGTGTTGCCGATGACGAACAGGGTGGGAGGATCGGACTTATCCATCTCGGAATTGAGGGTCTGGCTGTAGGTGCCGGAGGCGGCGGTGACCACCTTGACCTCCACGCCAGTCTCCTCCTTGTACATCGCAGCGATCTGCTGCAGGACCTCGTCGGATTCCGGCTTGAAGTTCAGCCAATACACGGAGCCCTCATCAGCGGCAAATGCCGCCGCGGAGAGGCTCAGGCACATCACCAGTGCCAGGATGAGCGCAAGGACTTTCTTCATTTTGGGAGTTCCTTTCAAAAAATATTTCACACGGCAGCGCCGAAGTGATCGTATCATGTGTCGGCCAGCGCGGCCACCGAACCGCCCGGGCGGAGGGTGGTCTCCACGAGCCGATGGCGATGGACGCCCGTGCCCTCGATCAGGCCGATGAGCATCTGCACGCTCTCCCGGGCCATTTCGGCGGCGGGCTGGCACAGGGTGGTGAGGGTGGGCACGGTGTAGGCGGAGATGTCCAGCCCGTCGATGGCGATGACGGAGCAGTCCTCCGGCACGGACAGGCCCCGGTCCGTCAGGGCCTTGATGGCGGCGATGGCCAGATTGTCGGAGATGGCCATCAGGGCGGTGAAGCCCACGCCGCTGTCGATGAGGCGGCACACCCCGTCGTAGGCGGCGGACAGGGCGTAGTCCCCGGTGATGACCGCCAGAGCCGGGTCATAGTCGATGCCGCAGTCCTCCAGCGCCCGGCGGTAGCCCTGAAAACGGAGCTGGCCGATGGAGTTGTCCGCCGGGTCGTCCAGCAGTACCGCGATGCGCCGATGGCCGTGGTGGACCAGATAGCGGACCGCCTTTTCCGCCTCCCGCTCGTCATGGATGGAGACGGAGGAGTAGGCGTCCCGGTCCAGATCGCCGAAGGTGTTGGTGTAGGTGCAGCAGACGAAGGGGACCGTGAGCTGGCGCAGCTCCTGCTCGGTGTAGTTGAACCGCCCGCCCAGAAAGATGACCCCCAGCAGCTTCTTCTCCCGCTGGAGCACCGCCGCGGCCTGGACCTCGTCGTCCTGGGTGGCGATCTGGTGCAGGACCATGGTGTAGCCCAGCTGGTGTATCTGTCGGCTCAGCACCCGGATGAGGGAGGAGAGGAAGGGGTTGTCCACGCCACGGCTCACCACGCCGATGGCGGTGGAGCGGCTCAGGACCAGGGCCCGGGCGCTGTTGTTGGGCACATAGCCGCACTCGGTGATGGCCTGGCGCACCCGCTGGCGCACGTCGTCCTTCACGTCGGGGTGATCGTTGAGCACCCTGGATACTGTGCTGACGCTCACGCCGCAGTATGCCGCCACGTCCTTGATGGTCAAGCACAGCCCTCCTTCAAACTGAAAACCTTCCCGGTAACGTTTTCAGTATATCATATTGTGAATATACAACAAATCAGACGAGGTGTCAACGGAAAATACTATACAAAATAGGACCGCTGTTTTTGTACGAGCTGCCATTTTATGGGAAATTTTGGGGAACATAACACCATCGACAAACCGCCGGAGGCGTGCCCGGCGGCTTTTTGTGCGGTTTTTCACATCTTCCCTCATAATGCTCAAAAGGGCGGGGCCGGGGCGGGGGAAAAATCATCTATTTTTGCGCTGGAAATCCGCCTCGCAGGTGTCTATAATGTGTGGCTGACCCGGGGAACGGCGGCCCCGGGCGGCAATACCCTGTTTCCAAGGAGGGATCGCATCCCATGACAAAGGACCTGACCGTCGGCAGCCCCCTGAAGCTCATATTGGGCTTCGCGCTGCCCACGCTGTTCGGACTGCTCTTTCAGCAGATGTATAATATGGTGGACGCCATGATCGTGGGGCGCCTGCTGGGGGCCAACGCCCTGGCGGCGGTGGGCTCCACCGGGTCCATCAGCTTTCTCATCATCGGTTTCTGCACCGGGGTGTGCAGCGGCTTCGCCATCCCCGTGGCCCGGGAGATGGGCGCCGGGGAGCACAGCAAAATGCGGCGGTACGTGGCCAACGCCGCCTATCTTTCGGCGGCCTTCGCCCTGGTCATGACCGTGGCCACGGGCCTGGCCTGCCGGGCCATCCTCACCGCCATGGACACCCCGGCGGATATATTTGCCGACGCCTGGCGGTATATCTTCATCGTCTTTATGGGCATCCCGGCCACCTACCTCTATAACCTGCTGGCGGGGGTGCTCCGCTCCCTGGGCGACAGCCGCACCCCGGTGTATTTTCTGGCCCTGTCCTCGGTGCTGAACATCGCCCTGGACCTGGCGTTCATATTGTGGTCCGGCCTGGGGGTGGCGGGGGCCGCCCTGGCCACCGTGCTGAGCCAGGCGGTGTCCGGCCTGGCGTGTCTGGCCTATGCCGGGCGGCGGTTCCCCATCCTGCGCCTGAGCCGGGCGGAGCGGCGGGCGGACAAAAAGCTCTGCCGGGACCTGTGCGTCATGGGCGTGCCCATGGGGCTGCAGTTCTCCATCACCGCCGTGGGCTCCATCATCCTGCAGACCGCCGTCAACGGTCTGGGCAGCCTCTATGTGGCCGCACAGGCCGCCGGGGCCAAGCTGCAAAACCTGCTGTACTGCCCCCTGGACGCTCTGGGCGCCGCCATGGCCACCTACTGCGGCCAGAACGTGGGCGCGGGCAAGCTGGACCGCCTGGGCAAGGGCGTGCGGGCCAGCGTGGCGGTGGGCTGCGCCTATGCCCTGGTCAGCTTTGCCGCTATGATGGCCTTCGCCCCCGGCTGCGCGGCCTGGTTCACCGACCCGGGGGAGGATACCGCCCAGCTCATCGCCCTGGTGAGCCGCTTCATCCGCACCCTCACCGCGTTCTTCCCGGCGCTGGCGCTGGTGGTGATCCTGCGCATGTCCATCCAGGGCATGGGCTACAGCGTGCTGGCCATCCTGTCCGGCGCCATGGAGATGATCGCCCGGATGAGCGTGAGCTGGCTGCTGGTGCCCGCTTTCGGTTTCTCCGCGGTATGCTTCGCCTCCCCGTCGGCCTGGATGTGCGCGGACCTGTTTTTGATCCCCGCCTGCGTGGTGTGCATCCGGCGGCTGCGCCGCCATCAGGAGCGGTACCGCCGTAGCGCCCAGCATCAGGCGGAGCATGAGCTGCCCCACATCCACGACCGGGCCCGCTGGTATGCCGACCCGACACAGCTGCACCGCCACCGGGACCGCCGCCCGGCGAGCGTGCATCCTCACCGCCGCATCGCGTAAAAATCAACACCGCCGGAGGCACCTGCCTCCGGCGGTGATTTTATGCGGTTTTCAGCTCACGATCCAGCTGGCGATGAACTCCACCGGGTATTCGCCGTTGTTGGTCAGGTATATCCCATATGTGTCGGCCTTCTCCGGGGAGAAGGTGACGGTCTGCGCCTGGCCCGCCTTCAGCTGTGCGCTCTGGCCCATACTGTCAGCGCCGCCGCGCAGCGACACCGTGAGCGCGGCGTCCGTCCGGGTGGTGAGGCTCACCGACACCGTGCTGCCCCCGGCGACGGTCGCCTGGCCGACACGGAGGGGTCCGCCGCTCTCCAGCCTGCCGTAAGGGGCGCCGTCCGCCTGTTCGAAAAACACGGTGACGTTCTCATCGGGCGGGACGGTCACTGTCCCGTCGCTCTCCAGCATGGGCTGGACGGCCTCTGCGGGGATCTCGTCCGTCTCCGCCTCCGCCGGGGGGACGGCCCCCGTGGGGTCAGGGGAGGCGCCGGACTGCTCCCGCAGCCTGTCCCACTGGGCCTGTTCCTCCTCCGTGGCCAGATGCAGGCCCGTCAGCTCGCCGTCGGTGTACTGGGCGATCAGCTCCCGCGTACCCTCGGGCCAGGTGCCATTGCCGGAGTGCTCGCTGATCCACACCCCCGCCGTGCCGTCGTAGATGCCCCGGACCCGCTGGCCGTTCCAGTAAAGCTCCACATCGTCCGTCTGTTCATTATATTTATATGTCACGCCGAAGGGGGCATAGGGGGCCAGAACGTCCTCCCACCCGGCCAGCCGCTCTGTCTGTTCCTCCGCCTCCGCTATGGACGCCAGCTTCTGCTCGATCTGAGCCCGCTCCTCGTCCAGCTGGGACAGTTGTTCCTCCAGCTGCTGCCGCTGGGCGGCGATGGCCCCGTTCTGCTCCTGCATGGCGACGGCCTCGTCCTCCGTCATCGCGTGGATGGTCCAGCCCGTGTCGTCATCGTCATACTTGTACATGACGATGCCGTCCTCGGTACTGTCGAACAGAGTGTCCCGCGCGTCTCCGTCGCCCTGCATCAGGGCGACGTCGCTGCTGCCGTCCACGGTCTTGGACACCAGCAGGCCGTTTTCGATCTCCACCAGTATCTGTTCATACATCTGGATGGTCTCGTCGATCTTCTCCTGGGTCCAGGTGAACCAGCCGTCGGCATTGGTCCAGGCCCGCTGGCCCAGGCAGTCCTGCAGGTCTTTTTTCTCCTGCTCCAGCCAAGCGGCATACTCCTCTGCTGTCCACCACTCCACCTCCACGGGCTGGAAGAGGAGCTTATACTCCTGCTGGGTCATGCTGACGGGCTTTCCATCGGCGGTGAACACGTAGATGGTCCCGTCCGAGGAGGCCATCACGTCGCCGGATAACACGGTGGATGGGGCGTCGGAGACGGTCACGTCAGTGGGGCCGTCGGCGCCGCCGATCACGGCCTCGTCCTCCGGGGCGGCGGTGGCGAACAGGCTGCCCACGGCCAGCACCAGCACCAGCGCCAGCAAAGCGCTGAAAAATGATCTGGGTCTTATCTTCATGATAGAATGTATCCTTTCCTCGATGGCGTTTTTGGCAAAGCCGCTGGCCATGCCAAGATCGGCCCGCCGCTCCTCCAGGGTCAGCAGGGCCCGGGCATAGTCGGCCCGTGCGTCGGCGCCGTAGGCGTCCAATACCGCCCGGTCGCAGGAGCGCTCCATGTCCCGGCCTGCCAGCACCAGCATCAGCCACACCGCCGGGTCGAACCAGTGCAGGCATACCGCCGCCGCCAGCACCAGCTTTCGGGCGGCGTCGAAGCGGCGGATGTGGGCCAGCTCGTGGGCCAGCACATAGCCCAGGGTCCCGCTGTCCGTCCGGTCCATGGACCGGGGCAGCAGGATCACCGGGCGGAAGAGGCCGTAGGTCAGGGGCGCGGCGATCCGGTCCGACAGACGCACCGACACCCTCCGGCGCAGGGGACAGGCCGCCGTCCACTGGCCAATGGGGCCGTCCTGGACCGCTTCCGAGGCGCGGAACCGACGGCGGGCGCGGACGTAGCTGACAGCGAAGGCCAGCGCCAGCGCGCAGGCCCCCGCCGCCCACGCCACCGTCCAGGGGGACAGGGTGGGCGCACTGGGCGCGGCGATGGCGGGCGTTTGGATCATGTCGACTAACGGGCCGTCAGGCAGGGCCGTCCCCGGTACCGCCGGGACTGCCGCCGGGACCGCGGCGGAGGCCCGGTCCAGCGCTGCCCAGACGCTGAACCGCCAAGGCAGACGTACCGGGGCCAGCAGCCGCAGGCAGGCCAGGGCCCACAGGGCCTCAAAGCTCCACAGGGGCAGCCGATCCTTTCCCAGGGCACGGATGAGAGCGGCCGCCAGGATGATGAGGGCTCCGGCCAGGCTCATCTCCAGCAGGGTCATGACTTATCCTCCTGCTCATCGATCCAGCCCCGCAGCCGCTGTATCTGCTCCTTGGTGAGGGGCTTGCCTCCCAGCAGGGAGGCGAACAGCAGCTCCGGCGAGCCGTCAAAGAGCTTTTCCACCAGCGCTCCGGCCTCCGCCGAGCGGACCTCCTCCCGGGTGATGAGGGCATGGCACAGGAAATTGGGTTCCTGCCGCCGGATGGCCCCCTTGGCCACGCATTTTTTGATGACCGTGTAGGTGGTGTTCATGTTCCAGCCCACGGCGTCGGCCAGGATGTTGGATATCTCCTTGGCGGTGGTGTCCCCCCGGTCCCACAGCACCTGCATCACCTTCAGCTCCGAATCGAACAGCTTCATGTTTATGTACTTCCTTCCACACTATTGCAATAGTTTATG
>CANROZ010000100.1 GCA_947632365.1 uncultured Oscillospiraceae bacterium
GCCTGGTGCTGGACGGCATCGTGGGCGGCGTGGGCGCCGTGCTGGGCTTCGTGCCCCAGATGCTGGTGCTGTTTCTGCTGCTGGCCATCCTGGAGGACGTGGGCTATATGGCCCGTGTGGCCTTCATCATGGACCGGATATTCCGCCGCTTCGGCCTGAGCGGCAAGAGCTTCATCCCCATGCTGGTGGCTACGGGCTGCGGCGTGCCGGGCATCATGGCCAGCCGCACCATCGAGCAGGACCGTGACCGGAAAATGACCATCATGACCACAGGCTTCATCCCCTGCGGGGCGAAAATGCCCATCATCGCCCTGTTCGCCGGGGCCCTGTTCGGAGAGAGCCCCTGGGTGGCCACCTCCGCCTTCTTCATCGGCATCGCCGCTGTGGTCGTCAGCGGCATCATCCTGAAAAAGACCAGGGCCTTCGCCGGGGAGCCCGCCCCCTTCGTTATGGAGCTGCCCGCCTACCACGCGCCCCAGGCCAAGAACGTGCTGCGGGCCACCTGGGAGCGGGGCTGGAGCTTCATCAAGCGGGCCGGGACCATCATCCTGCTCAGCTCCATCGTGCTGTGGTTCCTCCAGGGCTTCGGCGTGGAGAACGGCCACTTCGGCATGGTGGAGGACAACAACGCCTCTCTGCTGGCAGCCATCGGCGGCGCCATCGCCTTCCTGTTCGCGCCCCTGGGCTTCGGCACCTGGCAGGCCACCGTGGCCACCATCACCGGGCTCATCGCCAAGGAGGAGGTGGTCAGCACCCTGGGCGTGCTGTATCCGGGCAACCTGACCGCCCAGATCGGCGCGGCCTACACCGGGATCACCGCCTATTCCTTCATGATCTTCAACCTGCTGTGCGCTCCCTGCTTCGCCGCCATCGGCGCTATCCGCCGGGAGATGATGAGCGCCAAATGGACCTGGGCGGCCATCGGCTGGATGTGCGGCTTCGCCTACGCGGTGAGCCTGATCGTCTACCAGGCGGGGCAGCTGTTCACCGGGGCGGGCTTCGGCCTGGGCACCGTGGCGGCCATCCTGGTGCTGGCAGGCATGCTCTGGCTGCTGCTGCGGCCTGCCCCGGACCTGGAGCATGTCGCCGCGAAAAACGCCCGCAGCGTCGCCGCGAAGGTGTGAGCCATGGGCAGCTTCCTGGCCCAGTACGGCGGCGATATCCTGGTGGGGCTGTGCATCGTCGCAGGCGTGATCGGCGTGGTGCGCTCCATGCGCCGGGACCGAAAGTCCGGCAAGGGTGGCTGCGTTGGCGGGTGCAGCGGCTGCGTCCACAGCGGCCAGTGCAGCGCCTGCCATCCCAAATAGGCATCCCCTTTATGTAAGCGTCGATATACCCCCTTATGTACGGGAAAGGAGCGGTCAGAGGACCGCTCCTTTTCTATGCGCTTTTTGTCTCAGAACAGGCCGCAGACCAGCTCTGTGTAGGCGGCGGGGTCGTCCAGGGGCAGCCCCGCGATCAGCTGGGCCTGGGCCAGCAGCACTATGGCCAGCCGGGCCGCCCGGGGCTTGTCCTCGGCGTAGGCCTTCTCCAGCGCCGCGAAGGCGGGGTGGGCGCCGTTCAGCTCCAGCACCCGCTTGGCCTTGATCCGCTCTGCGTCCGGCACCCCGGGCAGGTCCTTGAAGTATTTCTCCATCTCCAGCGTCACCTCGCCCTCCGTGGTGAGGAACACGGGCTGGCTCTTCAGCTTGTGGCTCAGGCGTACCGTCTCTACCGCGCCGCCCAGGCTCTCCTTCACAAAGTCCAGCAGCGCCTTGGAGGCCTCGGCCTTCTCCTCGGTGTCCTTCTTCTCCTCGTCGCTCTCCAGGCCCAGATCGTCGCTGGTCACGTTGCAGAAATCCTTCTCCTCGAACTTGCCCAGCATCTGCATCACGAACTGGTCCACACTGTCGGTCAGGCACAGCATGTCATAGCCCGCCGCCTTCACCGTCTCCGCCTGGGGCAGGGCCGCCGCCCGCTTGTCCGTCTCGGCGCAGGCGTAGTATATCTTCTTCTGGCTCTCGGGCATGGCCTCGGCGTATTCCTTCAGGCTGATGAGCTTGTCCTGGGCCACGCTGTAAAACAGCAGCAGGTCCTTCAGCTGATCCTTGTGCATGCCGAAATCGCCCACCACGCCGTATTTCAGCTGGGGGGCAAAGGCCTTGTAGAAGGTCAGGTACTTCTCCCGATCCTCCTCCATGAGCCGCTTCAGCTCCGCCTGTATCTTCTTCTCCAGGTTCCCGGCGATGATCTTCAGCTGGCGGTCGTGCTGCAAAAGCTCACGGGAGATGTTCAGACTCAGATCGGGGGAGTCCACCACTCCCCGGACGAACCGGAAGTGTTCCGGCACCAGGTCGGCGCACTTGTCCATGATCATCACCCCAGCGGAGTACAGCTGCAGCCCCGGCTGATAGTCCCGGGTGTAGTAGTCGTAGGGAGCCTGAGAGGGGATGAACAGCATGGCCTTGTAGCTGGTCAGGCCCTCCGCGTTCACCCGGATGACCCCCACCGGGTCGGCGCTGTCGTGGAAGTGCTCCTTGTAATAGGCCTTGCAGTCGTCGTCGCTGGCCTCGCTCTTGGGCCGCTGCCAGATGGGCACCATGGTGTTGACCACCTGGTCCTCGGCAATGGTGTTGTAGGCGCCCTTGCCGTCCTCGCCGCCCTTCTCGTCCCATTCCCGGCGCTCCACGGTCATGTGGATGGGCCAGCGCACATAGTCGGAGTATTTCTTGACCAGCTCCTTCAGCTTCCAGCTCTCCAGATAGGCGCTGTAATCCTCCGCGTCGGCGTCGGGCTTCAGGTGCATGATCACGTCCGTGCCCACGGTATCCTTCTCACAGGCTGTGACGGTGTAGCCGTCCGCCCCGGCGGACTCCCACTTCCAGCCCTGGTCCTCGCCGAAGGCGCGGGTGAGCACCGTCACCTTGTCGGAGACCATGAAGGCGGAGTAAAAGCCCACGCCGAACTGGCCGATCACGTCCACGTCCGCGGCCGCCTCATCCTCCGAGAGGCTGTCCCGGAACAGCCGGGTGCCGCTGGAGGCGATGACGCCCAGGTTGTTCTCCAGCTCCTCCTTGGTCATGCCGATGCCGTTGTCGCTGACCGTCAGGGTGCGGGCGTCCTTGTCCGCGTCTACGGTGATGCGGAAATCCTCCCGGGTCATGCCCACGGTCTCGTCCGTCAGGGATTTGTAGCACAGCTTGTCGATGGCGTCGGAGGCGTTGGAGATGATCTCCCGCAGGAATATCTCCTTGTGGGTGTAGATGGAGTTGATCATCAGGTCGAGCAGCCGCTTCGACTCAGCCTTGAACTGTTTTTTCGCCATATGAATACGCTTCCTTTCCAGGCGATTAGCACTCTTTTTCTTCGAGTGCTAATCTACCACGTTTTTCCGTCGCTGTCAAGCCCCGGCGAAAAGAATGTATTATGTAAATTACAAGTTATTACAGTTTCCCGGCGGCCCTTTACTTTTCCGACCGGCGGCGGATATAATAGAGCAGGTGATTTACATAATACACGGAGGTGGGCCCATGGAGATCCTTGGCAAGATCCTGACCCTTTTGCTGGTGCTGGCGTGCGTGCTGACCATGAGCGGCGCGGCGGAGCCCACAGTCGTGCCGGAGACGGTGATCCTTCCCCAGCCCGCGGAGGGCTGGGCGGAGAGCTATCTGACATTCCTGGAGGGGAATTTCGACATCTTCTCGGCCCTGTGGCCGGAGGGGATCAGCGGTATCGGCTTCATCGACCTGGACCTGGACGGCACCCCGGAGATGGTGGTGTTCGACCAGGGCGCGTCCGCCACCCTGGGGGCCCATCTCTTCGACCTGGTGGACGGGCGGATATACTGCGTGTCCAGCGTGACGGACGGCTCCGCCGGGGCCTTTGACAGCACTTATCTCACCGACGTGGGCGTGTGCGCCAGCTATTTCGAGTCCTTCCGGCTCAGCCGGACGGCGGAAGGCTGGTGCTTCTGGGTGGACAGCGCCAACAGCACCATGGAGATGGCCTGGGACGAGTTCGTCCGCTTCGACTGCTCCGACGGGGTGCTGACCCCCGTTTCCGTCTGCGCCCGGTATCTGGAGACCGATATGAGCAGCGGCGCGGTCATCACAGAGGACTATGTGATGGCGGGGGACGCGTCGGACAAGGCGGCCTATGAGGCGGCGTCCAACGTATACCTGAACGGCCAGGACGCGGGCTATGAGGCCAAGGGCGTGTTCCTGTGGAACGATCTGGAGTCCTATGACACCACCACCCACGACGGTTTCGTGGCCCTGGCCCGTGCCGCGGCGGACGCCTACGTCCCCATCACCGACACGGTGACTCTCTCCGCCGCAGCGGACTGAGCGGCAGGATCAAAACAGCAAGGGATGGGTCAGCCCCATCCCTTGCTGTTTCTTTCGGCCTCGGAGGTCTTCTCCTCCACCAGGCGCATAAGCTCGCTCAGACGCATATCCAGTGCCTGGGCGATGCGCCATAAGGTCTCCACGTTGGCGCTTTTGCTCCCGTTTTCGATCATGGCCAGGTGGCTCCGGGCGATCCCGGCCAGGCCGGAGAGGACCTCCTGGGACATGCCCCGCTGGGTCCGCAGTACGCCGATGACCTGCCCTGTTATCCGACTGTTGTAAAGCATGTTCTCTGCTCCTTTCTGCAGGCAGATAGATGTGCCTTTACAACAGTCGTGTTTTTTGCGCGAATTATTGTCGACGATGGTAGACAGATTTGCGGGCGGCCGCGCTATGATGGAGGAGAAAAAGAAAAAGGAGGGCGAAAACATGCGAAAACTATTCACAGGATTTCTTGCAGTATGCCTGGTGCTGGCGGCGGCGTCGGCACTGCCCGCGCCCGACGCCGCAGCGGCGTCGGAGACCGCCGGGTCTGAGACGGAAGCGGCGGCGCCGGAGCAGATCATCGACCTGAGCGGGTACGACGACGACACGCTGACGGCTCTGCTGGAGCAGGTGCAGACGGAGGTCGTGGACCGGGGCATCGAGCGCACGGCCCAGATCCAGATCGGCACCTATGTGTTCGGCCGGGACATCCCTGTGGGGAAGTACGTGCTGAAAACGGAGCAGAGCGATGACTCAGGCTATTTGGCGCTGGGCGCGGCGGACGACCCGGAGGACGAATACCCCAGCAAGCTCTATGAATACATCAACACAGACGAAGCCTTCGAGGCGTACATCACCGGAGAGGAGGGGGACTGGCTGCTGACACAGGTCCCCTGTACCCTCACCATCTCCGCAGGTGTGCAGTTCAAGTGATATTGTAAAGCCAGAAAGGAGCGCCGCAGCCTCCTCTTGCAGGGGACTGCGGCGCATGCTATACTTGATCATAAATAACGATGTTTAACAGAGGGAGAGGAACATGGGACGGCTATCGGTAAAAGAAGACAAAAATATCTACCATGTCACTCGGGAAAAGCTGAAGCTGTCTCGGGAACGGGCTAGTGAGATGCTGGGCTGGATTAGCGCGGATCGTATCGAACGGATCGATGGCGGCGAAACACCGCGTCCCGATGAGGTAGTCTGCATGGCAGAGAAGTATAATGCGCTGAATCTGTGTAACTACTACTGTACCCACCAGTGCGACATCGGCAAGCGGTACGTTCCCGAGATACAGTTCGACAAAGAATTGAGCCAGATCGCACTGGAGATGCTGGCTTCTCTCAACTCTGTGCAACGGAGGCAGGAGCGATTCATCGAGATCGCCGTGGACGGAAGCATCGACCGGGACGAGGTAAAAGACTTTGTCAGCATCCAGAAGGAACTGGACCACATCACCGCCGCGGTGGATGCCCTGCGGGCCTGGTCGGAGCGGATGCTGTCCAGTGGGATGATCGACCGGGAGACCTATGAGGCCTATAAAAGCCAAAGATAGAGGATCGTGCACAACGCTTGCGCACCGCCAGATCGGCGGTGCGCTTTTTATTGGCTTCGGAAACCACTGGCTTTGCCAGTGGAGGCGTCTCGCAAAAAGCTTTAGCTGCAAGCATCGAGCGA
>CANROZ010000101.1 GCA_947632365.1 uncultured Oscillospiraceae bacterium
CTAAAATAAACATAAAATATGTTTATTATGAGGTGTTTTTATGGCTATAAAGAGTCTCTCCATCCGCATTGAGCAGGATTTGTTGGACAAGCTGCATGTCGTTGCGGACTATGAGGGAAGGTCGGCGAACAGTCAGGTGCTGATCCTTATTCGGCGATGCGTCGAGCAGTATGAAAAAGAACACGGCGAGATCAATCTCGGGAAATGAAGTAGACGGCCCCCTCAGACGAGGGGGCCGTCTTTTGCCCATAAAAAACTCATCGGAGCAAAGTTGCCTTTGCTCCGACGAGGCCCGCCCTGCCGTGGGGGCCGATTTGTAACCTGCACAACTTGGCAGGTGGGTCGCCTCATGGCGGTTTCTGCGCTTCCAACGTCCGGCTGAGCCGGGAGGCCTGCGCTCCGCCGCCGTATATGGCATCCCTTATAAGAGATGTGGGTCCAATCGGGCCCTTGAGACCACGAACAGGGCAGGTTGTCTTTTCAACTGTGCGTCACTCCGCCGGGTCCTGCTCCTCCTCGGAGAAGACCTGCTGCATATAATACTCGTACACCCGCTGGAGCTTATCCTCGTCGTCCACGGAGACGAACTGCTCTTCGCCGTCGACTTCCTCCACCTGGAGGATGATGAAGCCGTAATCCGGGTCGTCCTCGTCCATGTCGGCGGGGAGAAAGACCATGTATTCATCGCCTTCGAACTCCAACGTGCTCAGATGTTCCAGCTCGAACTCATTGCCGTCGTCGTCCTCGATGGTGATATAGCTGGCGCCAAATTCGCTGTCCATATCGTCCCTCCTGTGATGGTATCTCTATTGTAAAGCCTGGACCGCCGGATTGCAAGAGGGAAAAAAGGGATTTGCCGTCCTCAGGCGCCGAAATCCTCCAGCAGGCGGACGATCTCGTCGTAGGTGTCCCGGCGGATGCCCTCGGCCAGGGCCAGGCGGTCCATGGGGGGCAGGTCCGCCACCCGTATCTCCGTCATCCCCACAGGGGCCCGGCCGCCCGGCGGCGAGAACAGGGCGATGAAGCCCTCCCAATTTCGCAGCTCATAGCCCGTCTCCGCCTGGGCGGTCTCCGCTTTGGGCAGCGCGCCCAGGTCGCTGAGCACCGCCAGTAGGCTGGCCGCCGCGAAAAGCATCAGTATCACGCACAGGGCGATCTTCACGCTGGTCTTCATGTCCACCCCTCCCAGCGTGGAGTATGCCCGCCCCGGGCCCGGCTCATGCGCCGAAAATTAAGAGACCGCTCATTTTTTCTTCACAAATGGGATATACAACCGAGAAAAACTGTGCTATAATAATTACAACTGTGACCATAATTGTAACCTTTTGTACGTTGCACTTGGACCGATAACATCCGGAGGGGCATCTGTGAACGTTTTTCGCAAGATCGGAAATATGATGAAGCGCGTGAAGGCCTGGCACACCAGCCGCAAGATGCGCAAGGCGCGCCGGACCGCGGGCAAGGTGGTGGATACCGCCGCCGCCGGGGCCGGGTTCGTGCTGCGCATGGGCGTGAAGGTGGTCATCACGGCGCTGCTGGTGTTCATCACCACGGGCATGGTGCTGGCTTGTATCTTCGCGGTGTACGTGAAGACCTGCATGACCGACCTGGACCTGACGCCGGAGGAGCTGTCCAGCGCCCTGTCCAGCACCGTGTGGGCGGTGGACCCGAACACCGGAGAGAAGACCGAGCTGGAGGTCCTGCACGCCACGGAGAACCGTATCTGGGTGGAGTATGACCAGATACCCATCCACATGGAGCACGCCGCCGTGGCCATCGAGGACGCCCGGTTCTACAACCACAAGGGCGTGGACTGGTGGCGTACCGTGGGCGCTTTCGGCAACATGTTCCTGTCCATGCAGGACACCTTCGGCGGCTCCACCATCACCCAGCAGCTGATCAAGAACCTGACGGGCAAGGACCAGGTGACGGTCCAGCGAAAGCTGCTGGAGATATTCCAGGCCCTGGAGTTCGAGAAGAAATACACCAAGCAGGAGATCGTGGCCTGGTATCTGAACGAGATGTATCTGGGCGAGGGCTGCTACGGCGTGGGCGCCGCGGCCCGTGAATATTTCAATAAGGAAGTCTGGCAGCTGGACCTGGCGGAGTGCGCCAGCCTCATCGGCATCACCAACAACCCCTCCCTCTACGACCCCTACATCGGGCCGGAGAGCCGGGCCCGCAACAAGGCGCGCCAGGAGCTGATCCTCACCCAGATGTACAAGCAGGGCTACATCACCAAGGAGGAGTGCGACCAGGCCAAGGCCGAGACCCTGGTGTTCAAGCGGGCCGAGGACGAGGGCTATGAGGTACCCATCCACTCCTATTACGTGGACTCCCTCATCTGGGAGCTGTCGGCGGACCTGGCAGAGGCGAAGGGCATCACCAGCCGTCAGGCGGAGATGCTCATCTACAACGGCGGCTATAACATCTATTGCTGCATGAACACCCGCATCCAGCGGGTGGTGGACGAGATATTCCAGAACAGCAGCAACCTGCCCTCGTCCTACTACAACCCCTCCGGCCAGAAGCTGAGCGCTGCCATCGTGGTCATGGAGCCCTACACCGGAGAGATACTGGCCCTGGCAGGCGACACAGGCGTGAAGACGGGCTCCCTGGTGGAGAACTACGCTACCGAATATGTGCGCCCGCCCGGGTCCTCCTTCAAGCCCGTGGCGGTGTACGCCCCGGCCCTGGATCTGGGCCTCATCACCCAGAACACCACCGTCAACGACAGCCCCAGCGTGAAGCTACACGGCACCAGCTGGTATCCCCGCAACTCCGGCGGCGGCCACAGCGGCTGGGTCACCGTCCGCCAGGGCGTGGCCCGGTCCCTGAACACCGTGGCGGCCCAGGTCTTGGACCGTATCGGTCTGCAGGCCAGCTGGAACTACCTGACCAACCGCTTCGGCTTCAAGAACTTGGTGCGGGACCATGTGGATAAGAACACCGGGAGCGTGGTCACCGACTACGGCTACGCGGCCCTGGCCCTGGGGCAGCTGAACTACGGCATCACCCCCAAGGAGATGGCCCAGGCCTATACCGCCTTCGTCAACGACGGCGTCATGAGCTATGGCCGCACCTACTCCTATGTGGAGGACAGCAACGGCAACGTGGTCCTCAATAACCCCGCCCGACAGCAGGTGGCCGTGAAGGCCAATACCGCTTGGAACATTGACGATATGCTCCAGAACGCCGTGCAGAACGGCACTGGTACCATGGCTTATTTTGGCACCACCGCCATCGCGGGCAAGACGGGCACCACCAGCAACGACTGCGACCGTTACTTCGTCGGCTTCAGCCGCTACTATGTGGCGGCGGTCTGGACGGGCTACCGCTATCCTGCGCAGATGTACTTCTGGTCCAACCCCGCGGCCCAGATATGGCGCAGCGTCATGGTGCGTATCCATGACGGCCTGAGCTGGTGGGGCTTCAAGACGCCCACCGTCGGCAAGGGTGGCGGCCTGTGGAGCGGCGTGAAGCAGTCCAGCGGCAGCAGCAGCTCGCAGCAGCAGGAGGCTCCGCCTCCGGTGACGGCTCCGCCCGCCATAACGGCCCCGCCTGTGAACACACCAGACGGCGGCGGCCAGACCCAGCCCACGCCCGGCGGCCAGGATACGCCGCCCGTGACCAATCCTACGACACCGCCTGTAGACAACCCCACTGCGCCGCCTGCCCAGGATACGCCGACGCCGCCTCCTGCGACGGACGCACCTGTCGTGACAGACGCGCCGCCTCCTGTGACAGACGCGCCGCCGCCCGCGACGGCGGTACCGCAACCGCCTGCGACAGCGGTACCGCAATCGCCTGCGACAGCGGTACCGCAGCCGCCTGCGACAGCGGTACCGCAGCCGCCTGCGACGGAAGTGCCCTCGGAGAGCACCGAAGGCTGAAACCGATAAACAGTTTAGAGACACAGTACGCAGATATCCGCTTTTTCCCGGCTCCCTTTTTGCCGGGAAGGGGCGGATATTTTTTTCCAAAAAATCATGCAATGATGTTGACAGAATAGAAACGATGTGTTACAATTCAGTAACAATCGCAAAAGACGCTAGGAGGCGTTCCCATGGCAGAGAAGAAGACGGCGGCTCTGGAGTACAAGGGCCATCCCCTGCGGAGGAAGGACAATCTGATCTATTTCGGCAGCATGGCGGAGAAGTATATCATCATGCTCCAGATCCTGGACACCAAGAAGATCAAGGACCTGGACGTGGCCACCCGCGTTTCCGTGCAGCTGCAGCTGACGGACCCGGACCTGAAGAGCCGGGACCGCGTCGTGAAGAAGAGCGAGAAGGACAGCCTGTACGCGGCTATGGACGTGGCCAGCGTGTGGCTGGACCGGGCGCTGTCCACCCGCTGATATGAGCAGGGCAGAACGCGGCAGAACGCTGCTCCGGCTGGCGGTCATCCTGGCGGTGACGCTTTGCCTGACCGTGGTCCTGGGTGCTGCCCAGGCCCGGGCCGACAGCGAGGGCGCCGCCACGGTGACGGCCTCCGCGCTGAATCTGCGGGGCGAGCCCAACACCTCCAGCTCCATCCTCAGCTGCCTGCCCAGAGGCACGGTGGTGCTGGTCACCGGGGACACCGACGGCTGGTATAAGGTCTGGTACCGGGGCGAGAATGGGTATATGAGCAAACAGTACCTGTCCTTCTCCACGGAGGCCAATGCCGACTTCGGCACCGGGACCGTCACGGGCAGTGTGGTGAACGTGCGCTCCGGCCCCTCTACGTCCTACGGGACCGTGGGCCAGGTGAGCCGGGGGACGACCCTGCCTGTGGTGGGCGTATCCGGCGGCTGGTACAAGGTGACCTATAACAGCGCCACTGCCTACATATCCAGCAGCTATGTTTCCGTCTCCTCCGGTTCCGGCGGCAGCTCCGCCCCTCAGGCCCAGCCCCAGAGCCAGGCCCAGGGCACCGGGGTCATCACCGGGAACTATGTGCGCATGCGCTCCGGCCCCTCCACCAGCTACTCCATCCTGGGCACCTACAACAGCGGCACCAAGATGACCATAACCGGGGCCTCCGGCGACTGGTACGCGGTGAACTATAACGGTCAGTCCGGCTATGTGTACAAGCAGTATCTGTCCCAGTCCGGCGCTACCGCCAGCGTCACCGAGATGAGCGCCACCCCCGCCCTCACCACCGCGGGCGTGAATCTGCGGGAGGGCCCCTCCACCGCCTACACAAGCAAGCGGGTGCTGATGGCGGGCACCTCCGTGACCGTCAACGGCAAGTCCGGCCAGTGGTACCGGGTGGATTACAGCGGCATCTCCGGCTATATCCATGGGGATTATCTCTCTGTGGGCACCGCCAGCCAGCCCAGCGGCAACTCCTCCGCCGGGGAGAGGATCGTGGCCAAGGCCAAGCAGTACCTGGGCGTGCGCTATGTCTACGGCGGCACCAGCCCCTCCGGTTTCGACTGCTCCGGGTTCGTCTACTATGTGTACAAGCAGTGCGGCTATTCTATCACCCGCACCGCCACCGCCCAGAACTCCGTGGGCACCAAGGTGGCCCGCGCTGACCTGCAGCCCGGCGATATCATCATCTTCTACAACGGCGCCAAGACCTGTATCGGCCATTCCGGCATCTATATCGGCAACAACCAGTTCATCCACGCCTCCTCCGGCGGCGGGAAAGTCATGATCTCCGGTCTCTCCGAGACCTACTACAACACCCGTTTTTACAGCGCCAGAAGAGTTGTGAAATAAAGATCAAAAAGAGAAAGCGGTCCGCCACGGCGGGCCGCTTGTTATTGGGCCGTATTTGTGGTAATATTACATTTTGTGTGAAACATTTGGTAACGAGGTTTTTTCTATGGCAGACATGCGACACGAGATATCCCGCCGCCGGACCTTCGCCATCATCTCCCACCCGGACGCGGGCAAGACAACCCTGACGGAAAAGCTGCTGCTGTACGGAGGCGCCATCCAGCTGGCCGGCGCGGTGAAGGGCAAGGCCAGCGCCCG
>CANROZ010000102.1 GCA_947632365.1 uncultured Oscillospiraceae bacterium
TGCCGCTGATCACGTCCACCACCGTACTGATGGCGGGCCAGTACTGGCCGTAGGGCGCCACGTAATCGTTGGCCACCTCGCCGAACACGTCCGCCCCCACATAGGCCCCGTGGGCGTGGAGCACGTCGCAGGCGTAGGTGAGGAACCGCTGCACCGCCTGGGCCTTGGACTCGTTGAGGTTGTTCTTCAGGTCCGCGCCCTCGCTGATGAAGTCCGGGAAACGGACGTAGTCGAACTGTATCTCGTCAAAGCCGAAGGTCTCCACCGCCTCCACGGCCAGCCCCACTTTCAGCTTCCACACGTCCCGGCAGTAGGCGCTGGGCCAGTAAGAGCTGTTCAGCTCCATGAGGGTGCCGTTGGCGTTGGTGATGGCCCACTCGGGGAAGGTCTGGGCCAGGATCCGGTCCTGGAAGGTGCAGATGCGGGCCACGGTGTAGTATCCCGCGTCCTGGACCATCTTCACCACCTCGGCGAACTGCTCCATGGAGTTCTCGCACTCATATTTGCCGCCCAGGCCGTAGCTCTCCAGCAGCTCGGAGGGATAGGCGATCTCGCCGTCGTCGAAGATGGTGAACACGAAGGTGTTCACGGTGGTGCCCTCCGCCATCTCCAGGTTCCGGGTCACGTAGTCCATATCGGACCGGGTGGCGGCGATGTAGAGGCTGTAGCAGTTCTCGGGCATAGCGTTGCCCTCGTCGGCAAAGTCCCCCTTCTCGTGGGGGAAGTAATCCAGGTCTGCCGCGTCGCCGCCGCCGTAGTCGTCGCCCCGTATCTCATGTTGGCTGTAGCTGCCGTGGTCGTTGGTCCAGTTGCTCATGGCGTCGTCGTAGCTGAAGGCCACATAGTCGCTCTTGATCCAGCCCAGCTCGTCGCCCAGCTTCACCTGGTACATGTTCACGGTGCCGTCGTCCCGGAAATAGTCGTAGCCCATCAGGCGCAGCAGCGTGCCTTTCTCCACCAGGTTGCCGATCTCCACGCTGCCCGGCTCCGCCAGAAGGTTCACGGTGGAGCGCACATAGATGCGGTTCTCCTGGAGTATCTCCACCTTGTTGTCGGTCACGTTCCGGCACTGGATATAGCCGAACTGGCCGTC
Organism: uncultured Oscillospiraceae bacterium; assembly: GCA_947632365.1. Classification (GTDB taxonomy): domain Bacteria; phylum Bacillota; class Clostridia; order Oscillospirales; family Oscillospiraceae; genus CAJOIG01. The sequence goes on from CANROZ010000102.1 coordinate 1,094, forward strand.
CAGATAGACGTGGTAATACTCCACCTCGCTCTCGGACACGAAAGGCTCCCAGCTCTCCAGCTCCACCTCGGTACCCCGGGCGCACTGCTTCACGACGGCAAAGCCCTCGTTGTAGAAGGGGACGGTGGTGGAGCCCTCCTCCGCCAGCACGTAGGCCGTGACGGAGTTCTCCCAGCCGGAGCCGTCGGTGGGGACCTGCTCCTCCTCGTCCAGCCGGGACAGATTCAGAAATACGGTGCTGCACACAGAAAAGACCAAAAGGAGCACCAGCACCAGCAGGAGCTTCTTGCCTGGCGTCAGGTGATGGGGCTTTCTTTTCCTTTTCACGGTCTGGGACATTTTTGCGCCTCCGGGGGACGATTCCCATAAAATCATAGCACAAATGCCCCAAAATAGCAAGTGTGTGGGGGACGCAGGGCGGTCGGGGACCGCCCTGTGCGGACCGTCAGTGGAGGATGGGCTGCAATTGCTTATAATGACGCCGATACTTTTGCTGCGCAAAAGTCCTCACTTCGTTCGCCGCGTTGCCGCGGGGCGTCAGGTCCCATTCGAGGCGGGACTCCCGTCCCCCTCGAGCTCCCCCTTGCGCAACGGTGCCTCAGCGGAGGATGGGCTGCAATTGTTTTCCTTCGGCGGCGGCGCGGACGGCGGGGCCGATCAGCTCGTAGACGCAGCTGAGGCTGGTGGGCTTGGCCGCCGGGTCGTCCTGGCCGAAGGGGACGAAATAGATGTTCCTGCGCGCCAGCAGCCGCCCGATGTTCTCCGCCGAGGCCCCCAGGCCGTCGTTGGTGGACACGCCGATGACCACGGGCTTGCCGTTTCGCAGATGGCCCTTGGCGGCCATGGTGACGGCGGAGTCGGTGATGCCCCGGCTGAGCTTGGCCAGGGTGTTGCCCGTGCAGGGCACGATGGCCAGCACGTCGATGAGCCCCTGGGGCCCCAGAGGCTCCGCACCGGCGATGGTGGTCACCGGGGCGCGGCCCGTCTTTTCCGTCAGCAGCTCCATCCAGGCCGCGCCCTTGCCGAAGCGGCTGTCCTTCTGGGCGTTCTCGCTGAATATGGGCTGGATATCGAAGGCCTGGCACAGCTCCGGCAGCACCGCTGCCAGTTTTCCAAAGGAACAGTACGAGCCGGTCAGAGCCAGCCCCAGACGCAGTTTACTCATGGGAATCTTCCTCCATCACACGATATATGGCCTCCGCCATCACGTCGGCGGCGGTCTTGGGGGCGTAGAGCCCCGGCAGGCCCGGGGCCTTCAGTACAGGCGCGTCGGCGGCCCAGCCCCCCGGGGCGCTGGCCACGTCGATGCACAGCGCGCCGCCGAAATCCCCCGTCAGCACCGGGGCGGGCACGGTGTTGATCACCCCGTCAAAGACGGGTGGGATATTTGTTATGTCAACCGACTGACAGCCGCTGGCCCTGGCGGAGGCCCGGGCCCGGGCACTCCGGGCGGCTACGGTCACATGGGCGCCCAGGCCGGAGAGCATCCCCGCCACGAAGCTGCCGATGCGGCCATAGCCCACTACCAGCACGTCCATGCCCGCCAGGCCCCGGTTGGAGCGGCGCATCAAAAGCTCCAGCGCCCCCTCGGCGGTGAGGGCGGCGTTTTCGATGACGTATATCTCGTCCTTGTAGTAGGGCACCCCCTGCCGCCAGGAGGGCGGCGCGATCTGGTTGGGGCTGTCGGGCGTGAGCCGATGGCCGTCCAGCTCCAGCCGCCGCTTTAAGTACAGATACCGGGGATCGGTCCCCAGCAGCGTAAATTCCATATGTCACATCACCTCTTGTCATCCTATGACAAATCTGCTAGAATTGACAAAATCAAGGCAAGGGAAAAGAAAAGTCCCCTTTGCGCAAGGAGACCAAAGAGGAGGTGCTCTTATGAAGGATATCTTTACTCCCGCGGACATCCTGCTGCCCCGGGAGGGCGTGGATATGACCAAATGGGCGGCGCTGGCCTGCGACCAGTTCTCCGCCCGGCCCGACTACTGGGAGGGCATGAGCGGATACGTGGGCGGCGCCCCCTCCGCCCTGCGGCTGATGCTGCCGGAGGCCTATCTGAACGCGCCGGACGTAGAGGAGCGGAAAGCGGCCATGGTCAGGACCATGGAGGACTACCTGGTGGGGGATGTATTCCGGGAAATACCGGATTCTTATATATTTGTGGAGCGGACACTTCCAAATGGGAAGGTAAGAAGGGGTCTGGTGGGGAAACTGGACCTGGAGGCCTATGACTGGGCGCCCGGGGCCGCGTCCCCGGTACGGTCCACGGAGGCCACGGTGCCGGAGCGGCTGCCCACCCGGGTGGAGCTGCGGCGGCGCACGGCGCTGGAGATGCCCCACATCGTGCTGTTCATGGACGACATCGGCGATACCGTGCTGGGCGCGGCGGAGCCGGGGGAGACGCTCTATGACTTCGAGCTCTATGGCGGCGGCGGACACATCCGGGGCCGCCGTCTCACCGGGACCGCCGCGGCGGCGGTGCAGGCGGCCATCGAGGCCCTGCCCGGGCCCATGGTGTTCGCCATGGGGGACGGCAACCACTCCCTGGCGGCGGCCAAAAACCGCTGGGAGGAGCTGAAGGCCGCCGGAGCGCCCATGGATCACCCGGCCCGCTATGCCCTGGCGGAGCTGGAGAACCTCCGGGACGGGGCGGTGGAGTTTTACCCCATCCACCGGGTAGTGCTGGGGGCGGACGAGGGCGGCCCCGCGGAGGAGCTGACCGGGGACGACACCGGGGCGCTGGTGGCCAAGGCGGACCAGCTGGCCGGGGCCTATACGGCGGCCCACGGGGGACATGTGGACTACATCCACGGCACGGCGGAGGCCCGGGCCCTGGGGCAAAAGCCCGGCTGTAAGGCCTGGCTGCTCCCGGCGCTGGACAAATCGGAGCTCTTTCCCCACATCCTGCGTTGGGGCAATTACCCGAAAAAGAGCTTTTCCGTGGGGGAGACCCTGGACAAACGCTGGTACCTGGAGTGCCGCAGGATACGGTGAACGATATGAATACAGACTGGTCTGCCTACATCCAGGGCGTGGGCACGCTGCACCAGTCCCGGACCCTGCGGTTTTCGGACAGGTTCCGGGCGGGATATATGGATGCGTTCTCTATCCCCGACGGCCAGCGCATCCTGGAGCTTGGATGCGGTACGGGGGCGCTGGCCCAGGCCCTGCGCCGCTGGTACCCCCGGAGCCGGATCGTGGGCCTGGACCGGGACAGCGCTTTCGTGGCCTTTGCCAGGGAGCACTGCCCAGCGGCTGAGTTTCTGGAGGGGGACGCGGAGGTGCTGTGCTTTCCGGAGGAGAGCTTTGACGTGACCATCTCCCACACGGTGGCGGAGCATGTGGACCCGGAGCGGTTTTTCGCCGGGCAGTACCGGGTGCTGCGGCCCGGCGGGACATGCCTGGTCCTGTCTGTCCGGCGGAGCATAGCGGCCGCCGCCCCCTGCCTGGCGGGACAGACGGATCTTGAAAAGGCGATATGGGAGCGGGTCTCGGATCGATTCGATGAGATCGAGAGGCGCACGGGCATGGGCAGCAATCCCATGGACGAGCGGGCCTATCCGCTGTGTATGGAGCGGCACGGCTTTCGAAACGTGTCCACGACCTACCTCACCGTGGCCCTGACCCCGGACGGGCCGGACTGTCCCCCGGAGACGGCCCGGGCCATCATCCAGTCGGAACGGCAGTCGGCGCTGGACGCCGTCGCCGCCCTGGAGGTCGCCGCCGGGGACATGGTGAGCGGGGCGGAGCTGGACCGGATGCGGGCGCAGATCGGCGGCCGCTACGACGAGCGGCTGGCCCTCTATGACCGGGGCGAGAAGCAATGGGACACCTGGGTGACCCTGCTGATGGTCCTCCGGGGCGGGAAATGAACAGCAAAACGGCGCGGCCTTAGCTAGGTGCTGATAAGGAAGTATAAAAACAAACCTATCACACATTGGCATAGCAAGGGGCAAAAGTAACAGCAGAGAGGCATTTTACCTCTCTGCTGTTCTTTGAAGTTTTTGATCCACACATTGGACAAGATAGAGCCTCCTTTGTAGAATGGTCGTACAAAGGAGGCTTTGATTATGGAACAGTACAAAGAGATCAACGGCATAGGCTACACGTTGGTGGGTGACTATTACCTACCAAATCTGCTCCCACCCCCATCAGAGGACAGACCCGTAGGCGTCTGGGGACGGCGGCGGATGGAATACCTGAAGAACCGCCACAGCGCATACTTTATGGAGTTGGTAATGAGCGGGCAGTTGAACACGCACCTGGCCGATACGGACGAGCGGGCCCAAGCCTTGTTTTCTCGGCTGGTAGAACAGATGGCGGCCCAGGACGGTATTACGGAGGAACTGAAAGCCAAAGACCAGATGCGCTGGACAGGCTTGATGAACAACATCGCGGCTTGTGCGCGGGAAATCGTCTATAACGAGGTGATTTATATGTAAAAAAGAGTAGGCTCTCTATTGCACGTCGGCAGGAATATATCTCACACAAAGGAAAGAGATATATCCCTGCCGTTTATCTTGACAAGTTTGTCTATTGATGATAGACTATATGTGTCTATTAATAGCAGACAGATTGTGAGGATCGCTATGGAACACAAATTAGGAGTAGTTGAATCACGGTTCGCGGACATCGTCTGGGCGCACGAGCCGGTGACCACAGCGGAGTTGGTGAAGCTCTGCGCCGCAGAGCTGAACTGGAAGCGGACCACTACCTATACGGTCCTGAAAAAGCTGGGGGAGCATGGCCTCTTCCGACTGGAAAACGGCACCGTCACGGCGCTCATCTCCCGGGAGGACTA
>CANROZ010000103.1 GCA_947632365.1 uncultured Oscillospiraceae bacterium
CGCATCGACATGACCGAGTACATGGAGAAGTTCTCCGTCTCCCGGCTCATCGGCGCCCCTCCGGGGTACGTGGGCTACGACGAGGGGGGCCAGCTCACCGAGGCGGTGCGCCGCCGCCCCTACAGCGTGGTGCTGTTCGACGAGATCGAAAAGGCCCACCCGGATGTGTTCAACATCCTGCTACAGGTGCTGGACGACGGGCGCATCACGGACTCCCAGGGCCGGACGGTGGACTTTAAAAACACCGTCATCATCCTCACCTCCAACCTGGGCAGCCCCTATCTGCTGGACGGCATCGGTCCGGACGGGGATATCACCCCCGAGGCCCGGTCCGCCGTGATGGGCGAGCTGCAGCGCGCCTTCCGGCCGGAGTTTCTCAATCGGCTGGACGAGACGGTGTTTTTCAAGCCCCTGACCAAGCGGGACCTGACGGGCATCATCGCCATCCTCACCCAGGGCCTGAAAAAGCGCCTGGAGGACAAACAGCTGGGCCTGCGGTTCACCGACGCGGCCTCCTCGCTGATCATCGAGCGGGGGTACGACCCGGTGTACGGCGCCCGGCCGCTGAAGCGGTATCTGCAGAGCGCCGCCGAGACTCTCATCGCCAAGAAGATACTCTCCGGGGACATCCCCGCCGGGGCCACCCTGGTGGTAGATGTCCAGGACGGCGAGCTCATCTGCCGAACGGAGGACCTTGCCCAGGCGTGAGCGGACAAAGGAAAACGGCCGCAGGCATTCGCCTGCGGCCGCTTTGCATATTCGTTCAGCCCAGGATGTAGGAGGGGCTGTCCTCGGGGGTATAGCCTGTGATGGGGACGAACCGCACGTCGGTGCTGCCCGCGTCCTCCTCCATGAAGCCCGCGGCCATGTCCCGGTCCGTGGCCACCATGTCGATGGTGGTGGGGCAGTACAGCCGGGCGAACAGCCGCCAGAAAATGCCGATATCCTGCCCGGTCTGCTCGCTGAGGCCGTTGCGCATGGAGTTGGTGCTGATACGCGCCGACACGGCCACGCCCGTGCCCTGCAGGGCGTCCACGATCCGGCGGCCCATCTGGCACACAGCCACCACCGGGTCCGGCTCCGTCTGCAGCACCACCGAGTAGCCGAAGCCCTGCTCCGCCACGGGGTGGATCAGGTCCGCCAGGATGATCTCGTCAAAGCCCATGGCGGCCAGCTCCCTGGCCAGGTCCGTCAGGTAGGAGCGGATGGTGTGGTTGTAGGGGTCCACCCAGAAGTTGCCGTTGCTGTCCTGATAGAGCCCCCCGGTGCTGTATTGCAGGGCGCATGTCCAGTTGCGCTGGACCATCAGGTTGTCGGAAAAGCAGCTGATCTGGGCGGCCACGGTCTTGCCCGCCTCGTGGAGGGCCTGGATGGTCTCGGTCATGTCGGTGGGGCCGGAGGTGGCGTAATCCCGGGCGGTGGCGTTGTCGGAGGGCCAGGCCAGCTGGCCGGAGGCGGACTTCATCTCGAACACCGCGGTGGTGTAGCTGCCGCTGGTCATGCTGGACACGGCGGCGGCCAGGTCCTCGGCGCTGGTGACGGTGTTGAGGGAGTAGAACATGCCCTGGATGGGCTCCAGGTCCTCCCAGCCGCCCAGGTCCATATCCTCGAAGTCCGGGTCCTCCCAGATGACCTGCACCTGGACGGGCTCAAAGGTGGGCTCCGGGGGGATGCCCTCCAGTTCGGATGTCTGCTCCTGGCTGCCGAAGGAGGGCAGCTGGAGCGTGGCGCCGTCCGCGCCGTAGACCATGTACCGCTGCAGGACATAGAACATCGTCACGCCTCCCACCAGCAGGAAGGCGAGCACGAAAAGAAATATGTTCAGAGGCACCCGGAATTTCCGGCGGCCTCTGTATATGTCCTTGGGGCGGTAGGGCATAGGTTCAGCTCTCCAGGTCTTTGATCATGGCGATGCGGCGGGAATGGCTCTCGGCGCCGGAGAAGGGGGTGTCCAGATAGGTGTCCACGATCTTCTTGGCCAGCTCCGGGCCCAGGACCCGTCCACCCAGGCACAGCACGTTGGCGTCGTTGTGCTGGCGGCTCATCTCGGCGCTGAAGCAGTCGCCGCACAGCGCCGCCCGGATGCCGGGTATCTTGTTGGCGGCGATGGACACGCCGATGCCCGTGCCGCACACCAGGATGCCCCGCTCGTACTGCCCGGCGGCCACGGCCCGGCTGAGCTTTTCCGCGTAGAGGGGGTAATCTACCCGTTCCCCGTTGCAGCCCAGGTCCTCCGCCGGAGTGCCCCGCTGGGCCAGATGCTCCAAAATGACTTGCTTGAGGGCGTAGCCCCCGTGGTCAGATGCGACAGCGATCATGCTATAACGCTCCTTTCAGAATGGCCACGTGTCCGCGAACCATTTGAGAAATACTTTGCTGTAGCCCGGGCTGCGGGGGATGCCCGCCAGCACGGGATAGAACACCAGAAACAGCAGCCCCGCCACCGCCGTGAAGCCGCCCACAGACCAGCGCCAGTGGGGGTCCCGTCGGCACAGGTCGGCGAAGATGTACCCGATGGCCAGCACCAGGAACACCGTGCAGGGGAAGTAGTGGTAGGCGAAGGTGAGCCGGGTGACCAGCACCCAGGGCAGCAGATTGGCCAGGTATCCGATGAGGATGAAGACCGCCCGCTCGTCCCGTTCCTTTATGACCAGCCAGACAAGGCCGACCAGCGCGGTCAGGCCCGCCCAGGCCACCAGGGGGTTGTTGAAGGCGCCGAAGGAGACGGTGTCCCCGCTGGGGATGGAGGTCAGGTAATAGAGGATGGGCCGCACGTCGAACAGCCACTGATACCACATGGAGGAATAGGGATGGGTGGCCACTAGATCGGAGTGGTAGTTCCACATATAGGTCTGGTTATCCACCACCATCTGCAGGTATTCCTTGTGGAACAGACGCCAGGGGCCCGTGATACCCTGGCTGGGGGCATAGGACCAGTAGCTGGCGTAGTAGATGAGGCAGGGGGCCACCACGAAAAACAGCAGGCAGTAGCCCACGTTCAGCAAAAACGTGTCCAGGGCGTCCTTTTTCTCCCGCAGGAAGCGGACGATCCAGTACACCAGCCAGATGACCCCCAGGCCCGCCCCGGCGTAGATGCACGTCCACTTGCTGGCGGCGCCCAGGCCGAAGCTGACGCCCGCCAGGGCCAGATATACCGTTCGGCGCCGCTCCTTTTCCGGGGGCTCTGTCAGCCACAGGTACATGAAAAGGTACATCAGCAGCAGGAAGAACACCCCGTAGGTGTCGATGGTGGCGATGCGGGTCTGCACGAAGTGCATGAAGTCCAGCGCGAACACCCCGGTGCCTGCCGCGGCGGCCGCGGTGAAGCCGAACATGCGCTTGAGGAAGATATACAGGATGGGCAGCATCAGCGCCCCGAACAGGGTGCCCATGAACCGCCATCCGAAGGGGGTCATGCCGAACAGGCGGATGCCTAGAGAGATGATGGCCTTGCCCAGCGGCGGGTGGGTGATCTCGTAGGGCCAGATGTTCTCGATCATCTCCAGCGCTGTGCGGGCGTGGTATATCTCGTCGAAATAGGTGCCGTTTTTGAAGGTGTAGGGCGCCACGGTGTCCTGCTCGTCGAACAGGGGCTCGCAGCCCTCCGGGATAATCAGCTCCTCCGGGGGGATGGGCACGCCGTCCTCGCCGTAGAGCACCACCTCGCCCAGATACTCCTCCGCCCCTGACACGATGCGCACGTACCGCACCGGGCCGTTGTCCGCGTTGAGCACCGCGTCGTTCCAGCGGAACAGCTGGGTGTATTTCTGGGTCATGCCGGAAGTACCGTCGGACTGGACCTGGCTGATCCAATTGGCCCCGTCGGCGGAGAATTGCAGCTGGTAGTCGGCGGTGTTCAGGCCGGACCAGTATTTGATAGCGGTGATCTGTTGGGGCCGGGTCAGTTCCACTTGGGCGTAAAGGCCCCCGGACTGAAAGTGGACGTAGTTCTGGGGGGCGGTGTCGTCCCCCAGGCCGATAAAGGCCACCACGGCGTAGACCAGGGTGATGGCGCCCATGATGAGCCAGTCTCTCTTATGGATGCCGCGATCGGGCCGGGGCATGTCCGCCGCGGGCTCGGGCAGGGGCCGACGGCGCAGGGCTGCCCAGCGGCAGCACCACAGCAGCGCATACAGCGCCACCGCCAGCGGGAAGATGATGGTCATGTTGGAAAGCATATATGAACAGTCCTCTGGAGTCTTGGTCGGGACAAAATGTTTATGCCATTGCGCGCAGGACGCGGCGCATATGGCATAAGTGCCATGCTTTATAGTCACACATAGCTATTATATACCAAAACCGAGAGCACCGCAATGCTCCCGGTTTTTAATTTTTCATGAATTACAGCCGATGCCGTTTTTTCACCTTGTCGCCGGACAGCTCCGCAAATTCCTGCAGTAGCTCCCGCTGTTTGCGGCTGAGGTTTTTCGGCGTCTGCAGATTCACCGTGACGAACTCGTCCCCCCGCACGCCGCTGCGCACGTTGGGCACGCCCTTGCCCCGGAGCCGGAACACGGACCCGGTCTGGGTGCCCTCGGGTATGTTCAGGCTCACCGGACCGTCCAGGGTGGGGACCTGTATCTCCGCGCCCAGAGCCGCCTGGACGAAGCTCACGTCCGCGGTGATATAGATGCCCGTGCCCTCCCGCTGGAAGGTGGGGCTGGGCCGGACCTGGACCTGCACCAACAGGTCCCCAGCCGGGCCGCCGTTGGTCCCGGCGTTGCCCTGGCCCCGGAGAGAGATGCTCTCCCCGTCGTCGATGCCTGCGGGGATGGACACGTTCAGCTTCTTTTGGGCCCGGATGGAGCCGTTGCCCCGGCACTTGGGGCAGGGGGAGTGGATGATCTTCCCGCTGCCGCCGCACTTGGGGCAGGGGCCGCTGGACTGGAACACGCCGAAGGGCGTGCGCTGCTGGGTGCGGACGGTGCCCGTGCCCTTGCAGTCCGGGCATATCTCCGGCGTGGTGCCGGGGGCGCAGCCCGTGCCCTTGCAGTCCGGGCACTGGTCCGTGCGGGTGATGTTGATGTCCTTTTTGCAGCCGAAGGCTGCCTCCTCAAAGGAGATGGTCAGCCGCACCCGCAGGCTCTCGCCCCGGCGGGGACCGCTGCGGCTCTGCTGGCGGGCCTGGCCGCCAAAGCCGCCGAACCCTCCGAAGCCGCCGAAGATGTCCCCGAAAATGTCCCCCAGGTCGCCAAAGCCCTCGAAGCCGCCCGCTCCGGCGCTGGCCGCGAAATTGGGGTCCACGCCCGCGAAGCCGAACTGGTCGTACTTGGCCCGCTTGTCCGGATCGGACAGGATGGCATAGGCCTCGTTGGCCTCCTTGAAGCGAGCCTCCGCCTCCTTGTCCCCGGGGTGCAGGTCCGGGTGATTGGCCTTGGCCGCCTTCCGGTATGCTTTTTTGATCTCGTCCTCCGAGGCGCCCTTCTGCAGGCCCAATACCTCGTAGTAATCCCGTTTGTCTGCCATATGAAGTCACTTACCTTTTGGTGGGCGCGGTCTCCCGCGCCCACCGACTGATATTACTTGTTGTCCGGGTCGACCTCGGTGTAGTCCGCGTCGTAGTAGGTCTGGCCGTTGTCGGTCTGGCCGCCGCCCATATCCGGGCCGGGGCCTGCGTTGGGGCCAGGGCCGCCCTGGTTGGGGGCTGCCTGCTGATAGAGCTTCTCGGAGACCTTGTAGAAGGCCTGGGTCAGCTGCTCGGTGGCGGTCTTGATGAGGCCCGTGTCGGAGCCGGACAGGGCGGTCTTCAAGTCGCCCAGCTTCTTCTCCACCTCGGCCTTGTCGGCGGCGTCCAGCTTGTCGCCCATCTCCTGCAGGGTCTTCTCGGTCTGATAGACCATCTGGTCGCCGGCGTTGCGCACGTCCACCTCTTCCTTGCGCTTGGCGTCCTC
>CANROZ010000104.1 GCA_947632365.1 uncultured Oscillospiraceae bacterium
TGCACGCCCTCGGTGGTCAGGAACTTGCCGGTGCACTCCAGCACGTACTCGGCGCCCAGCTCGCCCCAGGGCAGCTCAGCGGGCTTGCGGCTGTTGAGCAGGGGGATCTTCTTGCCGTCGACGATCAGGTGGCTGTCGTCATACTCTACCTTGCACTTGCAGCGGCCATGGACCGTGTCGTACTTCAGGGAATGAGCCAGCTGCGCGGGGGTCTTGTCGGGAGCGTTGACGCCCACGAACTCCACGTCGCCGCGCTCACAGCCGGCACGGAACACCAGACGGCCGATGCGACCAAAACCGTTCACACCAATTTTTACCATTACTATATCCTCCTAAAAGTGATTTTTCCTTTTGCGCTCTGTCCCCGCGGCGCCGATAGGGCCGCAAGGCCAAGCAAAGTCATTATACACCAATCCACCGGGCTTTTCCAGCCTTTTCATAAAAAAAGCCGGACAAAATCAAAAAAATCCTCCTTTTGCTCCGGAAATGACCCCGGACGCCCCGGAGGGATTGCTCTTTTTCAAAGGATTTGGTATGATAGTTGAGACGAGAGCCTGGCCGGAGAATATGGGCCGGGCGGAAAACATAAAAGAGAGAGTATGGGTAAAGATATGAGTTTGCAGCCAGAGTCCCTGGGGGCGCTGTTCGACATGAGCCGCGACCCCGTCTTGGGCATAGACGAGGGACAGACCATCGTGTTCGCCAATCCGAAAGCGGCCTCGCTGCTGGGGGCGCGCGTCGGCATGGCGGCCTCCGACCTGCTGCCGGAGCACATCCTGTCGGACCCGGCGGAGCAGTTCATCGTCACGCTGCGCCTGGGAGAAAAACGGGCCAACGTGTCCGTCCAGCGGCTGGAGGGCGTCACCGTCTGCACCTACTTCCTGCTCCAGAGCGACGCCGTCGTGCCCGGCAGCGTCCGGGCCATGCAGGCCATGTCGGCCCAGCTGATGACCGCGCGCCTGGCCATGGACGCGCTCACCAGCCACATCAAGGCGGACAGCGACCCGGTGCTCCAGGACGCCTCGGCGGCGCTCTACAAGCAATATTACCTGATGCGCCGCTCCTGCCTGCACATGGGCCAGGCCGCGGGCATTTTGCAAAACGAGCTGCCCTTCTCCCCCCGGGTCACGGACCTGGGCACGGTATGCCGGGAGCTATGCGAGACGGTGAGCGTGCTGAGCGAGAGCATGGGCGTCAGCGTCACCTTCCGGGCGGATTTTTCCATCTACCTGACCATGGCGGACCGGGACCTGATCGAGGAGATGCTGGCGAATCTCCTGTCCAACAGCCTGCGCCACTGCAAAGCGGGGGACGCCGTCCAGGTGGAGCTGACCCGCCAGGGCGATCGGTTCATCCTCTCTGTCAGCGACAATGGCTCCGGCATCTCCGCCGACCGTCTGGCGGGCGTTTTCACCGACACCCCCTCCGGCGAGCAGACGGACCCCGCCGACGGGGCCGGGCTGGGGCTTTTCGTGGCCCGGGGCATCGCCGAGCGCCACGGCGGCAACATGATCCTGGAGAGCCGCCCGGGCAAGGGCACCTGCGTGCGCGTGTCCATCCCCTGCAAGAAATCCGACACCCTGCAGATGAAGACGCCCCTGGCTCCCTACCGCACCGACGGGATGAACCTGGTCCTGACGGAGCTGGCGGACGTGCTGGACAAGAAATATTTCACCAAAAAATTCTTTGACTGAGAGCGGGGCGCCATGCCCCGCTTTCTCTGTCGCATTACTGGAGGTGTTTTCATGCGCGGACCTTTCACCGTCGCCATCTGCGGCTGCGGCAGCCGCGGCCTGGACGCCTATGCGCCCTTTCAGACCGCCTACCCGGAGAAGATGAAGATCGTGGCCGCCGCGGACCCCCGGCCGGAGCGGCTGGAAAAGCTGCGCGCCCTGTACGGCGTGGCGGCGGAGCGCTGTTATCCCTCGGATGAGGAGCTGCTGGCCCAGCCCCGTCTGGCGGACGTGATGATCATCGCCACCATGGATCGGATGCACGTGAAGGACGCCATGGCCGCGCTGGACAAGGGCTATCACCTGCTGCTGGAAAAGCCCATCTCCCCGGACCTTGGCGAATGTCTGGCCCTGCGGGAGAAGGCCCACGAGACGGGCCGTGCGGTGGTGGTGTGTCACGTGCTGCGCCACACCCGGTTCTACGCCGCGCTGGAGGACCTGCTCCGCCAGGGGGCGGTGGGCCGCCCCGTGACCATCGAGGCGTCGGAGAACGTGGCCTGGTGGCACTTTGCCCACAGCTTCGTCCGGGGCAACTGGCGCCGCCGGGACACCTCCAGCCCCATGATCCTGCAAAAATGCTGTCATGACATGGACATCCTCCGCTGGCTGGCTAGCGAGCGCTGCGTCAAGGTGCAGAGCTTCGGCTCCCTGGACTTTTTCCGCCCGGAGAACGCCCCCGCCGACGCCGCGGACCGCTGCTGTGACTGCCCCCGCCGGGGCCAATGCCTCTATGACGCCGGGACCCTCTATTTATCCGATCCCCACTGCGGGCTGGATGTCATCGGCCCCAACTGGCCCGTGGACGTGGTGGTCACCGACCCCACACCGGACAAGCTGCGTCAGGCGCTGCGCACAGGCCCCTACGGGCGATGCGTGTTCCGCTGCGACAACGACGTGGCCGACCACCAGACGGTGAACCTGCTCTTTGCAAGCGGCCTGACCGCCTCCTTCACCGTGTCCGCCTTCACAGAGCGCTGCCACCGCACGGTGAAGGTCACAGGCACCCTGGGGGAGCTGTCCGGCGACATGGCAGAAACCCGCCTCATCCTGCACCGCTTCGGCCAGCCGGAGGAAGTCATCGACCTGCAAAAGCCGGACGGCCGCTTTTCCGGTCACGGCGGCGGGGACTTCGGCGTGCTCCACAGCCTTTTTGACCTGCTCGCCTCCGGCGGTACCCAGGGGCTCACCGGGATCGACGCCTCCGTGGAGAGCCACGTCATGGCTCTGGCGGCGGAGCGCTCCCGGCAGCAGGGCGGCCAGACCATCGACCTGGCAGCCTTTGAGCAGGAAGCGATCCGGCAGTGCGCCGATACATAAAAGCGCGCCCCACAAACAGCACGATCCGCGCTCTCTCCCTGTGGAAAGAGCACGGGTCGTTTGCTATACATCATATGGCCCCATCAGACGAGGGGCTCGATGCCGAAGAAGCGTCTGCCGTTCTCCGCGCACACCTTCGCCACCAGCTCCGGCGTGGTGTGGCGCACCTGGGCGATCACCTCCGCCACCCGGGGCAGCTTTCGGGAGTCGTTGCGTTTCCCATCGGTGCGGGGCATGGGGGCCAGATAGGGGCAGTCCGTCTCCAGCAGCATCCGGTCCGTGGGCATGCTGGCCAGTACCTCCAGGGCCCGCCGGGCCCCCTGCATGGTGATGGCTCCGTTGAAGCCCAGGTACCAGCCCCAGGACAGTATCTCCCTGGCCATCTCCGCGCTGCCGGAATAGCAGTGGAACTCGCCACGGACGTTAGGATGCCGCCGGAGGATGTCCATGCAGTCCCCGTGGGCCTCCCGGTCGTGGATGATCACAGGCAGGTCCAGCTCCTCCGCCAGGCACAGCTGCGCCTCCAGCACCGCATGCTGGGTCTGCTTCCATTCCAGATCGTAGTGGTAATCCAGCCCGATCTCCCCGATGGCCACCACCTTGGGGTCCTTGGCCCAGGCCCGGATATCGTCGGCGCACTGGTCGGTCCAGCTCTTGGCGTCGTGGGGATGCCAGCCCACAGCGGCATAGAAGTGGTCATACCGATGGGCCAGCTCCACCGATGTGCGGCTGGAGGGGCCGTCACAGCCCACGTTCACCACCATCTCTACCCCGGCGGCAGGCAGGGCCCGGATGAGCTCCTCCCGGTCAGCGTCGAACCACTCGTCGTCGTAATGGGCATGTGTGTCAAAATACATGGCGTCTCCTCACTTGTTCAAAAGCCGCGCGATGGCGGGCCGGGCCACCTTCATGGCCCCCTTGGGACAGAACTCCTGGCAGCAGAAGCAGCGGATGCATCGGCTCCGGTCGATGTGGGGCAGCTTGTCCTTCATGGTGATGGCCTTGGCCGGGCATATCTGGGCGCACTGGCCGCAGCCAACGCACTCCCCGGCAGATACCTTGGGCCGGGAGCTGAGGGCCCGCTGCATCACCTTGGCGAAGGCCCGCTTGAAGGGGTTGATCCCCTCGCCGAACAGCATCTCCCCGAAAAACACCACCTCGTTTTTCGTGCCGATGTTGTTGAAATCCTTCACCCGGGACCGCTCCACGTCCCCGGCGATATCCAGCTCAGTCCAGCTGTCCGGGATCAGGCCCCGCTCCCGGGCCGCCTCCAGGGTGGGCACGTCCTCCCGCCGCAGGCCGATGAGCTCGGCGCAGACCAGGTCCAGCATGTGAGGCGACCGGGACGCCGCCAGCAGGCCCATGGGCTTGGGGTCCCCCATAGTGGGACCGTTGCCGTCCATGCCCAGCACCCCGTCCACGATGGACAGCGCGGGCTTGAAATACTCGTCCAGGTCCACGATCATCCGGGCAAAATCCGGGGCGTTGGGGTACTTATAGTGATACTCCGGCTTCAGCGTGCCCGGGATGACGCCGAACAGGTTTTTGGCCGCAGCGGACATGGCCATCATGCCGTGGCTCTTCAGCTTGCAAAAGTCGATGAGCGCGTCGCACCCGTCCAGCCACCCGGTGTAGGTGAAGTGTTTGGCCACCTTCGCCTCGGGGGCGTCCGCCTCCTTCTGGGAGAAGTCCATGTTTAGCTCCGCCCCGGCGGTCTCCGTCTCGTGCATGCCCGTGGCCCGATACACGTTCTTCACATAGGCCGATGTGAACAGCCCGCCCGGGCTGTCTCCGATGACCACCGACGCCGCGCCCTTCTCTTTCAGCAGCTTCGTCAGCTCCGAGAGTAGCACCGGGTGGGTGGTAGCGCCCGTCTCCGGCTTCATGAAGGACACCAGATTGGCCTTGATGCCCACCCGCATACCGGGCTTTACAAAGTCCAGCCCGCCCACGGGCGCCAGTACGTCGATCAGCGCCTGGCGGCACGCCGCCGGGTCGTAATCGGCACAGGATACGATGGATACGTCTGCCATAGTCATTTCTCCAGTCGTTTGAACAGCCGGGCAGACCAAAACTCCATGCCCAGCTCGTCGATGTAAAAATGCAGTATCGCCCGAAAGTTCTTCGTGGCCGTGCCCAGCATGATAAGGGCTGCCTGATCCCTCACGGCATTTTCCACATTCCGAAAAAGCGCTCGGCCCACGCCCTTGTCCCGGCATTCCGGCCGTACATACAGCTCCTCCACCTCAAAAAACGCCGTGCCAGCGGGGCATATGGAGTCCATATCCTTCTCCGTCTCCATGTGTCCGAAGAGATAGCCGACCGTCTGCTCCCCTTCCATCGCCAGGAACACCCGGTTCCCTTTGATGTCCGCCGCCGTGTTCCTGCGGTAGCCATAGCAGCATCCCTCCTGCTCCCAATCCACAGAGAGATCGATGAGCCGCGCGAGGATATCCTCGTCGAGCTGCACTTCCCGAACAGTCATGTTGCATCACTCCTCCACCATCATCATATACCATCCGCCTTGCCAGCGCAAGGAAAAAGGTATATACTAAAGCCGGGAGGTGACAAGATGCGGCGGAAAGTTTTCAACCAGGTCCTCTTGGCCGCCGGGCTTCTGGCGCTGGCCGGGTCAGCGCTGTTTCTCGGGATATATTGGCGGCATATGCCGGACGCGATACCCACCCATTTCAACGCAGCCGGGCAGATCGA
>CANROZ010000105.1 GCA_947632365.1 uncultured Oscillospiraceae bacterium
CAGCAGGTGATGAGGGTCTGGCCTCCGCCGATGCGGTTGAGCACGAACTCCTGCCGGGCCGCGTCCAGCTCCGAGAGCACATCGTCCAGCAGCAGCACGGGGTATTCCCCCGTTTCCGCCTTGAATATCTCCCGCTCCGCCAGCTTGATGCTCAGCGCCGCCGTCCGGGTCTGGCCCTGGGAGGCAAAGCTCCGGGCCGCCGCGCCGTTTAGGGTGATATCCAGATCATCCTTGTGCACACCTGTGAGACAGGCCCCCGCCTCCAGTTCCGCCTGGCGGTGAGCCCGCTGGTGCTCCATGATCTGGGCGTAGATCACCTCCGCCGGGGCCCGGGGGTCCGTGACGGTGCTCACGGTCCGGTAGGCGATGCCCAGCTCCTCTTTACCGCCGGAAAACTCCCGGTGGATGGGAGCCGCGGCCGCGGCCAGTCGTTCCGCGAAGGAGGCCCTGTAGCGGATCATCCGGGCCGAGCAGCGGGCAAGGCCATCGGAAAATTCGTCCAGGGCCGTCAAAAGGCTCGGTTTTTCAAACCGATCCTTCAGGATGCGCGTCTTGTTCTCGTATAGCTTGTTGTAGTCCGCCAGTAGGGCGGCATAGCCGGGCCGGAGCTGGCTGATGGCGTTGTCCATCAGCCGCCGCCGGGCGGCGGCGCCCTCCTTGATGAGATAGAGATCGTCCGGGGAGAACAGCACCGCCGTCATCAGGCCCGCCAGGGCGGCGGAGGTCTTTTTGGCGCCGTTTACCGTCACCTGCCGCCGCTGCCCCTTCTGAAACAGCAGCCGAACGGTCTGGGTCCGCCCGGCAGATTCCACGTCCGCCAGGATGCTGGCCCAGTCGCAGTCGAAGCCGATCAGCTCCCGGTCGAATCGGGTCCGGAAACTGTGGGCCCCCGTGAGCAGATATACCGCCTCCAGCAGATTGGTCTTTCCCTGGGCGTTGGGTCCGCAGATCACGTTCACCGCGCTCTCGAAGGTGACCGTCTCCTCGTCATAGTTGCGAAAGCCGGACAGGGCGATGCACTCTATCCTCATGCGCCTGCCTTCAGACGGACGGGCAGGATCATATAGGAGAAGCTGTCGCTGCCGTCGGCGGGGAGCACCACGCAGGGGGAGGAGGCGTTGTTGAAACACAGCTTCAGCGTGTCCGCCGGAGCTGCCTTCAGGGCGTCCAGCAGATAGCGGTTGTTGAAGCCGATCTCCAACGCGGCGTCCTTCCCGCCCTTGATGGGACACTGGTCCTTGGCCTGGCTCACCCCGGTGTTGCAATTGATGAGAAGGCTGCCGTCCTCCAGGTTGAGGCGCAGGGGATTTTTGGTCCGCTCGTCGATGATGATGGACACCCGGCTCACCGCCTGGACCAGCTCGTCCTTGTCCGCCTCCACGGTCACGGAAAACTCCGAGGGGATACTGCGCGTATAGTTGAGGAACTCCCCCTCCAGCCGCCGGGATACCAGCACCGTGTCCCCCACCACGAAGGAGATGTGCTTGGCGCCCACGGTGATGGCCACCTTCTCGTCGGTGTCGCCGCAGAGCTTCTCCAGATCATTTAAAGTAGCCCCGGGCACGATGAAGGAGCAGTCCTCCACGTCGCCCACCGCCACGGTCTCCCGCCGCAGGGCCAGACGGTATCCGTCCACCGCCACTACCGTGAGGGTGTCGCCCCGCACCTCGAAAAGCTCTCCCGTGTACACCGGGCGGCTCTCGTTGTCGCTGACGGAGAACACCGTCTGGCGGATCATCTTGCTGAGGATATTCTGGGGCACGGAGATGGCCTTTTCCTTATCCACCGTGGGCAGTTCGGGGTAGTCCCCGCTGTCGGAGGCCACCGTGGAGAAGTGGGAGTCACCGCACTCGATGCGGGTGTTCAGCCCGTTCTCCGTGCTGATGGTCACGATGCCGCCGGGCAGGCTGCGGACGATGTCGTTCAAAAACCGGGCCCCCAGCACAACAGAGCCGGGCTCCGCCACATCCGCCGGGATATCGGTGTAAATGCCCTTTTTCAGGTCGTAGCCCGTGATCCGCACGTCCGCCCCCGCCTGGATGAGCAGGCCCTCCAGGGCCGGGATGGGACTTTTCGCCGCGGCGCAGCGCCCCGCCGTGGTCACCGCTGCCTGCAGCAGGTATTTTTCACAGGAAAATTTCATGTCGTTCCTCCTCTAAGAAAGCTATATAGCATAATATTTAGTAGTTATAGTAGATACGGTGGAAAATGTGGGAAAGCTATAAAAATGGCCGTAGTGCATGGATTTTCTATGTTGACAGCCGTGTTGAAAAGAAAAGTGGTTTTCGACAGAAAAGTATTTCAACAGAGCAGAAAAAAGTTTTAAACAGATGTGATCGCATAAATCAACAGGTCATTGTTGAAAAGTTACTGATTTCTGGCGTTCAGGTTGGAGGTGATGTCCCGGATGGCGGCGGCGGTCTCTGGATCGGACTTGATCTGCTCCTCCACCTTGCGGATGGAGGACAGGACCGTGGAGTGGTTGCGGTTTTCAAACTGCTCGCCGATATCCACCAGGGAGAGGTTCGTCAAGCTGCGGATGAGATACATGGCCGCTTGCCGGGCCATAGCGGTGTTTTTGCTGCGGCGCTGGCCCCGGATATCCTCCTCCGAGATGCCGTAATAGCGGCTGGTCTCGGCGATGATGGCCTCCGGGGTGGGTATGTAGACCCCGGTGCGGATCACGTCCTTGATGGCCCGTTTCACGCTGGAGATGGTGATGGTGTCGTCCAGCATATCCCGATAGGCGGTGAGGCGGTGGACCACGCCCTCGATCTGGCGGATGTTGGCGGTGATGTTGGTGGCTATGTACTCCACGATTTCGTCGGTGAGCAGCAGGCCTACGCCCTGGGACTTGTTGCGAATGATGGCCATGCGGGTCTCCAGGTCCGGGGGCTGGATATCAGCCATGAGCCCGCCCTCAAAGCGGGTGCGCAGCCGATCCTCCAGTTTGACCATATCCAGGGGCGGTCGGTCCGAGGTGATGACGATCTGGTGGCCGGACTCGTAGATGTCGTTGAAGGTGTGGAAAAACTCCTCCTGCACCCCTAGCTTTCCGGCGATGAACTGGATGTCGTCCACCAGGAACAGCTCCACGTTCCGGTAGCGGCGGCGGAACTCCTCCTGCGTGCCCTCCCGGATGGAGGTAACCATCTGATTGGTGAACTCGTCCCCCTTCACATAGCCGATCTTCACGGCGGGGTCCTTCTCCCGGATGGCCTGGCCGATGGCCAGCAGCAGGTGGGTCTTGCCTAGGCCGGAGTTGCCGTAGATGAACAAGGGATTATATATCTTTCCCGGGTCGTTGGCCACGGCGATGGCGGCGGCGTGGGCGAACTTGTTGGACTGGCCAACGATGAAGCGGTCGAAGGTATAGGCCGCGGCCTCCGGCAGATCGTCCTCGGGCCCCTCCCGGTGGTAATCCTCCATCTCCTCCGTAGTCAGCACCAGCAGGTCCATCTCGCAGGAGAAGAGGTCTTGCAAGGCGTCCCGGATGGTCTGGCCGAACCGCTGCAGGATGATATTGCGCTTGAAGTCAGAGGTGGTCTGCAGCACCAGCCGCCGTTCCTCCAGGTCCACAGGCTCGCAATCGGCGAACCAGGTGTTGATGGCCGTAGGGGTGAGCGCGGCGGAGAGCCTGGCCATGACGCTCTGCCAAATGTCGTGTAAGGAGTCCATTGTGCGTCCGCCTTTTGTCAGTTCTAATAATATTAATTATGTATCAGCTCATTATAGCATTATTTTGGTCCATATACAATACAAAAATACGGTTTTCCACCGGGAATTTTCCATGAAAAGGCTTGCGCGGCATCCAAAGGTGCATTAGAATAGGGCGTGAGGTAATATCCGTGAGAGCATTGACCCTGTCCATCCTGGAAAACAAAAATCTCACCACCCTCCCCGACAGCGTCGAGGGGGGCGCTCTGCCTGCCCTGGTGTCAGGCCTGGGGCCCATCCACCGGGCTCATCTGGCGGCGGCCCTGGGGGAAAAGTGCCAACGGCCCCTGTGCGTGGTAGTGCCGGATGATGCCGCGGCGGAGACCATGGCGGCGGACCTGCGGTCCTTTTTGGAGCGGGACGTGGTGACGGTCACAGGCCGGGACTTCACCTTTTACGCCTCGGAAAGCGTCTCCCGCCAGACCGAGCAGCGCCGTTTGAGGGCCCTGGACAGCCTTCTGGCGGCCAAGACGACTCCGGCGGCGGTCATCACGGCGGCGGCGCTGCTGACCCGCACAGTGCCCCCGGAGGCCCTGGAGAGGGCCGCTTTTTCGGTCAGGGTCGGCCAGAGCATCCCGCCGGAGGACCTGACGGACCGTCTCCTCCGGGCGGGATACCGCCTGTCCGAGCAGGTGGAGGGCCCCGGCCAGTTCGCCCGCCGGGGCGGCATCATGGACCTGTGGAGCGTGGCCCAAGACGCCCCCGCCCGGCTGGAGTTCTGGGGGGACGACGTGGACCAGATGAACGCTTTTGACCCCTCCAGCCAGCGGCGCACGGGAAAAATACGCTCGCTGCGGGTGCTGCCCGCGGCGGAGACCCTGCCCACCCTGGCCCCGGACGGCCGGGAGGGGCTGATCGGCCAGCTCCGGGAGATATATGGCCGCCTGAATCGGAACGCCGTCCGTTTTGATGTGGAAAAGCTCCGCAAGAACCTGGCTGCGGACATTGAGGCGCTGGAGACCCGGGCGGAATTTACCGCCGCGGACCGTTATATGGACCTGGTGTATCCGGCCTTTGCCACGGCGCTGGACTATGTTTCGCCGGAGGCGCTGCTGGTGATCTCCGAACCGGGCAAGTGCGTCCAGCGGGCCCGGGATCATCTCAAACAGGCCAGCGAGGATATGCGGCTGCTCATCGAGGGCGGCACCCTGGTGGGAAAGCTGGCCCAGTTCTACGTGACCTGGGAGCAGACGGCGGAGCGGCTGGCCGACTGGCCCGTGGTGATGGCGGATGCCTTCACCGTGGGCCGCTATCCTCTGGAGCCCCGCACCACCATGGGGCTCTCCGCCAAGCAGCTCCCCTCCTACGCGGGCAGCGCCCAGCAGGCGGCGGAGGATGTGCGCCACTGGCTGGGCGAGGGCTACCGCTGCGTCGTGCTGGCGGGGGACGAGCGCCGGGCCCGGGCCCTGGAGGAGATGCTGCGGGAAAAGGGCGTGGGGAAGCTGTACAGCGACACCCGTCTGGAAAAGCTCCCGGAGCCCGGCGTCTGTGCCGTGGCGGTGGGGAATCTCTCCTCCGGGCTGGAATACCCCCAGATCAAGCTGGCGGTGCTGGCGGACACCCAGATCGCCAAGAGCGGCCAGCGGCCCGTCCGGCGCAAACGGGCGCTGCCCGCCGGGGCACGGCTGGGGTCCTACGAGGACCTGGCGGTGGGGGACCTGGTGGTCCACGAGACCCACGGCATCGGCCGCTTCGCGGGCATCTTCAAAATGCCCGTGGACGGGGTGGAGAAGGACTATATCAAGAT
>CANROZ010000106.1 GCA_947632365.1 uncultured Oscillospiraceae bacterium
CAGGCTATCCCTATTCACTATCTTTTTCTTTCTTTCTTCACCTGTCACACTTCATTGTAACTCCCACACGTCCCGGCCCGTTAATTTTAAAACAGTATTGACAGCTTGCACAGGAATATGATAAAATTATTTATAATTCTTTGTGCGAGGTGGTGACGATATGATGCTCGATCAGGCCCATGCGGCGTTCCGTCTGCTGGTGGAATGGGGCATTTTGATCCTGGAATTTTTCGGCACGACCGTGCTCATCATCACCGGCATCGTCAGTATGACGCGGTGGCTGCAGCGGAAGTCGGACGTGCGTACCATCCTCTCCCAGGGCCTGCTGCTGGCCCTGGCCTTCAAGATGGGCGGCGAGGTGCTGCGGACTGTGATCATCACGGAGCCCAAAGAGCTGGTCTCCATCTTCGCCATCATCCTTCTGCGGGGCATCGTGGCCGCCATGATCTACTGGGAGATCACCAAGGAGGCCAAGATCGAGGCGCTGTACCATGCGGGAAAGCTGCCGGAAAAGCCCCCGAAACAGGAGCAAGAGGATACCGTCAGCGTATGACCGGGGCCGGACGCATCAGCGTCCGGCTTTTTTCGTTGCCCTGCGGGGCAAATCGTGCTACAATACAGAAAAAATCAAGAGGAGAATGGTATCTGCTATGAAATATCTTCTCATCATCGGCGACGGCATGGCGGACGATCCTGTGCCGGAGCTGGGTGGCAAAACGCCGCTGGAGACCGCTGAAAAACCCATCATCGACCAGCTCAGCCGCCGGGGGCAGCTGGGCAGCGTTGTGAACTGTCCCAAAGAATTTGAGCCGGGCAGCGCCACGGCCATCATGTCCATCTTCGGCGCGGACCCGCTGCGGTACTACCACGGCCGGGGGCCCCTGGAGGCTGCCGCCCAAGGCATCGCCCTGGCGGATGGGGACATGGCCTGCCGCTGCAATATGGTGACGTTGGAAGACGCTGACAAGCCCTATGACGAGCGGCGCATCCTCTCCCACAGCGCCGGGTCCATCGACGGCGAGACCGCCGACGAGCTCATCAGCCAGCTCTGGGCCAGCCCGGAGTTTGCCGCCCTGGCCAGGGAATACGACATCGAGATCAACCCCGGCTCCTCCTTCCGGCACTTCGCCGTAATGCACCACGCGGACATCGACGGCATCCGGCTCATCCCGCCCCACGACCATCTGGGCGAGGTCATCGGGCCGCTGGCCCCCTCCGGCTGCGCTGTGGCCGGGAAGCTGGACGCACTCCAGCGGGCGGCCTTCCGGTTCCTGGACCAGCACCCACTGAACGTCATCCGCCGGGCCAACGGGCTGCTGCCCGCCAACTCTATCTGGTTCTGGGCCGAGGGCACCGCCGCCATTCTGCCGGATTTTGCCGAGAAATACGGCCACAGCGGCGAGGTGGTCTCCGCCGTGCCCCTGGTGCGGGGCATCGCCCGGCTCAGCGGCCTGCCCGCGCCGCTGGTGGAGGGCGTCACCGGGGAGATCGACACCAACTGGGACGGCAAATGCCAAAAGACCATCGAGATCCTCTCCCGGTGCGATTTTGCCGCGCTGCACATCGAGGCGCCGGACGAGTGCACCCACAACGGGGACACCCCGGGCAAGATACAGTCCATCCAATGGCTGTCCAGCCGGGAGACAGGGCCCATCCTGGACTGGCTCCGGAGCTGCGGAGAGGATTTCCGCATCCTGCTGCTGTCCGACCACAAGACCCTGACCTCCAACCGGGCCCACGGCGGCGACCCGGTGCCCTTCCTGCTCTATGACAGCCGGGAGCAGACCTGCTCCGGCCTGGACTATACGGAGGCCAACGGCCTGAAGACCGGGCTCTTCGTCCCCCAGGGCACCGCGCTCATGGATATGCTGTTCGACGCATGAAGGTACAGGCCCACGGAAAACTGAATCTCACGCTGGATGTGCTGGGCCGGACCGACGACGGGTATCACGACCTGCGCATGGTGATGCAGACGGTGCAGTTCGGGGACGAGCTGGACGTGGAGCTGCGCCGGGACGGCCAGTTCACCGTGGACCCGGGCCAGAGCTATCTGCCCGCGGACGGGCGGAACCTGGCGGTGAAGGCGGCCAGGCTCTTTCTGGAGGGCACGGGCCTGGGCGCGGATATCCGGGTGGTCAAGCGCATCCCGGTCTGCGCCGGGATGGGCGGCGGCAGCGCGGACGCGGCGGCGGTGCTGCGGGCGCTGAACGCCCTCATGGGCCGGGATATGCCCACGGATGAGCTGTGCGCCCTGGGTCTGCGGGCCGGGAGCGACGTGCCCTTCTGCGTGATGGAGGGCACCGCCCTGGCGGAGGGCCGGGGCGAGCGGCTCTCCCCCCTGCCCCCCATGCCCGACTGCGCCATCGTCATCTGCAAGCCCGCCTTTGCCATCTCCACCCCGGAGCTCTTCGGCCGGGTGGACGGCCGCCGCAGCCGTCTGCGGCCCGACACCGCCGGGATGGTAGCCGCCCTGGAGACCGGGGACCTGCCCGGCGTAGCCCGGCGGGTGTTCAACGTGTTCGAGGACGTGCTGGACCGCCGCCAGGGGGAGATCGCGTCCATCAAGCGGGCCCTCACCGACGGAGGCGCCCTGGGGGCCGCCATGACCGGCAGCGGCAGCGCCGTGTTCGGCCTGTTCGCCGACGACGAGGCCGCCCGCCGCACCCACGAGGCCCTGGCCGCCCGCTATCGGGAGTGCTACCTCACCCGGCCGTATGAGCCGTGAGATGTCACCCCTCTATACCTCTTTACCAACGCTCAGGCGGGGACCTGCTGCCGCAGGTCCCCGCTTCATGACGCCGATACTTTTGCTCCGCAAAAGTCCTCGCTTTGCTCACCGCGCAAGCGCGGGGCGGCCGTTCCCATTCGAGGCGGGGCTCCCGCCCCCCTCGAGCTCCCCCTTGCAAAACGTCACCCCTCTATACCTCTTTACCAACGCTCAGGCGGGGACCTGCTGCCGCAGGTCCCCGCCCTTTGCATCATTCGCTTTTCTGGCTGTGGCCCTTTGTGTTACCGTCTTCCCTTTCTCCTCCCAGCAGCTTAGAGCCGCTCTTCATGGCGGCGACGTGATCCTTGAACATCAAGATCCCCCGCCGCAGTTCGGTCGACGTGTTCTCACTGTGAACCGTACCAACTTGCTCTTCCATCACATCATGTCCTTCCATCAAAATAGAATGCCACGACACAGTGAAAGCAAATGATGGCCGAATTTAGTTTTCTTTATTTTAGTCATTATAAACCTTGATGCACGCGATTGCACGAAGATTTTCTGCGCTTTTATAATTTTGTGCAGTTCGCTAAAATCGGGCCGCTGTATTTGTCGATAATGCGCCCACAGCGTTTAGGAACGGCCGCCGTCGGCGATAATGCAGACGGTGATATCTTATGACAGAGCAAAAATACAAGCCCTGGGAGTGCGCCATGCTGGCGGCGCTGTGCCTGTTTTTCCTCACTGGTGCGTGGGCGGCCCGGACCCAGCGGGAGCTGGCCGGAGGCCTGGTGCGGCTGCACGTCATCGCAAACTCCGATGCCGAGGCGGACCAGGCCGCCAAACTGGCCATGCGGGACCGGGTGCTGGATATCCTGGCCCCTGCCCTGGAGGGGTGCGGCAGCCAGGACGAAGCAGTTGACATAATACTTAAACATCAGGCGGAGCTGGAGGCTCTGGGGGATGTGCGCGTCACCCTGGACCGGGAATACTACCCCACCCGGGACTATGACAACTTCTCTCTGCCCGCGGGGGAGTATCTGTCCCTGCGGGTGGTCATGGGCGCGGGCCAGGGGCACAACTGGTGGTGCGTCGTGTTCCCGCCGCTGTGCACCGAGGCGCTGGCGGCCCCGGCGGAGGATGTGTTCCAGCCCCTGGGCAGCAACGGAGAGGCCCTCGTCACCCGGGACGGGACGGGGTATGTGCTCCGCTTCCGGCTGCTGGAGTGGTGGGGAGAGCTGGCGGCACGGCTGGGGTGCAATTCATAAATTGTTCACCGCCTTCCCGTTGACATTCCGCCCTGCCGATGGTATTCTCAAAAGAGCAAAACTTTACCTTATTTTGACCGCTCTCTTTACGGGGCGGTCCTATAATGATTATCTGAACGGGAGAGGAGGGATGCGCCGTGGGCGATCTGGAGCGCCGGAAAAAATTCATCATCAACACGGTCTACTGGGCGCTGGTGGTGGGCGTCATCTTCCTTGTCACCCGGTATCTGCTGGGGCTGATCTGGCCCTTCTTTTTGGCGTTCATCTTCTCCTGGGCGCTGACGCCCATCGTCCGCTGGCTCACCGTTAAGTGCCACATCAAGCACGGCTTCTCCGTGGTCCTGTGCCTGCTGCTGTTCTTCGGCCTGGTGGGCGGGCTGGTCATCGCCCTGATCGTCAATCTGGTGTCCTGGGTACAGTCCTTCGTAGCCTGGCTGCCGCCGTTCTACTCCGGCACCGTGGAGCCTATGCTCCGGGACGCCACCGCCTGGGTCTCCGACTTCGTGGAGAAGCTGGACCCGGACGCCACCGCCATCATCACCAATACCTTCAGCAACATCATCTCCTCCGCCGGGAGCGCTGTCTCCACCTTCTCCGTGCGGGCCGTGGGCGTTGTCACCGGGTGGGTAACGAAACTGCCGGGCCGGATGCTCTCCACCCTCATCTGCATCATCGCCACCGTGTTCATGACGGCGGATTTCAACCGCATGACCGCCTTCATCCTGCGCCAGCTGTCCCAGCGGACCCGTCTGGTGGTGGTCAAGGCCAAGGAGAGCTTCATCGCCGTGCTGCGCAAGTACGGCCGGAGCTACGGCATCATCATGTGCATCACCTTCGTGGAGCTGTCCATCGGCCTGCTCATCCTGGGCCAGGACGAGGCGCTGCTGCTGGCGCTGATCATCGCCATCTTTGATATCTTCCCCATCATCGGGGCGGGCTTTTTCCTGATCCCCTGGGGTGTGGCCACCCTGCTTTCCGGCACCATCGCCAAGGGCGTGGGCCTGCTGGCCCTGTACATCATCATCACGGTCCTGCGCCAGTTCATCGAGCCCCGTGTGGTGGGCCACCAGGTGGGCCTGCATCCGCTGGTCACCCTCATCGCCATGCTGGTGGGCACGAAACTCTTCGGCGGCATCGGCCTCTTGGGCCTGCCCATCGCCTGCGCCATCATCAAGAGCCTGGACGACACCGGGGTCATCCATGTTCTGCGCAAGGAATCCGACCCGGACGACCCCCTGGCCACCCCCAAGGAGGAGGGCGTGTCGGAAAAAATTTGACATTTCCGCCCCTTGCCTATTGACAAGCGGGGCTTTGGATGATAAAATTTCCTAGCTTGCGGGCGTAGCACAACGGCTAGTGCACCAGCCTTCCAAGCTGGGGACGTGGGTTC
>CANROZ010000107.1 GCA_947632365.1 uncultured Oscillospiraceae bacterium
CCCAGGAAGCCGGAAAAAATGTCGATCCTAGTCATGTATATCGCCTTTCTTCCGTGAAATAATAAACCGTTCACACATGGACGGGGCCGATGGGGTATCATAGCGCCATGCGGCATATCCGTGGTCCACCCTATAGTATAACATATTTTTCCCATAAAGAAAAGAAAAACAGCGCGGATTTGATGGAGTTCGGCCAGATTGGGCAATGTGACTATGGCATATCCACGGTGAGTGTGTTATAATACTTCTGTTTTGATAAAAAAGGTCCGCGTCCGGGGCGCCGACGCGGCGACAGAGATATACCGGGAGGAAGAAAATGAAGCGTTCCACCGCAGTACTGTTGATCGGTCTCAGTCTGTTCATGGGTATATTGGCCTCCTGCATCAGCCGGGAGGCGGCCGAGGCGCAGCTGCCGCCGATCCCTACCTATAACGTCACCTTCCAGGCGGAGGGCATGATCGTCAAGCAGCTCACCGTAGAGGAGGGCGCGCTGGTCACCGACTACCCCCAGGATGTGGTCTGGTGCGACGAGCAGGGGTTGCCTGTGGACCTGACCACCCTGGCCGTGACCCGGGACATGGACCTGCACGAGCGGGAGAAGGCTGTCATCCGTACGGATCACGTCCGCTTCCTGGCGGGCGAGCAGGATTTCTTCCATCCGGAGCAGCCCCTCACCAGAGGCCAGGCGGCCCAGATTGCCTGCACCCTCATGGAGGAGGGTACCTATGCCGCCGGGGGGCGGACGTTCACCGACGTGCAGGTGGGCGACCAGTACTATGAGAGCGTGCGCACCGTGTCCGCCCTGGGCGTCATGGACGGCTACAGCGACGGTACCTTCCGTCCGGAGGAGCCCATCACCCGCGGCGAGATGGTGGCCGCCATCTGCCGCCTGCTGGACGAGGACGAGACCATGGCCATCTCCTTCCCGGACGTGTCGGCGGAGTACTGGGCCATGGGCGACGTGGCCACCGCCGTGACCAAGGGCTGGATATCTGGCTTCGACGACGGGAATTTCTATCCTGAGAACACCATCACCCGGGCCGAGACGGTGGCCTTCGTCAACCGCGTCCTGGGCCGGACCCCCAACAAGCAGGCCATCGATCAGACCTGCGAGACCTCACCCTATGTGGACGTGCCCAAGAATTACTGGGCCTATTACGATATCATCGACGTGTCCTTCAGCAACGAGCTGCTGGCCTATATCATGGGCGAGGTGCCCGACGCCCAGCCCGGCATGATCTTCATCGGCGAGGACATGTGCCATGTGAACCCGGAGACCCTGAAGCTGGACTTCTTTGAGAAGGGCTTCCACACCATCACCGACGGCCTGCCCACCGACGGCGTGTATTACGTGCCCAATAACGGCTACTTCATCTACCGGGCCAAGGCCGGGCTGCAGGAGTTTGACGGGTCTATGTTCTATGTGGAGCACGACGATGGCCCCTTTGCCTCCAACTATGACATGGGGTATCTCCACTTTGGCGAGAACGGCCGCTACACCTCCGGCGACGCGGAGATGGACGGTTATGTGGATGCCATCATGGCGCCCATCATCCAGGGCAAGACGTCGAACCTGCGCAACGAGAGCTGTCTGCGGCAGGCCTTCGACCATATGACCAATACCGATTACGACTACATGAACCGCCGCAGCTCCTGGAAACGTGGATCTACCAGTTGGGCGCTCCACTGCGGCAAGGTCATGCTGCGGGAAAAGCGCGGTTCCTGCTGGTATTGGGCCGGAGCGTTCCTGTACCTGGCCCGGCGGCTGGGTTACTATGAGGCCTATCCCGTGGCGGGCGGTGTGTTCGCCAACAACGGCAACCACGCCTGGGTGTGCATCCCGGAGAACGGCATCGAGTATCTCTACGATGTGGAGCTGGACTGGGCGTTCCGGACGGGCGCCCACGGGCGGACCCACCGTCGGCCCGGTCTGGATATGTTCAAGAGACCCCGCAGCTGGAAAGGCGTGTTCTACATCTGGCCGGGCGATACATACTCCGTGCCGCCCAACTCCGGAGATGTCTTCGAAGAGGAAGTCTCGCCCATCATCTGGCCCACGGAGCTGATGGGCAGCGCATCGGTGGAGATCGATGGGGTGCTGATCCCGGTGGAGACCACCTGGACGGAGATATATGACGAGAATGGCACGTTGACAGGCTACACGGTCACGGCGGTCTATGAGGGGCAGACCTATACCACCACCATCATGCTGGCGGATATCCCGTCTCCGTCCCCCACGCCGCCGGAGACATCGGCGGAGCCCAGCGCAGAGCCCTCCACGGAGCCCAGCACGGAACCCAGCACCGAACCCTCCACTCAGCCGTCTACGGACCCGGGGACGCCTACGCCCTCCACAGGACCTACCACGGAGCCTACGCCGGGAGCCACCCCGGAGCCCACACCCGGGTCTACGCCAGGGTCCACCACGGAGCCTGTCGCCACGCCCGGGCAGAGCGAGGGAAGTGGCAGCGGCGAAGGCAGCGGCACTGGCAGCGGGAGCGGCGAAGGCACTGGCAGTGGCAGCGGCGAGGGCAGCGGCAGCGGCGAAGGCAGCGGGAGCGGCACTGGCAGCGGCGGCGGCGAAGGCAGCGGCGGCGGCGACAACCAGGGCAGCGGCAGCGGGAGCAGCACTGGTAGCGGCAGCGGCGAAGGCAACAGCGGCGGCGACGTCAGTGAGAGCAGCAGCGGCGAGAGCGGCGGCGAAGAATAACGAACATGCCATGCCCCGGAAGGGATACCCTTCCGGGGCGTTGTGCCAAATGATATTTTCCAGCCCATAGGGCGGAGAGGAGCGTATATATGCAGCGGGATGATAGGATCGTATCCTGGGTGGAGAGCCACCGGGAGGAGTTTTTGCAGGACCTGACGGCCCTGTGCCGCATCAACAGCGCGGGCACAGCCGCCCAGCCGGGCGCGCCTTATGGCCCTGGGGCGAAGGCGGCTCTGGACAAGGCCATGGAGATATGCGCCGGATACGGCTTTGCCGTGGAGGATCACGGCGACCGGGTGATGACTGCGGATATGGGGCCGGACACGCCCCTGCTGGACATGCTGGCCCATCTGGACGTGGTGGGCCCCGGCGACGGCTGGGACACGGACCCCTTTGAGCCTGTGGTGAAGCCGGACGGCTATATCTACGGCCGGGGCGTGGCGGACGACAAGGGCGGCGCGGTGGCGGCGCTGTACGCTATGCGGTGCGTCCGGGAGCTGGGCCTGCCCATCAAGGGCCGCTGCCGTCTCATCCTGGGTACCGATGAGGAAAACGGCTCCAGCGACGTGGCCTATTACTATGACCGGGTAAAACCCGCGCCCCATACCTTCACCCCCGACTCGGAGTTTCCCGTGTGCAACGGGGAGAAGGGCTTTTACCGACTCAGCTTCCGTAAGAACTGGGCGGCGGAGACGGCGCTGCCCCGGGTGACGGCGCTGCACGGCGGATTCCGGGTGAACGTGGTGCCCGGCCAGGCCAGCGCGGTGATCGCGGGGATGGGGAAAAACGATCTGCTGGCGGCTGCAACGCCCCTGGCGGCGGAGATCGGCGCCAGCGTCCAGGCGGAGGAGGCCGACGGCGGCGTACAGCTGACCCTCATCGCAAAGGGCTGCCACGCGGCCATGCCGGAGACGGGCGTGAACGCCAACACCGCCCTGATCCGGGTGCTGTGTGCGCTGCCCCTGGCGGACAGCCAGAGCACGGCGGCCCTGCGGGCGGTGGATAAACTGCTGCCCCACGGGGATCATGCGGGCAAGGCCCTGGGCATCGCCCAGGCGGACGACGTGACCGGGCCGCTGACCTGCTCCTTCACCATGATCGACGTCACCGAAAGCGGCCTGGAGGGACTGTGCGACTGCCGCATCCCCGTGTGTGCCACGGAGGCCAACTGCAAGGCCGTGGCGGACGCGGCCATGGCCGCCGCCGGGTTCGTCCCGGAGGGGAAGATGATCCCGCCCCACTACACCCCGGCGGAGGGGGCGTTCATCCAGACCCTGAATCGGTGCTATGAGACCTATTCCGGCCGCCAGGGCGGCTGCTACAGCATGGGCGGCGGTACCTATGTGCACGACGTGCCCGGCGGGGTGGCCTTTGGCGTGGTCATGCCCGGGGAGGACGTGCGCATGCACGGCGCCAACGAGCGCATCAAGGTGGAGGACCTGCTGACGGCGGTGGAGATATTTGCCCAGGCGGTGGCGGATATCTGCGGGGAGGACTGAGCATGTACGAGTTGGTGCAGGTCTCGGAGCGGTGCTATTATGTGCAGAGCCCGGCCAAGATCGGTCTGGTGAAGGTATCGGACGCCGACGTCTGCCTCATCGACAGCGGCAGCGACAAGGACGCCGGGCGGAAGGTGCGCCAGCACCTGGACGCCAACGGCTGGCATTTACAGGCCATCTATGTGACCCACTCCAACGCCGACCACATCGGCGGCTGCCAGTATCTGCAAAAGCAGACCGGGTGCAGGATATACGCCCCCGGCATCGAGAGGGACTTTACCGTCCATCCGGTGTTGGAGCCCGCCTTTTTATACGGTGGCTATCCCTGCAGGGACCTGCGGCACAAGTTCCTGCTGGCCCAGCCCAGCGACGCGACGCTGCTCACCGACGCCGTTCTGCCGGAGGGGTGGGAGCTGATGCCCTTGCCCGGGCATTTCTTTGACATGGCGGGCTTTCGCACGGCGGACGACGTGGTGTATCTGGCCGACTGCCTGTCCAGCCGGGAGACGCTGGAGAAGTACAGGATCGGCTTCGTCTACGACGTGGGGGCCTATCTGGTGACCCTGGAGCGGGTCAAGACCATGGAGGCGAAGTTCTTCGTCCCCGCCCACGCGGCGCCGGGGGAGGATATGGCGGACCTGGCCCAGTATAACATCGACACGGTGGAGGAGATCGCCGCCCGGATCGTGGAGATGTGCCGGGAGCCCATGCCGTTCGAGAGCATATTGCAGCGGCTGTTCACGGATTACGGCCTCGCCATGAGCTTTGAGCAGTACGCCCTGGTGGGCAGCACGGTCCGCTCCTATCTGAGCTGGCTGAAGGACACTGGACGCCTGACGGTCCGCTTCGAGGACAATATGCTCCTCTGGGAGCGGGTGTGAAAAAACAGGGGAGACGGTTTTTCGTCTCCCCTCGCCAACTCGGGAGTTGTCGAAAGGAGTTAGAATATATGGAAATCAGAAAACTGGCAGAATCCGATTATGATAAAGTGGTCGGACTGTATCAGGAATTGGATGAGCTTCATGTACAGGCACGACCGGACTTTTTTGTGAGTCGGGATAAAGATGAAGTGT
>CANROZ010000108.1 GCA_947632365.1 uncultured Oscillospiraceae bacterium
ACCCGGGGCATGCCCCGCTTGCCCTCGATGGAGGCGGTCAGGGCGCTGCCCTCGCCGCAGACGAAGGCGCCCGCGCCGCGGTTCACATGGATGCGGAAGCTGAAATCGGAGCCCATGATGTTGTCGCCCAAAAAGCCGTACTGCTCCGCCATCTCGATGGCCGTTTTCAGACGGCTCACCGCCAGGGGATACTCGGCCCGGACGTATATGTAGCCCTCATGGCTGCCCACGGCCCGGCCGGCGATCATCATGCCCTCCAGCACGCTGTGGGGGTTGCCCTCCATGATGGAGCGGTCCATGAACGCGCCGGGGTCGCCCTCGTCGCCGTTGCAGACCACGTACTTCACGTCGGTCTTCTGCTTGCGGGCGCCGTCCCACTTGCGGCCGGCCGGGAAGCCCGCGCCGCCCCGGCCGCGCAGGCCGGAGTCGGTGACCGTGCGGCAGATCTCCTCGTCGGTCATCTCGAACAGGGCCTTTTCAAAGGCCGCGTAGCCGCCCTTGGCCACGTATTCCTCGATGTCCTCCGCGTCGCTGGAGCCGCAGTTTTCCAGCACCACACGATGCTGCTTTTTGTAAAACGGGATGTCCTCCTGCCTGGGGTACGCCACCCCGTCCAGCTTGTACACCAGCCGGTCGATGATCTCGCCGCCCAGGACGGTCTTCTCGATGATCTCGTGGCAGTCCTCGGGCTTGACGTGGATGTACATCACACCCATGGGCTCGATGTGCACCAGCGGGCCCATCTCGCAGAAGCCATGGCAGCCGCTCATCTTCACGTGCAGGGCCTTCTCCTCGTCGGAGTCGTGCTTCAGCCCCACATACACCGCCAGGCCCCGGCTCTCGCACTCGGCCTTGATGTTGTCGTATATCTTCAGCGCGCCGCCCGCGATGCAGCCCGTTCCGGCGCAGATGAGCACGCTGGTCACCTGCTGGCTCTGCTTCAGGGCGTTGCGGGCCGTGGCCTGGAACACATGGAAGCTGTCCCGGGTGAGCTTGTTTCTTCTCATAGCCGTCGTCATATGCTCTTGCCCTCCTTTGCGCGGACCTCATCCACCAGGGCGCAGGCCCCGTCGGGGGTCATCTTGGGGTGGACCTCGCCGTCCAGGGTCATGACCGGGGCCAGACCGCAGGCGCCCAGGCACGCCACCGTCTCCAGGGTGAACAGCCCGTCGGGGGATGTCTTTTTCTTCCCCGTCAGGCCCAGCTCCTGGCGCAGGGCATCGTAGATGGGCTGGCTTTTGCGCACGTGGCAGGCGGTGCCCGTGCAGATGCGGATAATGTGCTTGCCCTTGGCCTCCAAAGAGAAGTTCTCGTAGAAGGTGGCCACGCTGTACACCTTGGCCGTGCTGAGGCCCAGCTTCTCCGCAATGAGGGTCAGCGCCTCCTCGCTCAGGTACTTGTACTCATTTTGCACGTCCTGCAAAATGGCGATGAGGTTGGACTCCTGGCTGCCATATTTTTCAATGATCTCCAGGACCGGGTCTGTCTGCTTCTTTTCTCGTTTCATATATCCTGCCTCGAAAGTCAGATTTTCCACAGGGACAGACCGCTCCATCCCTGTGGAAGATTATTTTCCCGATAAAGCTGTTTGATTATATCGAACAAGGGTGATAGTAGTCAACACTAACCTTCTGGAAAATCCCCTGTTTTCAGCCTTTTTCGCCATTTTTCACAGCATGCAGTCTGGCCCGGAAGGAGATGGCCCGGGGCGTGGCCATGCCGTCGAATTGGATGATGTTGGCGCCCCGGTCCCTATCCACCTCCACCACGGTCCCGGGCCCCAGCACATCGTGCTCCACCCGGTCCCCCACGGCGAAGGGCGCGCTCTCGTCCCCCTCCGGCAGATACCGCTCGCTGGCGGCGATATATTCCCGGGCGTCCGCCACCAGGCCCTCCCGGGGCGGCTGGGTGTACTCCAGAAGCCCGGGGTCGATGTCCAGCAAAAACCGGGAGGGATACCGGGGCGAGCCGTCCAGGTTCCGGCCCTCCGCCTCGGAGAGGTACAGCCGCTTTTCCGCCCGGGTCATGGCCACAAAGGCCAGCCGCCGCTCCTCCTCCATGGCCGGGCGGGTCCTGGTCCTGCGGGAGGGGAACACCCCCTCGTTCATGCCGCACAGGAACACGTAGGGAAACTCCAGCCCCTTGGCAGCATGGACGGTCATCAGCTTCACCTTGTCCCCCATCTCGGCGGTGTCGGCGTTGGAGAACAGCGCCACATGGTTGAGATAGTGCTCCAGCGTGGCCTCCTCCCCGCAGGTGGTCTCGTATTCGTACACGGACTGCTTCAGCTCCGCCAGGTTGTCCAGCCGCTCCTGACTGCCCTCGGTGCGCAGGGCCTGCTCATAGCCGCTCTCGTTCAGTATGGCGCTGAGCACCTCCGACACAGGCCGCCCGTCATACCCGGCGGCATAGCGCTCGATCAGGTCCACGAACCGGGCCGCCTTCGTGCCCTTGAAAATATCGTCCTCCAGCGTCCGCACCAGCGCCTCGTACAGAGAGCAGCCCTGCTCCGCCGCGGTCTGCTCCAAAAACTTCATCCGCCGCTGGCCCATGTTCCGCTTGGGCTGGTTCACGATGCGCCGGAAGGCCAGATCGTCCTTGTAGGCGATCATGCGCAGATAGCTGAGGGCGTCCTTGATCTCCGCCCGGGCAAAAAACTGCACGCCGCTGTAGATGGCGTAGGGTATCTTCCGCTTCAGCAGCACCTCCTCCACGGACCGGGACACATAGTGGGCCCGGTAGAGGACGGCCATGTCCCGAAACGCCACGCCCCTGTCGTGCAGGGCCAGCATCTCCAGGGCCATCCACTCCGCCTCCTCCCCGGCGGTGCGCCCGTGGTGGCACAGCACGCTCTCCCCCTCCGGCAGCACGGCGCGCAGGTCCTTTTTGATGCGGTTGCGGTTCTTGGCGATGAGGGAGTTGGCCGCCGCCAGTATCTGGGGCGTGGAGCGGTAATTGTCCGTCATCATGACGGTCCTGGTGCCGGGAAAGTACCTGTCAAAGTCCAGGAGATACCGCACGTCGGCGCCCCGCCAGGTGTAGATGGTCTGGTCCGGGTCCCCCACGATGAACAGGTTCTTGTGATAGCCGCACAGCGCCTCCATCAGCTCGTATTGCAGCGCGTCGATGTCCTGGAACTCGTCGATCATGATGTATTCCAGGCGCTTTTGCCATTTCAGGCGGATGGCCTCGTTCTGCTGGAATATGTACAGGGTGAATTTGATGAGGTCGTTGTAGTCCAGGCCGAAGCACTTCTTCTCCTGGTAGAGATAGCCGTAAAAGATGATGTCCTGCACGCCCGCGGCGCGCTCATACTTTTCCCGCAGCTGGTCCAGGTCCATGCCGATCATGTCCAGGTAGTACTCCGGCTTTTTGAAGAGCTTTTGTATCTCGATCATGTCCCGGGCGTTGGCAAAGGTCATGTCCCGCAGCGTCAGGCCCCGCTCCTCAAAGATGATCCGCAGCATGGCGTCGATGTCGGAATTGTCCAGCACCAGAAAGCTCCTGGGGTACTGCACGGCGTAGCTGTCCGCCTGGAGCACGGACACACAAAAGCCGTGGAAGGTGTTGATATAGCCCGTGTCCTCGTCCCCGGTCAGGTTGTGGATGCGCTGGCGCATCTCATTGGCGGCCTTGTTGGTGAAGGTGACGCACAGGATGTTCCCCGGCAGGATGCCCAGCTCATTGATGAGATAGGCGAACCGATGGGTCAGGGCCCGGGTCTTGCCGGAGCCCGCCCCGGCGATGACGCGCACGGTCCCCTCCGTGGCCGTGACCGCCTCCCGCTGGGCGGCGTTCAGTGCTCTGTCTTCCATGTGCATCTGCACCTCCTCCAAAATGATGGTCACTCGCTCTTTGCCGACTTCACGATCCGTCTATACTCATCCCGCACGATGGAGTAAGAGATCAGACTCACCACCAATTCAATCATATCCGCCTCATCCAGCCGCAGCAGATGGTCCGCGGTGAGGCTGCCAAGATAATAGCCGTCCCCATGGATAATCTTTGGGTACCGCTTCGATACCAGTTCCATGAGCCCCGACTTTTTGCCGCTGCCCATTCTGCCCACCGCGATCCTGCCGTTATGATAGAACCGCAGCGTTTTGCCCGTCAGGACCAAACTGTCCTCCGTCAGCTGCAGAGCGTGATGGGACGTTTCTTCATCATCATGACCGACGCAGATCGCCGTTTGGGGCGGCTTTTCGGCCCTATCCCAACTGCTTTTCCAATAGGTCGCCAATCCTATGGAATAAAACTCCGTGTTTCCGTCCACTTCTACAAGGAAAGAGCGGTACAAACCATTAAACTGCCCGCCCCCGCCGTTCCCATAGGTCAAATTACGAACGCCGTAGTCCTCCATGAGACGGAACAGTCCATAATCGCCTGTCGGCATTTTGACCCGCTCATCCAGCAGGCCCTCCTCAAAGTTGAACAGCGCGAGGGCCATCTCAAAGGGCGTGGCGCTGCTTATGTCTGTCAAATAATAGTTGTCCCCCGCCGCGGCAAAAGACGCACGCAGTTCATCTGCCAGCTTCTCATACGCTATGCGCGGCGGAGGCGATCCTACGGGCTGTTCTATATATTTCCCCTCCAGCATCTGCCTGTATTTTGGAAGGGACTTGATCTGGATGTACTTGTTTTCCCGCTCGTCATACTTATAGACGAATGTCTGTGCGCCGTTGGTGAGCATCGTGTAAACGCTGCCCAGCGCATCGCTGTATCGCTGCGCCTGTTCGAAGGCGCGCTCGTCCAGATAAACGCTTTCCGCCTTACACTCAATGACGGCAAGGGGATGCTGCATGCCGTCCTGTGCCAGCGCACAAACGATGATATCCGCCCGGTCCCTCGTCTGGAGCCCGTAGTGTGACAGGCGATCCTCGACGAAGATCATATTTTCCGGGACTTTCAGCGCCCGCAGCAAATATGAAATGACGCGCTGCCGCACTGTCTCCTCTGGGGTGATATAGATCAGCTTTTTTCGGATCGGATCGAGATAGCAGTCCTGCCCATTTCTCTTATAGACTTTTGGCAGTCTCGCCCTTGACAAGTCCACATCCATCATGGCCACCTCATTTATCGGGATATCGTTGAATGCAAAAGAGAAGGTAATATAGAATATCGTCTCAAGCATACAACGGCTGTTGTGTGGCCGAATACAGGCG
>CANROZ010000109.1 GCA_947632365.1 uncultured Oscillospiraceae bacterium
CTGGTGGACGAGTCGCTGCTGGGCGGGGCGGAGGACAGCGTGTTCGCCCGCAAGTATATGGCCCCGGTGCTGAACTGCCGGGAGCTGGAGCTGCTGCCCTTCCGGCTGAGCAGCGGCAGCCACCGGAAGATACTGGAGCACATCCGCGCCTCCTATGAGGCGGTGGACAGCGAGGCGGAGGGCTATGAGATCACGGCCCGTAACGAGCTGTCCGCGGCCTGGCTGCTGCTGATGAAGGAGCTGCCGGAGAGCGCCTGGAGCGGCGGCGCGGGCGAGGACCAGACGGAGGTCCGCCTGAAAAAGATGATGCTCTACATCCAGGAGCGCTTTGCGGACAAGATCACCCTGGACGAGATTGCCCTTTCCGCCAGCATCAGCACCCGGGAGTGCCTGCGGGACTTTCAGCAGCGGCTGCACACCACGCCCTTCCGCTACCTGATTGACTACCGTCTGGGCGTGGCGGCGGACCTGCTGCTGACCAGCAGGCGGCCCATCACGGACATCGCCGCGGACTGCGGCTTTGCCTCCGGCAGCTATTTTACGAAGCTGTTCCGGGAAAAGTTCCGCCAGACCCCTATGGAGTACCGTAAGAAGCACGCCTGGGGGTGAGACAGCCCGCCCGACGGCGGATAGAGAAAAAGTGCCCCATTTGGGTATCGTAGAGACAGAGAATGACCCATGATAGATAGAAGGAGGCCAAAATATATGGAATCGACTAAGGGACCGGGGGAGAGCCCCGCGATGGAGTTCAGCGCCAACGAGGGAAAGTCCGTCACCATCCAGGCTGACGGAAAGACATACGCCCGCCACGCCATCAAGACCCATTTCGTACAGGTGGGCGAGAGCTATATCGACCTGATGGAGAAATACGTCAAGCCCGTCTGGCAGCCGGGGGATATCCTCTCCGCCAGCGAGAAGGTCATCGCCCTGTGCCAGAAGCGGATCGTCACCGAGGACCAGGTCCGGCCCGGGTTCTGGGCGAAGGTGCTGTGCCGCTTCGTCCACCAGACCCCGGCGGGGCCGGGGATGGGCCTGCCCGTGAAGATGCAGTTCGCCATCAACTGCTGCGGCCTGTGGAAGGTGCTGAAGGCGGCCGTCTGCGCTGCGGTGGACAAGCTCCGGGGCGTCCACGGGACCTTTTATAAAATGCTGGGCCCGGAGGTCCGGGGCCTGGACGGCTTTTACGGCCGGGATATCCCGGAGTATGCCCATATGGGCGTGCGCATCCCCAGCGAGCCGGACAAGGTGTGCGACGAGATCTATGAAAAGACGGGCATCGTGATGATGATCGTGGACGCCAACGATCTGGACATGGAGCTTCTGGGCAAGTGCAGCCAGCTGAAGGACTGGACCGACAAACAGCTTCTGGCCCTGATCGCGGACAACCCCGCCGGGCAGGACCGCCAGCTGACCCCCTTCATCCTGATCCGCCAGCAGTAAGGTCCGGTCGCCAGCGACCGAAAAAGAAAAACGACCGCACCCGGCCATGCCGGATGCGGTCATAGTTTTTGCCGGAGGCGATGGCTCAGCGCCACACGAACCAGCAGAACAGATACCCTGTCAGCACGGCGGCCAGGGTGAAGGGCACGCCGATGCGCATGAAGTCCCGGGTGCTCACCTCGTAACCCTGGCGGCGGAGCATGCCGATGGTGGTGATGTTGGCGCTGGCGCCGATGGGGGTGATGTTCCCGCCCAGAGTGGCCCCGGTGAGCAGGCCGAAGTACAGCAGGATGGGGGAGCAGTCCATGGTGACGGCGATGCCGCTGACCACGGGCAGCATGGTGGCCACGTAGGGGATGTTGTCCACGAAGGCGGAGAACAGTACCGAGCCCCACACGATGATGGAGTACATCACGAACAGGTTCGAGCCGCCCACCCGCACGAACAGCGCCGCGATGGCGTCGATGACGCCGCCCCGGGTGATGCCCTCGATGACCACGAACAGCCCCGCCAGCAGGATCAGCGTCTGATAGTCGATCTCCAGCAGCGCTGTCTTCACATTGTGCCAGGTTTTCTCCCGCAGCCGGGAGTAGACCGCCCCCACGGCGAACACCCCCAGGCAGATCAGGCCGTTGGTGACAGCGGGCTTGCCGGGGATGAAGGAAGCGGCGATGAGCAGCACCACCGTGCCCAGCAGCAGGACGGTGGGCACATAGTCGGTCACCTCGGTCCGGTCCGGGATGGACACGGGCTCCCGCTGGTCCCGGAACAGCCACAGAATGATGGGCACCGTGGCCACGGCCCCCAGCTCCACCGCCCAGAAGATGCTGAACCGTCCGTCCATGAAGAAAAAGTCCAGAAAGTCCATGCCCGCGTAGCCGCCCAGCATGATGGAGGTGGTGTCCCCCACCAGAGTGGCCGCCCCCTGCAGATTGGAGCTGACGGCGATGGAGATCAGCAGCGGTACCGGGGACATATCCAGCTTGGCCGCGATGGCCAGCCCCACCGGGGCCAGCATCAGCACCGTGGCCACGTTATCCACGAAGGCGGATACCACCCCTGCGAACAGGCTCATGGCCACCGCCACCCACATCACGTTGGGCGTCTTGGCCAGCAGCACCTCCGCCATGCGGTTGGGCATCATCGAGCCGATGAACAGGCTCACCGTGCCCATGGTGCCCGCCAGCATCATCAGCACGTTCCAGTCCACCGCCGCCGCCAGCGTCCCCAGGGGCACGAACCCCAGCGCCACATACAGCGCCGCGCTGCCCAGTGCCACCCAGGGCCGATACTTCGGCAGGGCGATCATCAGGCAGTAGGTGAGGATGAACAGTACCAGGGCCAGAACGGACATAGGCGAGCTCCTTTTCAACAAAAAAGACTTTTACCGCGGGGATCAGACGCGGTAAAAGTCTCGTTTCAGATCGGTATCTGCGGCGGCCCGGGTCCGAAAGGACCGTACTGACGAGACGCCGGACGCGGGCGGGGACCCGCGCAAACTACTCCCTCTTACAGTAAATATTATAGTCCAAGCCCGGCAAATATGTCAAGACTTTGCCCGGACCCTTGCGGCGCGGAGCGGGATGGTGTATGATGGGCCCCGTTGGGAGGGATGGCCTTGGCGGATTACGCGCTGCTGGCGTCGGATATGGACGGGACGCTGCTCACGTCGGATAAGCGGCTGCCGGAGGAGACGGTCCGGGACATCGCCGCGGCGGCGGAGCGGGGCAGGACCGTGGTGCTGTGCACAGGCCGGAACGCGGCGGAGCTGGAGCCCTATCGGGAGAAGCTGCCGTGGGTGCGCTGGGCAGCGACGGTCAGCGGCGCGGTGGTCTGCGACCTGTGTCAGGGCCGGACGGTATATGCCGCGGGCATGGACCGGGCGCTGGTCATGGAGATGGCGGACGTGGCGGAGGAATACGGCGCCATGATCCATCTGCTGGCCGAGGACGCCTCCATCGTCCGGGCCGACCAGGCGGCCCACGCCGAGGACTATGGCATGGGGCACTACCGGGAGCTCTATGACGCCGTGGCCCGGCAGGTGACGGATATCCGCGCCGAGATCGCCCGGCGGCCGTCTGTGCCCAAGGTGAATCTGTATTTCCGGACCAGGGCGGACCGGGCCGCGGCCTTTGCAAGATTGCAAGGGCTCCCGGTGACCATCACCCTGGCGGAGAACGCGGGACTGGAGCTGAGCCCGCCGGGGGTGGACAAGGGCGTGGGCCTGCGTCGGCTGGCGGCGAGCCTTGGCATCGGCATGGAAAGGGTCATCGCCGTGGGCGACGGGGACAATGACCTCCCCATGCTGGCGGCGGCGGGCCTGGCCGTGGCCGTGGGCAACGCGGCGCCGGAGGTGCTGTCCGTGGCGGACGTTGTGGTGGCCGACAACGACCACAACGGCGTCGGTCAGGCCATAAGGGAATATCTGCTGTGATGTAGAGTAAAGAATCGGCCCCCTCAGACGAGGGGGCTGTCGCTGCCTTTCAGGCGGTGACTGGGGGAGAGAAAACTTGTTCCGGCATATCTCTCCCTCCGTCACGGCTCCGCTGTGCCACCTCCCTCGTCAGAGGGAGGCATATTGTTTGTTCAGTACGATGTGGCGGCCGGGATCAGGGTGCTATCCTCGGTCCTTCTCCACCCAGATCATCAGGGCGGTGAGGTCGGCGGGGGAGACGCCGGAGATGCGGCTGGCCTGGCCAAAGCTGGCCGGGCGGATGGCGGTGAGCTTCTGCCGGGCCTCGGTGCGGATGCCGGGCACGGCCTCGTAGTCGATATCCGGGGGTATACGGCGCAACTCCATCCGGGCGAAGGCCTCCACGTCCCGGAGCTGACGCTGTATATATCCCTCATATTTTATGGATATTTCCACTTCCTCGATCACGGCCCGGGACAGCGCCGGGCGGTCCGGGTCCTGCTCGGCCAGAGAATCATAGGAGATCTCCGGCCTTTTCAGGAGCTGATAGAGCTTCGTCTTTTTCAGCCGCTCGATCTCGCGATCCACCTGTGCATATTTATCCAGGACCGCCTGATACCGCTCCCGGCTGACCAGGCCGATCTCGTATCCGATGCATGCAAGTCGTTTATCGGCGTTATCCTGTCGGTGGAGCAGGCGGTATTCGCTGCGGCTGGTCATCATCCGATAGGGCTCCTCGGTGCCTTTGGTGACCAGATCGTCGATGAGCGCGCCGATGTAGCCCTGGTCCCGACGGATGATCACCGGGTCCAGGCCCTGTATCTTCCGGGCGGCGTTGACCCCCGCCACCCAGCCCTGGACGGCGGCCTCCTCATAGCCGGAGGAGCCGTTGAACTGGCCCGCGCCGTAGAATCCGGCGATCTTTTTGCTCTCCAGGGTGGTGTACAGCTCCGTGGGGTCCAGACAGTCGTACTCAATGGCGTAGGCGGGGCGGGTGATCTCCGCCTGCTCCAGGCCGGGGATGGTGTGCACCATGGCCACCTGCACATCCTCCGGCAGGGAGCTGGACAGCCCCTGGATGTACAGCTCCTCAGTGTCCAGGCCCATGGGCTCGATGAACAGCTGGTGCCGGGGCTTGTCCGGGAAGGTGACGATCTTCGTCTCGATGCTGGGGCAGTACCGGGGGCCCACCCCCTGGATGACCCC
>CANROZ010000110.1 GCA_947632365.1 uncultured Oscillospiraceae bacterium
TGCTGATACTGGCGCTCATCGTGCGGATGCTGTGAAAATGGGATCGGCGGTCCTCTGACCGCCGATCCTGGATTTTTTAAATTTTTGGCAGGGGTTGCACGGAAAAAAAGAGTTTGATATAATCATAAAGTTGTATACCTACTCTATCCGAAGGGGATCGCTATGGCACGTGACTATGACTGGGACGACGCCCGGGAGACGGAACGTCCCCGCCAGAGGAAAATATACGACTTCGACGAGGAGGACGAGGAGTTTCTCCGCGCGGTGAGCCACCGCCCCCGTACCGGGCAGCAGCGGCAGACCGCTTCCTCCGGCCAGCGGCGGACCGCCTCTGCCCAGAGAGAGCCCCAGCCCGCGTCCCGACGCGCAGCGCCGTCCCGTCCGGCGCCCCGGCGCCGCCGCAGAGGCAGCGTGGGCGGCCTGGTGCTCAGCCTGCTGGTGATCGCCGCCGTGGCGGTGGTGTGGCTCCTCACCCGGGGCCCGGTGCACAATGTCACCATCGAGGCGGGCAGCGGGGCACAGGCGTCGCTTTTCGTGGACGAGCCCGCGATGGATACGGCCTTTGCCGGGGACGTGTCCGCCATCGACACCTCGGTGCCCGGCAAGTATAAGGTCAAGATACTCCACAACGGCAAGGTCTATGACGCCACGCTGAAGGTGAAGGACACCGTGCCCCCTGTGGCGGTGGCCAAGCGGGCGGTGCTGCCCTTTGGCATGCAGCCGGACCCGGCGGCCTGTGTGGAGGGCGTGCAGGATGTCACCCAGGTGACCGCCTCCTGGAAAAAGGCCCCCGACCCCACGGTCACAGAGGAGCAGACCGCCGTGGTGCGCCTGACCGACGCGGGGGGCAACAAGACCGACGTGACGGTGCAGGTGCTCATGTCCTATGACACCACCGCCCCCGTCATCACCGGAGCGAAGGATATCAAGGCTTTCGTGGGCGGCAGCATCTCCTACCGGGAGGGCGTGACCGTGACGGACGACGCCGACCCCAACCCCACCCTGACCATCGACAACACCGCCGTGAACATCAACGCCGTGGGCACCTATCCCGCCACCTACACGGCCACGGACTCCGTGGGCAACGCCAGCAGCGTGACGGTGACGGTGACGGTGGGGCAGAAGCCCGCCAACTACGTGGAGGAAGAGCAGGTCTACGAGGCCGCCCAGGAGATATACGACCAGATCGTGGATCCTGGCATGACCGACATGGAGAAGGCCTACGCCATCTACCACTGGGTGAAGGATTATATCTATTACGTGGACCAGTCCTCCCACGAGTACTGGACCGTGGCCGCCTATCAGGCGTTCACGGAGAAGGCCGGGGACTGCTTCACCTATTACGCCGCGGCCAAGGCCATGCTGAACATGGCGGGCATCCAGAACACGGACGTGGAGAAGAGCGACATCTCCCACTCCCGGCACTAC
The DNA here is from genome assembly GCA_947632365.1 of uncultured Oscillospiraceae bacterium. GTDB lineage: Bacteria > Bacillota > Clostridia > Oscillospirales > Oscillospiraceae > CAJOIG01. The sequence continues at coordinate 1,429 of CANROZ010000110.1, forward strand.
TGGCTGCTGATCAACCTGGGCTACGGCTGGTACCACTATGACGCCTGCCCCCGGGTGGGCCCGGGCGACGACAATTTCTTCATGCTGACGGACGCGGAGCTGGCGCGGTACTCCGACGCCCACGGCGGCACCCATGTGTTCGACCCCTCCCTCTATCCGGAGCGGGCCACGGAATCGGTGCAGGGCAAGGTGGACTACGAGAACAACCGGGTCTACGGCTGACGGGACCGCCCGGGCCCTAGGGCCCTGTGACGGAAAAGAACGGACGGCAGGAGAGAAAGAGGGCGAGACGCCATGCCCCAGATGGACACGCGGGAGCTTGCGTTCTCGCTCATAGAGGAAAGCCCTGCGCCGGAGCAGCAGCGGGACGCCAAGCGGGATGCCGAGCGCCGTCAGCGCCGCTCCAGGCATATGCGCATCGTGGGGCGGAAGGCCGGGAGCCTCTCGGCACGGCTGATCTGCTGCGTGCTGATCCTGGCCGCCGCCCTGACGGTGATCTCGCCGCTGGGGGCGGTGTACGGCGGGGTCATGGAGGTGGGCGACACGCCCCGGCTGGATATGTTCCTCCGGCAGGTGGAGGCGGACACTGCTTTCGGCCCCGGTATCGAGGACATCGACACCACCAAACTGGGGACCTATGAGATACAGCTCACCCACAAGGGGATCACCTACACGCTGCCCCTGACGGTGCAGGATACCGTGCCCCCCACGGCGGAGGGCAAGGCGGTCACGCTGATCAAGGGAATGAGCCTGAAGCTGGCGGACTGCGTGCAGAACATCCAGGACGCCACCGACGTGGTGGTCACCTGGGCCCGGGAGCCGGACACCCAGAAGGTGGGGGAGCAGACCGCCGTGGCCCGGATCACGGACGCCGGGAACAACCACACCGACGTGTCCATCCCCATCACGGTGATCGCCGACACCCAGGCGCCCGTCATCGAGGGGACCCATGATATCGACGCCTTTTTGGGGGAGAGCATCTCCTACCGGGAGGGCGTGACCGTGACGGACGATCTGGACGAAAGACCTGCCCTGGCCATCGATAGCAGCGCTGTGAACCTGGCCGCCGAGGGGGCCTATCCCGTCACCTATACCGCCACCGACGCCTCCGGCAACAGCGCCAGCGTGACCGTGACGGTGACGCTGACCGTCAAGCCGCTTCACTATGAGGAGGAGCAGGAGGTCTACGCCCTGGCCCAGCCTGTTTACGACAAGATCATCGACGACGATATGACCGATATGGAGAAGGCCTTCGCCATCTACTGGTGGGTGGAGGACCACATCAACTACGTGGACCAGAAGGACCACTCCAGCTGGATCAATGGCGCCTATCAGGCCTTCACCAAGCACTACGGCGACTGCTTCACCTACTATGCCGCGGCAAAGGCGTTGCTGAACATGGCGGGCATCGACAACCTGGACGTGGTCAAGAGCGACACATCTCATTCCGCCCACTTCTGGCTTCTCATCAATCTGGGCTTCGGCTGGTATCACTTCGACGCCTGCCCCCGCCAGGGCAGCGGCGACAAGTTCTTCATGGTGACGGACGCGGAGCTGGAGGCCTATTCCTCCCGCAACAACAACTCCCATATATTCGATCACTCCCTCTATCCGGAGCGGGCTACCCAGTCCGTGCAGGATATGGTGAGCTATAGCTCCCGGAAGATCCGACAGAGCGACGCGTGAGGTGAGAAGGACTATGCAGCAGACGAACGTGCTGGAATATCTGGAGCAGACGGTGACCCGCCTGCCGGATAAGGACGCCTTTGTGGGCGAGGACATGGCCATGACCTTCAGCCAGGTGTACCGGGACAGCCGCGCCATCGGCAGCGCCCTGGCCCGCCGGGGCCTGGAGCATGAGCCCGTGGTGGTGTTCATGCCCAAGCACCCCCGGACCATCACCGCCTTTTTCGGCTGCGTCTACGGCGGCTGTCACTATGTGCCCATCGACGAGGAGATGCCCCGATTCCGCATCGAGCTCATTTTGCAGACCCTGGGCGGGCGGATGATGGTCTGCGCCGACGAGAGCGCCCGGGCCAAGGCCAGGGAGTTTGGCTTCGGGGGCGAGATCGCCCTGTATGAGGAGCTGGCCGCGGAGCCCATCGACGACGGCCTGCTGGCGGGCATCCGGGATCGGCAGCTGGATACGGACCCTATCTATGTGGTGTTCACCTCCGGTTCCACCGGGGTGCCCAAGGGGGTGGCGGCCTGCCACCGCTCGGTGATCGACTACATCGAGAACCTCAGTCAGGTGCTGGGCTTTGACGAGGACACCCGCTTTGCCAGCCAGACGCCGCTGTACTTCGACGCCTGCCTGAAGGAGCTGTATCCCACGCTGAAATTCGGCGCCACCACCTATCTGGTGCCGAAGCAGCTGTTCATGTTCCCCATCCAGCTGGTGGAGTATCTCAACGAGCACAAGATCAATACCGTTTGCTGGGTGGTCTCGGCTCTGACCATGATCTCGGCTCTGCGGACCTTTGAGAAGGTGACGCCCCGGTATCTGCGCACGGTGGCCTTTGGCAGCGAGGTGTTCCCGCCCCGGCAGTTCGCTCTGTGGCGGGAGGCTCTGCCCCAGGCCCGGTTCATCAACCTCTACGGCCCCACGGAGGCCACCGGGATGTGCTGCTATTTCGTGGTGGACCGGGAGCTGGAGCCGGGGGAGGCCATCCCCATCGGACGGCCTTTCCACAACACCGAGATATTGCTGCTCAACGGCAGCGAGCTGGCCGGGCCGGGGGAGAGCGGGGAGATATGCGTACGGGGCACGTCCCTGACCCTGGGCTATTACCGGGACTTTGAGCGGACAAACGCTGTCTTCGTGCAGAACCCCCTCAACGACCGCTACCCGGAGCTGATCTACCGCACCGGGGACATCGCCCGGTACAATGAGCGGGGGGAGCTGGTGTTCGTCTCCCGGAAGGACCACCAGATCAAGCACATGGGCCACCGCATCGAGCTGGGGGAGATCGAGGTCAATGTGAACATGCTGGAGGGCGTGCGCGCCGCCTGCTGCATCTACGATAAGGAAAAAGGCAGGATCATCCTCTACTACGTGGGGGATATGACCGCGGCGGAGCTGGTGGCGGCGCTGAAGAGCCGCCTGCCCCGGTACATGCTGCCGAACCTGGTCCAGAGCCTGGAGCGGATGCCCCTGACGGCCAACGGCAAGCTGGACCGGACCGCCCTGCAGCGGCAGTATGAGGGCCGGAAGGGCCCGGAAACATAAGGGAAAGAGAGGAGCAATATCATGGACGAGCTTTTGGAGGTGCTGCAGAGCCTGCACCCGGAGGTGGATTTTGACCAGTGCCAGACCCTAGTGGACGACAAGATTCTGGACTCCTTCGACATCGTTACCGTCATCTCCGAGATATACGACGTGTTCGGCGTGGCGGTGCCCGCGGAGGAGATCATCCCGGCCAACTTCAACTC
>CANROZ010000111.1 GCA_947632365.1 uncultured Oscillospiraceae bacterium
ACCTCCGTGGCGGACAAGGTGTACATGGAGCCGCTGACCCTGGAGTACGTGGCCAAGATCGTCCGCTACGAGCGGCCCGACGCCATCGTGCCGGGCATCGGCGGCCAGACGGGGCTGAACCTGGCCATGCAGCTGGAGAAAAAGGGCGTGCTGCGGGAGTGCCGCACGGAGCTTCTGGGCACCTCCAGTCGGAGCATCGAGCGGGCGGAGGACCGGGAGCTTTTCAAAGAGCTGTGCCAGCAGCTGGGAGAGCCTGTGCTGCCCTCGGACATCGCCTGCACCGTGGAACAGGGCCTGGCCATCGCCCGGGACATCGGCTATCCGGTTGTGCTGCGCCCTGCCTTCACCCTAGGGGGCACCGGCGGCGGCTTCGCGGACGACGAGGAGCAGTGCCGGGAGCTATTGAAAAACGGGCTGAAGCTGTCCCCGGTCACCCAGGTGCTGGTGGAAAAGAGCATCCGGGGCTACCGGGAGATCGAGTACGAGGTCATGCGGGACGCCAACGACACCGCTATCACCGTCTGCAACATGGAGAACATCGACCCGGTGGGGGTCCACACGGGGGACAGCGTAGTGGTGTGCCCCTCCCAGACCCTGACCAATAAGGAATACCACATGCTCCGGGACAGCGCCCTGCGCATCATCCGGGCCCTGGAGATCAAGGGCGGGTGCAACGTGCAGTTCGCCCTGGACCCCAGGAGCTTCCAGTACTACGTCATCGAGGTGAACCCAAGGGTCAGCCGTTCCTCGGCCCTGGCCAGCAAGGCCAGCGGCTACCCCATCGCCCGGGTGTCCGCCAAGATCGCCGTGGGCATGGACCTGGACGAGATACAGCTGGCAAACACCCCCGCCTGCTTCGAGCCCGCCCTGGATTATGTGGTCACCAAAATGCCCCGGTTCCCCTTTGACAAATTCGCCGACGCGGCCAACACCCTGTCCACCCAGATGAAGGCCACCGGGGAGGTCATGAGCGTGGGCCGCACCATGGAGGAGAGCCTTTTGAAGGCCGTCCGCTCCCTGGAGATCGGCGTGGACCACCTCTATATGAAGAAATTCGACGGCTGGGACGAGGGGACATTGTTGAATTATGTAAACCTCGGCCGGGACGACCGCCTGTTCGCCATGGCGGCGCTGCTGCGGCTGGGGACGGACCGGGGGCGCATCTGCGCCGCCACCGGGATCGACCGCCTGTTCGTGGACGTGCTGGCCAACATCGTGGACATGGAGCAAAAGCTCTCCGCCGCGCCGGGGGACGAGGGCGTGCTCTACGCGGCCAAGCGGATGGGTTTTTGCGACGCCGCCGTGGCCCGGCTGTGGGGCCGGACGGAGCGGGAGATATACCAGCTGCGGCTGGAAAAGAACATGCTGCCCGTCTACAAGATGATCGACACCTGCGCCAGTGAGTTTGCCAGCTACGTGCCCTATTTCTACTCCACCTATGAGCAGGAGAACGAGTCGGTGATCTCCCCCCGGAAGAAGATCGTGGTGCTGGGGGCGGGGCCCATCCGCATCGGCCAGGGGGTGGAGTTCGACTACTCCACCGTCCACGCGGTGCAGACCATCCGGGCCGCGGGGTACGAGGCCATCATCATCAACAACAACCCGGAGACCGTTTCCACCGACTACACCTGCTCGGATAAGCTCTACTTCGAGCCGCTGTACGTGGAGGATGTGATGAACATCCTGCTGCGGGAGAAGCCGGAGGGGGTCATCGCTTCCCTGGGCGGCCAGACGGCCATCAATCTGGCCCAGCCCCTGATGGAGCGCGGGGTCAAAATAATCGGCACCGACTGCGCCGCCATCGAGCGGGCGGAGAACCGGGACGCCTTTGAGAAGGTGCTGGAGGAACTGGGCATCCCCCAGCCCCCCGGCCGGGCAGTGACGGACATCGAGGCCGGGGCGCGGGCGGCGGCGGAGATCGGCTACCCCGTGCTGGTGCGGCCCTCCTTCGTGCTGGGGGGCCGGGCCATGCAGATCGTGGCGGACGAGGAGCAGCTGCGCCACTATCTGAAAACGGCGGTGGAGATCGACGTGGACAAGCCCGTGCTGGTGGACAAGTACATCCAGGGCAAGGAGCTGGAGGTGGACGCCATCTGTGACGGCCGGGACGTGTTCGTGCCGGGCATCATGGAGCTGGTGGAGCGCACAGGCATCCACTCCGGGGACTCCATCAGCGTCTATCCCACCTTCAGCGTGTCGGACAGGGTGAAGGGCACCATTTTGGAATACGCGAAAAAGCTGGGCCTTGGCATCGGCATCGTAGGGCTCTATAACATCCAGTTCATCGTGGACAGGGAGGAGCGGGTATACATCATCGAGGTGAATCCCCGGTCCAGCCGGACGGTGCCCTTCCTCAGCAAGGCAACGGGATACTCCCTGGCGGACATCGCCACCCATGTGATCCTGGGGCTGAGCCTGAAGGAGCAGGGGCTATTCAAGCTCTATCCGCCGGAGAAAAAGCGCTGGTATGTGAAGGTGCCTGCCTTCTCCTTCGCCAAGCTCAGCGGCCTGGACGCCTATCTGTCCCCGGAGATGAAGTCCACCGGGGAGGCCATCGGTTACGACGACACCCTGACCCGGGCCCTCTATAAGGCCCTGCAGGCCTCGGGCATGAGCATGATGAACTACGGCTCGGTGCTGGCCACCATCGCCGACGCGGACAAGGCGGAGGCCTTGCCGCTCATCCGGCGGTTCTACGATCTGGGGTTCAATATCCTGGCCACGGAGGGCACCGCCAGGATGCTGAAGGAGCACGGCATCCGCACCCACACGGTGGCCAAGCTCCGACACGGCAGCGAGGAGATATTGGAGGCCATCCAGGGCGGGTATGTGTCCTATGTCATCAACACCAGGGACGTGCATAGCACCGGGGCGTTGTCCGACGGCCACGAGATACGCCAGTGCGCCGTGGCCAACGGCGTCACCTGCTTCACCAGCCTGGACACGGTGCGGGTGCTGCTGGACGTGCTGGAGGAGACCACGCTCACCATCTCCACCATCGATCGGTGAGAAAAGAAAGAAAAAGCCGCGGCGGGGATCCATCCCCGCCGCGGTCTTTGCGTCTCGGTATTCAGTTCCTGCCCAGGTCCGGCTTTTTGCCGTAGATGAGCTCCCAGGTGTCGGCCACATGCTCGGCCATGACGGCCCGGCACAGGGCGGCGTCCCGGGCCTGGAAGGCCGTCAGCAGCTTTCCGTGGTAGTACACGCCCCGGTCGGCGCCGATGGTAGTGGAGATGCTGTGCCAGCAGCCCCGGAGGATGTTGTTCTGCACCCGGTAGATGCCCTCCACCATGGGGTTGTGGGTCATGGAGCCGATGAGCTCGTGCATCTCGTAATCCAGGTCCGAGTGCTCCCGCAGGTCGGCGGCGCCGATGGCGGTCATCCTGCCGTAGAGCACCCGCATCTGGCGCAGCTGCTCGTCCTCGGCCCGGCGGGCGGCCAGCTCCGCCACCGGGGCCTCGAACAGCAGCCGAAACTCCATCACCGTTCGCAGCGGGTCCTCCGACAGATATACCTCCGGGATGGCCCGGGCCACGAAATCGCTCATGGCGGGCTGGGCCACGAAGGAGCCGTCCCCGCCCCGGGTCTCGATGAGGCCCTTGGTGGCCATGGATTGCAGCGCCTGACGGATGGTCACCCGGCTGACGTGAAAGGTCGCGCACAGGTCGTTCTCCGAGGGCAGGCGGTCCCCCGCCTTCCATTTTCCGTCCAGGATCTGCTGCTGCAGCTGCTGCTCGATCTGCACGGACAGCTTCACCCGGCGCACGGGCTTCAATTCCACAAAAACCACCCCGTTTTCGGTCCCTTTTTTCCTCTGCTGCCATTGTACATTCCCGGCGGTCCGGGCCGCAAGATATTTCGCCTCGGAATTGTGCACAAAGTTAGTTGCTATTTTTTCATGTTGCGCACAATCTTTTACCGCGGCTTACTTTTATCTTGCATTTTAAAGAGACAAATGCTATATTTGTACAAAAGAAAAGGGGCGCAGAGGCCCGCATTTTTGGGCGATTGGACACTTGTAATACAAGCATACAGCGAACGCCGGGGAAGGCGTTCGCTGGCCGCCGTTTTTCCGAGAGCCTGTACACCTAAAAATATATTGAAGAAAAGGAGCACCGCATCATGAAAGTCACTGCTGTCAACACCTACTATGTCCGGCCCCGGTGGGGTTTCGTGGAGATCGAGACCGATGAGGGCGTCACTGGCTGGGGCGAGGCGGTCCTGGAGGGACACTGCGACGCGGTCCTGGCCTGCGTGAAGGAGCTGTCCACCTACGTGGTGGGCCACGATCCCGCTCGGATCGAGGACATCTGGAGCACCATCTACCGCGCCGGGTTCTATCGCGGCGGCGGCGTGCTCATGAGCGCTCTGTCCGGCATCGACCAGGCCCTGTGGGACATCAAGGGCAAGGTGTTCAACGCCCCTGTATACCAGCTCATGGGCGGGCAGTGCCGGGACAGCATCCGGGTCTACTCCTGGATCGGCGGAGACCGCCCCGACGACACCGGAGCCGCCGCCAAGGAGCGCCAGGACGCGGGCTTCAGCGCCATCAAGATGAACGCCACCGAGGAGCTGCAGATGATCGACAGCTACGACAAGGTGGACGCGGTCCTGGCCCGGGTGGCCGCCATCCGCGAGAGCTGCGGCAAGTACTTCGGCATCGCCATCGACTTCCACGGCCGTGTGCACAAGCCCATGGCCAAGGTCCTGGCCAAGAAGCTGGAGGAGTTCGACCCCATGTTCATCGAGGAGCCCGTGCTGTGCGAGAACATGGAGGTGTTC
>CANROZ010000112.1 GCA_947632365.1 uncultured Oscillospiraceae bacterium
CCGATCCAGCCGCAGCACGATCTTTTTCATCACAAAAGCCCCTCCACGTCGTCCTCCAGCTTCACGCCGTAGGCAAATATCCGGCTCAGCGCCAGCACGATCACCCCCGTGATGATGCCGGACACGTCCACCTGGAACGAGTAAACGGGCCAGAACAACACACAGGATAAAAGGCTGACCGCTACCGTCACCAGCGGGACCGCCATGACGAGCCAGCCGATCTGCCGTACCCGGTCCGCCACCGACTTTTGAAATGGCGTCCCCATCTGGCAAACTTTGATGATCTCCCCGATCCGGCGGAACGTCAGTGCCCCCAATCCCGACGTGACGGCGCCAGCGGCCGTCATGAGTATCTGCAGCCCCACGTCAAAGCCCGACCTGCCAGTGACCGCCATGTTCAGTCCGCCCATGAGGCCGTACTGCACCATCTGGGTGTACGGTATCTCCCCCTCCAGCTCATAGCCCAGCAGAGAGGCAAACCAGTCCGGCGCCACGGCCAGGCACACTGCCATCCCCAGACAAAGCGCCGCGCCGAGCCAGTGCAGCGCCTCCAACAGGCGGATCACGATATACCCCGCCTTTGCCTTCCCCTTCATACCAAAACCTCCGTAAAATATAGTTCGGTCCGGTCCGATGGGTACAGCATAGCACGGCATTTTATGTTTGTCAACAAGTTTTTAATGTTTTACGATAATTATTTTTCGTTCTACATAAAAACCCCGGGCGGTGTCTGCCGCTCGGGGAATAATTATGTCAACCTGGTCCCAGGTCGCTCACCTCGCCCTCCGCTGCGGGGGGCGGTTCCACGGGCTCCGGGGTGACAGGCTCCGGCGTCACAGGCTCCTCCGTAGGCACAGGGGTGGGCTCCGGCGTAGGCGCCTCCGTCTGGGGCGGGGGCGGGGTCTGTACCTGCTGGAACACGGCGTAGATGGTGTGGTTGCTCCGCACGTCGGAGAAGGTGTAGCTGTTCTGAACAGACACGTTGGAGCCGTCGATGAGCAGCTGTCCCAGCTCATAGCCATCGTAAGGGGTGATGGTGAAGCTGACGCTGCCGCCCTCCTGCACGTCCACCGAGCCGGAGGGGGATATGCTGCCGCCGGACCCGGCGGTGACGGACACGGTATAGTGCACGGGCGGAGCCGTGGGTACTAAAGTGGGCGACGCGGGGGCACGGGTGGCCAGGCCGCCGAAGAGATAGGCCGTGGGCGACGGGGCAGGCGCCCCATTGGGGTCCTGCTGCTGGCCGCCCAGGGAGGGCAGCAGCGTCACGATCAGCGCCCCCGCCGCCAGGACCACCGCGATGGTGAGCAGCAGGGAGATGAGCACCTTCATCCCCTTGCCCATGCCGTTCTTGGGGGGCGGCGTCTTGCCGCCATAGTCGTCGTACTCCGTGTGGGGCGACACGTACACCGTGGGAGGCGTGGGGTCAGCCACCACCACCTTCGGTCGGGGAGGCGGCTCCTCCCGGATGGGCGAGGGCCGGGGCGGCTCCTCCCGCTGCTCCCGGCGGAAGGGCACATCCTCCCCATCCGCGGAAAACCGCTGGGTGGGCAAATCGTCCTCGGGATATTCCTCTTCCTCCGGCTCCTCTTCCGGTTCTTCCTCCGGCTCGGGCTCGGGGGCCTCATGGCGGCCCCGGTCGCTGGGCACGGCACGGCGGGGGATGTAACCGGGGGGATAGGTGCCATAGGCGTCCTTGTCCAGCAGGTCCTTGCCATCCAGGGCCTTTGTCACCTGGTCCTCCAGGCTCTCCGGCCCCAAAAACGCGGCAAAGTCGAATCGGCGGTCGGCCTTTGCCTCCTCCTTGGTCCACTCGCCGCCGTTTTCCAGATGATCGTCCCGTTCTTCGCTCATTTTGTCCTACCTTTATATCCGCAACTATGCTATACTTATATGCGCAACGCAAAAAACTTATCAGGAGGTCCGCTATGGGAAAGACCGCCCTGGTGACGGGCTCCTCCCGGGGCATCGGCGCCGCCGCCCTTCGGCGACTGGCCGCCGAAGGCTGGGATGTTACTGTCCATTATAACGAATCGGAGGCCGCCGCGCTGGCCCTGGCCAAGGAGCTGGGCGTCCGGGCCCTGCAAGCCGACGTCACCGACCCGGCCCAGGTGGAGGCTCTCTTTGCCGCCGCGGGCCCTGTGGACCTGCTGGTCTGCAGCGCCGGGGTGGCCCGATACGGCCTCATCACCGACGGGGACGAGGACGACTGGCGCCGCGTGCTGGCTGTGAACACCGACGGCGCTTACCGCTGCTGCCGGGCCGCCGTGCCCCACATGGTCCGGCAGAAGGCCGGGAACATCATCTTGGTCTCCTCCGTCTGGGGCCTCTATGGCGCCAGCTGCGAGGCGGTCTATTCCGCCTCCAAGGCCGCCCTCATCGGCCTGACGAAGGCATTGGCCAAGGAGCTGGGCCCCTCCGGCATCCGGGTCAATTGCGTGGCTCCCGGCGTCATCGACACAGACATGCTGGCCCGGTTCGACTTTGCCGACCGCCAGGCCCTGGCGGACGACACGCCCCTGGGGCGCATCGGCCAGCCGGAGGACGTGGCGGAGCTCATCGCCTTTTTGGCCTCGGAGAAGGCCGGATTCATCACCGGGCAGATCATCGGCTGCGACGGCGGTTTTGGGCTGTAGATCAGGCGTGGCCCAGCATGTGCAGGTACAGCGCGATGATGAAATAGGCGGCGGGGATAGCGAACAGCATGCTGTCCATCTTGTCCATGATGCCCCCGTGCTCCGGCATCAGGTGCCCGTAATCCTTCACGCCTGCCATACGCTTAAAGAGCGACGCCGTCAGGTCCCCCACCTGGCCAAAGCAGCTGGCCACGAAGGCCGTGCACACGCACATACCGAACTGCCAGCCCAGGATCCAGGCGATCAGCGCCCCGGCCACAGCGGCGGACGCTCCGCCCACCACGGCGCCCTCCCAGGTCTTGTGGGGGCTCACCACCGGGGCCATCTTGTGTTTGCCCAGATATTTGCCGCCTACCAGAGCCATGCAGTCGCAGGCCCAGGTGCCCAGCACCCCCAGGGTCAGGACCATGAGCCAGATATCCGAGGCGGCGGCGTGGATGATGATGGCGAAAAAGGCGAAGGGCCACACGAGCACGAACACGTTGTCCATGGCGAATCTGGCGCCCCGTCGGGGCATCAGCACCGACCAGAGCATGGCCCCGAACACCGCCAGCGCCAGCAGGGTGATCATCCAGACGGTAGGGACGCCCGCCCAGCACAGGAGGGTGTGCAGCGCGATATATGCGATGGGCAGGCACTTGGACACAGGCATCTCCGCCTGGAACAGCACGTTCTGCACCTCCCAGGCGGCCACGATGGCCAGCGCCAGGAAAAACGCCACCCGGGTGAAGCGGCTCAGCAGCACACACACCAGGGTCACCACCACGATGAGTACGGCGGGCAGAAGTCTCTTTTTGATATCCATCCCGATCCCTCCTATACAAATTAACATTATAAGCCAAACCGCAGCCTTTGACAAGGGCAAAAACCGCCCCCACCGCCCCACTTGCGCGGGACAGGCTTTCATGATAAAATATCTGGTATCTTGAGGTATAATAGCGCGGAGCGTCTGTTGTACGATACTGCATACGAGGAGGAGCCCTCCATGAACAGAACAAGAGTCCTGGCCGTTCTAGCGGCGCTGGCGGTGTTGATGAGCCTGACCGGATGCGCCATGGTCGGCGGATATGACGCCCTGGCCGATCCTGTGGCAAGCGCCGAGGCGGTGCAGGCTGTCCCCGACGCCACAGAGGCGCCCAAGGCCGAACCCACGGCGGAGCCGCCCCCGGAGCCAACAGTCGAGCCGACCGCCGAGCCCAGTCCGGAACCGACCCCGGAACCCACGCCAGAGCCTACTGCCGAGCCTACGCCGGAGCCCACAGAGGAGCCCGATCCCCAGGCAGCGATCTTTGGCACGGTGGAGGGCGACACATATACCAACGAGTATTTCGGCCTGCGCTGCACTCTGGCAGACGGCTGGACCTTCCTCACCCAGGAGGAGCTGGCGGGCCAGGTGGACGACACCCTGGCCGACCCGGCCCTGGACGAGCAGACATCTGACGCCATGGACGAGTTCATCTCCTCCGACGGCAACGCCTGCGTCATGGGCGCCTACGCCGAGGACGGGCTGCAGAGCGTGAACGTGATCGTGGAATACCTGTCCGCCCTGGGCAAGTACATCACCGAGGAGGACCTGGTCACTATCGCCCTGAGCGATTTGGGCCTGGAGCCCGGGGAGGACGCCTCGCTGCTGGGCATGGAGGGCATGAGCGTGGAGACCAACACCGTCACACTGGCCGACGGAGAGCACGCCGGACTGCGCCTGACCTACACCGACGACTCCCACGGGGTGGAGATCGCCACCTATATGCAGCTGGCGTTCATCATCCGGGACGAGTACGCCATGCAGATCACCATGGGCAGCACCTTTGAGCCAGAGCACCTGGACACCATCGCCGGGATGTTCGCTCCTCTCGACTGACCGACCGACGCAAAAGGCCGGGCCGTTTGGCCCGGTCTTTTTTTGCTGTTTTCGCCTTTCTTACTTGGCGGCCTTGGCGGCACGAATGGCCTCCGTCAGCATCGGCGTCACCTTGAACAGGTCCCCGCAGATGCCGTAGTCCGCTATCTCGAAGATCGGCGC
>CANROZ010000113.1 GCA_947632365.1 uncultured Oscillospiraceae bacterium
TTTACCGCACCCTATCGCAAAAATAAAGTGCATAAGTTACGTTCCTGGTAACTTACACACTTTATCTTACACGGCCTCCTCTGGTGTACCACGTCGAAATGCTCCTGAAGATGCCGGGGTCCTGCAAGCAGGGCCCCGCGCATCGGTCAGGGGCATTTCTCCTTTTCCCAGCGCAAACGCCGCGCTGGTTTGCGTTGGGAGCCCTGGGAAGATGTCCGGTCCCCGCAAGCGGGTACCCTCCATCGGTCAAGGCGCTTCTTCCTCATTACCAAAGTCCCAGCTTTTCGACCCACTTCTCCAGAGCTTTGTCGCATGTGGCCGCGTCGTCGCCGTGGATGGCAAGACCCTCCGTGATGTTCGCGCCGGGGCACAGCCGGGCGATGTCCCGCAGGGAATTGGAAAAGCCGCTGCTGCCATGGGTGATCAGCGGGCAGATGGTCTTGCCGGTAAAGTCGTAGCTCTCCAGGAAGGTGAACAGCGCCATGGGCATGGTGGTCCACCAGTTGGGGAAGGCCAGGATCACAGTGTCGTATTCCGCCATGTTCTCCACCCGCGCCGTCAGCTCCGGCCGGGCGTTCTGTTCATATTCCCGCTTGGCGATCTCGATCTTTTTCATGTGGTCGTCGGGATACTTCTGCACGGTGTCGATGTAGAAAAGGTCGCTGGGTACCATGGCATGGAGCTTTTTCGCCACCACCTCCGTGTTGCCCACGGGCAGGTTTCGGATGCCGCCGCGGGAGTAGTTCTGCCCCGCGTGGGAGAAATAGGCGATCAGGGTCTTCATGGTGTTTCCTCCTTTTTACCGTCTGCCCAGGGCGAACTTGCCCGCCCGCATGGAGGCGATGACGCCCCCGTCGATGAGAAGGTCCGTGCCGGTGATGAACCCCGCGTCCGGCCCCAGCAGGAACGCCCCCGCCGCCGCGATCTCGTCGATGGTGCCCGTGCGCCGGGCAGGGGAGGCGTCGATCATGCCCTGATAGGTGTTGCCGGGGGCGTTGAACTCGTCGTAAGCCAGGGGCGTGACGATGATGCCGGGACTGAGGGTGTTGATGCGGGCACGGCGCTCGCCCCAGGTGGTGGCGGCCGCCGCCTGGACCCGCAGCTGATTGGCCCGCTTGGCCACGATGTAGGCCGCGCCGGAGGTGGGCGTCTTGCTCCCGTCCAGGCAGGGCAGCTTGGCCAGCTCCGCCGCGGGCGTCATGGCCAGGGCCTGTTCGTCCTCCTTTGTCAGCGCCGAAGGCATATACCCGGTCTGGCTGGCCACCACCAGCCCCGCGCCGCCGGGAGCCATCACCGCACCGAAGGCGTCGATGGCGTAGGCGGTGCCGATCAGGTCCAGGGCAACTATTTTCGCGGGGCTTGCCTGGCTGGGGGATGCCCCCGCCGTCATCACGAAGGTCTTGACCGGCCCCAGAGAGGCAGCCTTCTCCGCGAAGACGCTCAAAGAAGCCGGGTCGCAGGCGTCCACGATGCAAGTCTGCACGTCATAGCCGCTGTACTGAAAATCATGACTCACCCGCTCCATGGCTTTTTCGCTGATGTCGCCCAGGAGTATCTTTTTGCCAGCCGCCACGCGCCGAACGATGGCGGTGCCCATGGCTCCCGCACCCAGCAGGACTACTACGTCTTTGTTCTCGTTACGATCCAGGATCATCGCTGTGTCCTCCTTGTTGGTTCTTGACAGGACCAGTATAGCATTGTACAATCAATAAATATAAACGAAATATTAGATAATTGATTGAAAATACTGATTAAAAAGGTGACAGGCATGACCACAAAAGATATGGACGCCATCCTGGAGGTGGCCCAGACCCACAATTTCAACCGGGCGGCAGAGAATCTCTTTATGGCCCAGTCCACTTTGAGCTACCACATCAAGGCGGCGGAGGACGAGTTGGGCTTTCCGATTTTCGTCCGGTCGGGGAAGGGCGCAGCCCTGACGCCGGCGGGAGAGCAGTTTTGCGTCACGCTGCGAAATGTCCGCCAGGAGCTGAAAAACGCCGTGGAACAGGCCCAGAATTTCAGCGCCCGGTATGCGGAGAACATCTCCATCGGTATGCCCGTCCGCTCGGCCATCTATGATCTGCCCCGGCTCATGCGCCGGTTCGCCCAGATGCACCCTGCCGTCTCCGTCACGCCGGTCTACTCCTACGCCAACTCCATCGACCAATTCCTCAAAGGCGAGACGGACGTGCTGTTCGCCCTGGAGACAAGCGTCCGGCATATCTCCGACATCCGGATCGAGCCATTTTACGAAAGCCCCATCTATCTCATCACCCTGCCCGGCGACCCGCTGGCGAAAAAGGAGCGGGTCACCGCCGACGACCTAACGGGCCGGACGCTGATGATCGGGGGCGGCTCCCCGCCTGCTTTGAAAAGGGTCCAGCAGCGGATCATCGCCGGGGGCAGAGTGAACTACTTCAACAGCGCCGACCATGAGACCACGCTGACCAACGTGGCGGCGGAAAAGGGCGTGTGCCTCTCGCCGGGTTTTCTCAACGACCACAACCCCGAATTTGCCTGGACGCCCTTTGACTGCCAGGAGAGCATCTCCTGCGTGCTATGTACCCACCGGGAGGACCAGCGCCCCATCGTCCGGGAATTTGTAGACTTGCTGCGGGAGCATTACAGGGCGAAATGATGGCCCCTATGCAACGCTGATAATCATTATGGGGCCAAGTTGCAAAAGCGGCCGTTTTGTGGTACTTTAAAACAGCGTAGGTCTTTTCCGGCGCCGATGGCGTCGCAGATCAAAGGAGGGCAAAAATATGGGGCTGTTCGGAAAGCCAAGTGCTGAAAAAATAGAGCAGATCTATCAAAAGGGTCGTAACGCACGGAAGGCGGAGGACTATTACCTGGCCTTATTCAATCTCGACAAGGCTGCCAAGCAGGGCCATGTGGGGGCCATGATGGAAAACGCCTGGATGCACTATACGGGCGAGATGGGCGAGCCGAAATACATGACGGCTTTGGAGTGGTTTGAAAAGGCCGCGGAGCAGGGCGACCCGGAGGGGATGTATATGTGCGGCGAGATGTATTTCGAGGGCAAGGGCACGGAGAAAGACGACGCAAAGGCTCTGCCCTGGCTGGAGAAGGCCGCGAAGCTGGGTGACAGACGGGCCATGCTCTCCGCCGGCGTGATCCTCACCAAGGGCGGTGACGTGCCCAAGGACCTGGAGCAGGCTTTCCGCTGGATGAAGGGCGCGGCGGAGAGCGGCGACGCCCGGGCTGTACTCAATCTGGCGATCATGTATGACTGTGGCACGGGCACGGCCGTGGACGTGGACAAGGCGGTCGAGTTATATCATCAGCTGGCGGAGCAGGGCAATCCCCTGGCCCAGCTCAGGACCGCCGATGCCCTGTACGCCGGCACCGGCACGGAAAAGAACGTCCCGAAGGCCATACGCTGGTATGAGCGGGCGGCGGAGCAGGGCGAGCCGGAGGCCATGTACCGTCTGGGCTGCATCTATATGACCGGTGAGAGTACGGACGATAACTTGAGGGCCTGCCTGAAGGAAGCGGGGCGCTGGTTCCATGCCGCGGCCGAACATGGGTATAAAGACGCCGGGGAGCGGGCGGCGGAGGCCGATCGTATGCACAACAGCACCATGATCCTCGTGAGTAAGGAGTTTCGCGCCTGTATCGAAAACATGGCGAAAAACGGAAACAAAAACGCCTGCCTCAAAATGGGGCAATTGCTGTTCAAGGAGCAAAGATACGAGGAGGGCGTCTCCTATTTCCGCAAGGGTGCCGAAGCGGGCGATTGCCTGTGTGCGTATGAGTACGCCGAGGCTTGTAGGGATGGCATCGGGATGGAGAAGGACCGGGCCGAAGCTATCCAGTGGTTCCGCAGGGCTGCCGATGATGACTATGAGCCGGCGAAAGAGGAGCTGACGCTCCTGGGCGAAGAGGTATGAGCCGGAAAGGGATCGCGATATCCGTCCGCTGATATTAGCAATGACCCCCGTGACGTGGTCACGGGGGTTTCTCAACGACCACAACCCCGAATTTGCCTGGACGCCCTTTGACTGTCAGGAGAGCATATCCTGCGTGCTATGTACCCACCGGGAGGACCAGCGCCCCATCGTCCGGGAATTTGTAGACTTGCTGCGGGAGCATTACAGGGCGAAATAAGGTCCGGAAATTGAGAAATCATTTTCCTTCTGACAGAAAACGTGATTTTGGGCTTTCGAGAAAAATCGGGAGATTATATGTGCAATAAGCACAAATTTATTTCGCATTAATTGGTAAATCAAGATATTATTAATAGGAAAATACTTTCGCAAAATGTCGTTGACGGGGCAGGCGGACGATGCTATTTTGGGACCATAATCAAAATTAGGAGGAAGTCCCATGAAAAAGACACTCGCATTGTTCCTTGCCCTTGTCATGTGCCTGACCCTTCTGCCCATGACCGCTTTGGCGGCGGGGGAAGAGGCAGAGGAAGTGGAAATGGTCGCCATCGTCGCCAAGGTGCCGGCGGGGTGGGAAGCCCCCTGCCTGTGGGCCTGGGCCGATGATGGGACCAACGCCTTTGAAGCCTGGCCCGGCGAGGAGATGGACCCGCTGGAGGGCGAGGAGGGCCTGTATTACGGCTATGTGCCCGCCTTTGTCCAGAACGTGATCGTCAACGCCAACGAGGGCAC
>CANROZ010000114.1 GCA_947632365.1 uncultured Oscillospiraceae bacterium
CAGTTCTACACCGACATGGAGTGGGGCAAGGCCCAGCACTACCACATCGCCCTGGACAGCGGCACCCTGGGCATCGATAAGTGCGTGGACATCATCACGGACCTGTACTGAGCCGCAGTAAGGGTGGGCAAAAAGCCCTTGCAATGTGGGCCGCCGCGCGCTATAATAGCGGCGACAACTGAACAGAGGGGAGCTTGCGCGGCAGGCTGAGAGGAAGGCGGAGCCTTCGACCCGTAAACCTGATCTGGATAATGCCAGCGTAGGGATCGAGTGACAGGAGCATGTTTGCGGGAAGCGTCCGAACGGCGCTTCCCCTTTTATTGGCTTCGGAAACCACTGGCTTTGCCAGTGGAGGCGTCTCGCAAAAAGCTTTAGCTGCAAGCATCGAGCGAAGCGAGCTACAAGTAAAAACTTAATCAACGAGAGCACTAACGGGAAAAGGGATCGCCCGTTTACGGGCTGTGGGGCAAGTGATGCAAGAGGCAAAATTTCGATGCGTCTTGAGACGCCTGCCGATCCCAGGCCCTTCTAGGGCCTATTCAAGCCTCCGGCTTCGCCGGAGGTTTTGACTTGGAGGACGATCATGAACTACTCACGGGACGAGATACGGGCTGCCATGGCGCTGTATGCGGTGACGGACCGGGCCTGGCTGAAGCCGGGCCAGAGCCTGGCGCAGGTGTGCGCCGCGGTGATGGACGGGGGCGTCAGCTTTTTGCAGCTGCGGGAAAAGGACCTGGACCAGGAGACCTTCCTGGCAGAGGCGAAGGAGCTGGCGGCGCTGTGCCGGACGCGGCGCATCCCCTTCGTGGTGAACGACAGCATCGACATTGCCCTGGCCTCCGGGGCCGACGGGGTCCATCTGGGCCAGTCGGACCTGCCGGACCGGGACGTGCGGGCCCTAGTGGGACCGGACCGCATCCTGGGCATCTCCGCCGGAACGGTGGAGGAGGCCCTGGCGGCGGAGCGGGCCGGGGCCGACTACATCGGCGTGGGGGCGGTGTTTCCCACGGGCACCAAGACCGACGCCCGGCCCATGTCTCTGGAGCAGCTGCGGGACATCTGCACGGCCGTATCCATCCCGGCGGTGGCCATCGGCGGCATCAACAGCGGCAACATCCTGAGCCTGTCCGGCTCCGGCATCTGCGGCGTAGCGGTGGTATCCGCCATCTTCGCGGCGGCGGCCCCCCAGGCGGCGGCGGTCCGGCTGCGGGAGCTCTCGGAGAAGGCGGCCGCCCGTGGATAAAAGATTTGCCATCTTCGACATGGACGGCACGTTGGTGGACTCCATGGGCTACTGGGACGCGGTGGCGGAGGAGTATCTCCACAGCCGGGGGGTGCGGGATGTGCCCGCGGCGCTTTTGCAGCAGACCGCCAGCATGACCATGGACGAGACCCTGGCGCTGTTCATCCGGCAGTTCGGTCTGGACGACACCCCGGCGCAGGCCCGGGCGGAGCTGGAGCGGATCATGGAGGGCCACTATCGCCGGGACATCGGGCTGAAGGGCGGCGTGGCGGACCATCTGGCCGGGCTTTTCGCCAAGGGGACGCAGATGTGTGTGGTCTCGGCCACGCCGGAGGCGCTCATGGAGATCTGCCTGACCCGGTTGGGGGTGCGGCAATATTTCCGGTTCGTGCTGTCCTGCGAGAGCGTGGGCGCGGGCAAGGACCGCCCGGACATCTATTACGCCGCGGCGGAGCGTTTGAGCGCTGCGCCGGAGGACACGGCGGTGTTCGAGGACTCCCTGTCCGCCCTGCGGACGGCCAAGGGGGCGGGATTTTACGCGGTGGGCGTCTATGACGCCGCCGAACAGAGCCGCTGGGCGGAGATCACCGCCCTGGCGGACGAGACGATCATCCACTGGGAATGACTGACGGCACGTCAGCTTCCAGCGGCACATTGGGGGCACCACCTTGTGTCGCTATAAAAAAGTTAATGCTGAATGAGTGAGGAGGAAAGAATATGAGAACAGCATTATCCATCGCTGGAAGCGATTCCAGCGGAGGCGCCGGTATCCAGGCCGATCTGAAAACGATGACCTTGAACGGTGTATTCGCCATGAGCGCCGTGACGGCGCTGACGGCCCAGAACACCACCGGCGTGAGAGGTATCCTGGAGGCGACTCCGGAGTTTTTGGCCCAGCAGATCGACGCGGTGTTCGAGGACATCCGCCCCGACGCGGTGAAGATCGGCATGGTCTCCTCCGCCGCGCTGGTGGAGACCATCGCGGACCGTCTGGCCTTCTACCGGGCGCAAAACATCGTGGTGGACCCGGTGATGGTGGCCACCAGCGGCTCCGCTCTCATGGAGACGGACGCCATCGCGGTGGTGAAGCAGCGGTTGCTGCCCATGGCGGCGGTGGTGACGCCCAACATCCCGGAGGCGGAGGTCCTGTCCGGCATGACCATCCATGACGAGGCGGATATGGAGGCCGCGGCCCGGACCATCAGCCAGGCCCACGGCTGCGCCGTACTGGTGAAGGGCGGCCACAGCGTCAGCGACGCCAACGATCTTCTGTGGTCCGAGGGCAGCGCCCGGTGGTTCCGGGGCCGCCGCATCGACAACCCTAACACCCATGGCACCGGCTGCACTCTGTCCAGCGCCATCGCGGCCAACCTGGCCAAGGGCTTCGATCTGGCTACGTCTGTGCAGCGGGCCAAGGAGTATATCTCCGGGGCGCTGGCGGCCATGCTGGACCTGGGCCGTGGCCGGGGTCCCATGGACCACGCCTTCGATCTGAAGAGCGAGTTCGCAAAGGAGGCGGTCTGAGATGGAAAAACGCACATCTGTCCGTGAAAACGGTTTGATCTGGTTCGGCGCTGGCGTGTCCATCGCCGAGATACTGACGGGGACATATTTCGCGCCCCTGGGCTTTGGAAAGGGGCTAGCGGCCATCATCGTGGGCCACATCATCGGCTGCGCACTGCTGTTTTTGGCGGGGCTCATCGGCGGCAAGGCCCGCCGCAGCGCCATGGAGACGGTGAAGATGAGCTTCGGCGAGAAGGGCGGGCTGCTGTTCTCGCTGCTGAACATCATCCAGCTGCTGGGCTGGACGGCCATCATGATCTATGACGGCGCCCTGGCGGCCAGCGGCGTGTGGGCCGTGGGCAATTGGGTCTGGTGCCTGGTCATCGGCGCGCTGATCGTGTTGTGGATCATGATCGGCATCCGGAACCTGGGCAAGGTGAACACGGTGGCCATGGGGCTGCTGTTCATCCTGACGCTCATATTGAGCTATGTGATCTTCTTCAAGGGCAGCGTGCTGAACGTGTCCGGCGAGGGGATGAGCTTCGGCGCGGCGGTGGAGCTGGCGGTGGCCATGCCTTTGAGCTGGCTGCCTCTCATCAGCGACTACACCCGGGAGGCGGAAAAGCCCGTGGCCGCCACGGCGGCCAGCGCCATCGTGTACGGCCTGGTGAGCTGCTGGATGTACCTCATCGGCATGGGCGCGGCCATTTTCACTGCCGAGGCGGACATCGCCGCAATTATGGTGAAGGCGGGCCTGGGCGTGGCCGGACTGCTGATCATCGTGTTCTCCACCGTGACCACCACCTTCCTGGACGCCTATTCCGCGGGCATCTCCAGCGAGTCCCTGTCGCCGAAGATATCCGGCAAATGGGTGGCCGTGGGGGCCGCCGTGCTGGGCACCGTGGGGGCCATCCTGTTCCCCATGGACGACATCACCGACTTCCTCTACCTTATCGGCTCCGTGTTCGCCCCCATGATCGCCGTGCAGATCGCGGACTTCTTCTGCCTGAAGAGCGACCGCAGCGGTCAGGCGGTGGACTGGATCAACATGGCCGTGTGGGTGGTGGGCTTCGCGCTGTACCGCTATCTCATGACCGTGGACATCCCGGTGGGCAACACCCTGCCAGATATGGTGATCACGGCGGCCCTGTGCCTGATCGTGAGCAAGCTGCGGAAAAAGGAGACGGCGTAAGTGACCCGGTGCGTGATCGTGGGCGGCGCGCCCATGGCCGACTACGGCCGGGCCCGGGCGGCATTGCGGCCCGATGATTTCGGCCTGTACTGCGACGGCGGGCTGCGCCACGCCCAGGCCCTGGGTCTAAAGCCCGGGCTGATCGTGGGGGATTTCGATTCCTGGCAGGACCCCCATCTGCCCGTGGAGACCCTGACCCTGCCCCGGGAGAAGGATGACACCGACACGGTGTTCGCCGCCAAAGAGGCCCTGCGGCGGGGCTTTGAGGAGTTTCTGCTGCTGGGGACGCTGGGCGGTCGGCTGGATCACACCCTGGCCAACGTGGGTCTGCTGCTGATGCTGGACGGCGCGGGAAAACAGGCCCTGGCCCTGGACGAATTTTCCGAGCTGGAGATCGTCTCCCGCCGGGCCGTCACGGTGCCGGAGCGGTGGCCCTGGTTCTCCCTGCTGTCGGTGGACGGCCCGGCGTCGGGCGTCTGCATCCGCAACGCCAAGTACCCCCTGCAGGACGCCC
>CANROZ010000115.1 GCA_947632365.1 uncultured Oscillospiraceae bacterium
CCCGGCCGGGCCTGCGCCTGGATCGGCTACGACGACGATCTGAGCCACCACATCTACGCCGGGTGCGACTTCTTCCTCATGCCCTCCCGGTTCGAGCCCTGCGGCATCTCCCAGCTCATCGCCATGGCCTACGGCACCTTACCCATCGTCCGGGAGACCGGGGGATTGCGGGACACGGTGCAGCCCTACAACCAGTTCACCGGAGAGGGCACCGGGTTCACCTTCGCCCGCATGGACGGGGCCGACATGGCCGACGCGGTCCGCCGGGCCCTGGGGGCCTACTGGGACAAGCCCGCCATGGCTCAGCTCATCAAAAACGCCATGGCTGTGGACTACAGCTGCGACGCCTGGGGCTACGAATACGGGCAGCTCTATTTAAACATGCTATAAAGGGCAAATTATATATCGGCGGGTTCGTCCCGCCGATTTTTTATTTTCGGGGCCCCCGCGGGAAACCAGCGCAGCGTTTCCCGTGGGGAGAGGAGGCACAGCGGAACGGACGAGCTCTGGCGCTCGCGCCGGAGCGAGGGATGTGTAGCTTGTGCCGACGACGACGCAACCAAACCGTTTTTTTCGGCAGTATAAGGGTGAGAGCTCTCACGGACACAAGGAGGTGACGACCCCATGGACGACGGGCAGATCGTATCGCTGTACTTCGCCCGCTCGGAGAAGGCATTGGCCGAGACCGACGCCAAATACGGCGCCTATTGCCGCGCCGTGGCGGCAGCCATCCTGCCCGACCGCCGGGACGCGGAGGAGGCGGTGAGCGACGGATACATGGCCGCCTGGGGCTCCATCCCGCCCCACCGCCCGGAGAACCTGGGCACGTATCTGGCCAAGCTCACCCGCCGGGCGGCCCTGAAGCGCTGGCGGGCGCGGGACGCCCAAAAGCGGGGCGGCGGTCAGACGGAGGCGGCGCTGGAGGAGCTGGCGGAGGTGCTCCCCGGCGGGACCGATCCCGCCCGGGCCGTGGAGGACCGGGCCCTGACCGAGAGCCTGGACCGCTTTCTGGCCTCCCTGCCGGACACGGAGCGGCGGGTGTTCCTGCGCCGATACTGGTATCTGGACAGCATCGGCGCCATCTGCCAGCGCTGCGGTTTTTCCCAGAGCAAGGTCAAGTCCATGCTGGCCCGCACCCGTCAAAAACTGCTGACCCATCTGAAAAAGGAGGGATATCTGTGAACGCGGAAAAAATCCTGTCCGCCCTGACCGATGTGCGGGACGACTTTGTGGTCGACGCGGCCGCCCCCGTCCGACGGCACCGTCCTGTCCGCTGGCTGGGTACCCTGGCCGCGGCGCTGGTGCTGTGCCTGGCCCTGGCCGCCACGGCGGCGGCCTATACCGACACGGGCTACGCCATCCTGTACGCCCTGTCCCCCGCCATGGCCCAGAGCCTGAAGCCCGTGAATGAGACCTGCGAGAAAAACGGCGTGCGCATGGCCGTGACCGACGCTGGCATCGAGGACAACGCCGCCTATTTCCGTCTGGCCCTCACCGACCTTGCCGGGGATATTTTCGACGACACCATCGATCTCTGCGACAGTTACGATGTCAAAAAGGGCTTCGACGCCTCCGTCGTGGGCGGCAGCTGCATGCTGGAGAGCTACGACGCGGATACCCGCACCGCCGTCTTTCTCACCCAACTGGCCCCCCTGGACGGCACCGCCATCCGGCCCGGCAAGGTGACCTTCTGCCTCTGGGAGCTCTCCGGCCATACGGAAAAATGGGACGGTCCAGTGGGCGGCGTGGACCTGACCGAGGTGGGCGAGGCGACCGACACCGTGTCTATGGAGGCGTCCTTCTTCAACACGGACGCGGAATCGTTCGCCGACCGCACCATAGACTGCCTGCCGCTCGGCACGACCGTCACGGAGATATGCCCCGGCGCGGACGTGACGGGCATTGGCTGGATCGACGGCATGCTCCATGTGCAGATACGCACCGATCAGGGGACCAGCGGCATCGTGTATCTGACCGACGCGCCGGAGGACGGGATGGACGAGGGCGACATCTTTGACTGGGCCCGGAGCCCCCAATATGCCGGAGACCACAGGATGATCTGCGAGGATTTCATTTTCGACATCACGCCGGAGGAGGCGGCGGCGCTGACCCTCTGCGGCTGGTTCATGATCCAAAGCGACCCGGTCCAGGGTCCCTGGGAGGTCACATTTCAACTGAAATAAAAAAGGAAAAAATTACTTGCCGCTCCCGTTTTGGGGGCGGCAAATTCGTCATTCATGACGTGTACGTGGTGATCCATGCCGCAGCCGTCGACAAATGGGCCCACTGGTCATATAAAAGAAAATGGCACAAGCGCTACCAGGGAATGTTGAAAGCAAAAGGTGTTAAGCAGAGCATGAGCCGGAAGGGAAACTGCCTGGTCAACGCTGTAAACGATCGCAGGATCAAGGCAAAGTCAAGGGCCTTACACCTGCTCAGCACAGATACCAGACCCCTCAGGTCGCTTGGCTCCTTGTTTTTGTCTAACTTTTGATGTCCGATCCACCGCTCCGGGCCGTTTTTACGATATGCGCTTTTCGCTCTTTACCCCCAGCACCATCAGCAGCGCCCCGGCGGCGGCACAGGCGGTAGTCACGGCCAGGGCCGCCTTCAGCCCGAAGCGGTCGATGAGCACCCCGCCGAAGCCGGAGGCGCACACGCTGCCCAGGGTGGTCATGACCGTCACATAGGCCTGGGCCCGGTTGGCGGCCCCGGGGCCCGCCAGCGCCCCGGCGTAGCGCACCGAGGCGGGGATGAACAGCGCGTAGCTGATCAGCTGGAAGAAAAAGCCCGCGTAGAGCCCCGCCATGGAGCCCGCCGTCAGGGCCAGCAGGTTCTTGGCAATGAAAAACACCGCCGCGAACCGGAGCATCCCCCCGCAGCTGAAGCGGCGCAGCAGTCGGTCGAACAGGAACATGGTGGGCAGCTCCAGCACCGCAACATACCCGGTGAGCATACCCATGTCCCCGCTGCCGCCGCCCACGCCCCGGACGATCTGGAGCATGTAGCCGGAGAGGAAACTGTGGCTGAAAAACAGCAGCACGCAGGCGATGAGCAGGGCCCGGAAGCTGCCGTTTCGCAGCACGCTACCCGTTGTTTCCGCGCTGTCCTCCGCCGCGCGCGCCGTCCGGTCGGGCGCGCCCGCCCCGGCGAACCAGGCCATCAGCCCCAGCATCAGCGCCGCAGAGATCAGCCCCGCCGCCAGCACCGCGTCGGTCCCGGTGCGCTCGATCACCCAGCCCAGCACCGCCGCCAGCACCCCGTAGGCCAGGGAGCCGATCGCCCGGCATGCCCCGAAGGGCACCGCCGCGCCCAGCCCCTCGATGTAATAGGCGAAGGCGTTCACCAGCGGCTGGAGCAGGATCACCAGCGTGAGGAACAGCCCGAACACCGCCGTCACCGCTATGCTCTTCCCCGGCAAGAACAGCAGCGCCGCCACCGTCAGCCCCACCAGCGCCGTGCAGGCCGCGATCACCCACAGGGGCGCCCGGGCCGTCCGGTCCGCCACCGCCGCCGCCAGCGGCTGGAGCACCAGTCCCAGAACGTACCCCGCCGCCACGATCAGACCCAGCTCACTGTTGGAGTAGCCCCGGCCCAGCAGAAACGTGGCGGAAAAGGAGTAGACGAGACAGCACAGCATCCAGTAGACGCCGTTCAGGGCCCCGTAAGCCCCGTTCAGGCTGCGGGCGCTCTTCATAGGCGGCCCATCCTGGCCCGGAGGGTGTCGGTGATGGCCGTCTCGAACACCTGGCAGGCCGCGGCGTGGTAGTCGTCCACCTTGGCCGGGACGGCGCCGGGCTCTATGAACTGCTGGCAGTAGGTGTCCACATCCAGCACGAACTCCCGCCGCCGATTGGGCCGGGGATACTCCCCGTTGAAGATGCCGTAGCGGATGGTGGCCCGGTCCGTGCCGTAATTGAGCTCCGTAGTGCACATATGCCGTGCCAGGGCCCCGTCGTTGGCGGCGAAGCGGAGGCCGCCCAAAAGCAATGGGTTAACATAATGTTCCCAAAAATCCGCACCCAGACCCGGTCCCGCGTCTGCCTCCGGCAATTTTATTTCGTTTACATAACGCATTCCCAGACGGCGTATCTTTGTCTGTGGATACTGGGCCGTCACCGCCTCCAGCAGCTCCAGGAACATGTCCCGCAGGGGGACGTAGCCCTCATAGCGGGGCTGGGAGACGAACACGTATTCCCCGCACACCGCCGCGTGCATGCTCCGGCCCTCCGTCCAGAAGTTATGCTCGGCGAAGTTGATGGTCCGGGTGTCCCGCACCGGACCCTGGGGCGTTTTCTGCATGCGCACCTCCGTGCGGGAGCGGTTGAGCACGCTCCGCTCCGGCCAGCCCTCCAGCGCTGTCAGCACCCCCTCCGGCGCCTGGGCGCCCATGGGTGCTGTGCCGCTGA
>CANROZ010000116.1 GCA_947632365.1 uncultured Oscillospiraceae bacterium
GTCCAGCCGGTGTCGGGGCTGGTGCACAGCAGGTTGTAGTCGGTGACCACGTCGCAGATGTACTCCAGCTCGCTGTAGAGCTCCACCTCAGCCTGGCCGCTCATGGAGTAGGAAATCAGGTCCATCTCGTTGTGGGTCATGATGGTGTATCCGTCGTTCTTGCTGTTGAAGCCCTGGAGAGCGCCGATGTAGCCGGAAGCGCCGTCCACGTTGACCGCAACGGTGGTCGCGCCCAGGTCGAGGTACTGCATGGTGCCGCGGACCAGGTTGTCAGAGCCGCCGCCAGGGGCATAGGGAACGATGATCTGCACGTCCTTGTTGGGGTACTTGGAGGAGCCGCCGCCGCAGCCAGCCAGCAGGCTGAGCAGCATCAGGGCAGCCAGGGTCAGGGAAATGATCTTTTTCATGATGTTTTCTCCTTCATAAAATTTCTTTGTTGACGTTGAGCTGGTGCGCTCGCCTTCTCCCCGTCAGGGGAGCACGCACTTCAGGATCTGGGTGAACAGCACCCACAGCACCACGGTGAGCACCGCCGAATAGATGAGCACACCGATGAGCTGCTTTTTGGGTAGTTTCCCTTTCAGCTCCGGGTCTCCCTGATTCTCCTTCATGGCAAAAGTGCCGCAAAGGACGATGTTCAGCGCCAGTGTACAGGGGAAGAATGTCAGAATGGGCAGCAGCAGTGCATACGCTACCAGCGACACCGCCGTTACGACGATCTCCCTCGTGATCGGGATCGAAAGTTTCGTGTGCTGATCCTCTTCACGCTTGAAGTTGATGGCATAGAGCAGCTGCAGCACAGACAGCGCCAGCAGGATGCCCGCCAGCAGGTGTATGTACGTGCTCGCCTGCGCCCAAATGCCACCGAGGCCATTCTCCACACCAGTGATGATTCCCTTGCTCAAAAGCAGGAAGATCGCGACTGCGCCCATCAGGATAGACAGCAGCAAGTCGTTGGTGCTTCGAATAAACTTCTTCATGGATCATTCCTCCTTCCAACCGCCCAGCGGTCCGTTCTATGCCGCAGACGGGGGATCGCCCAAAATCCCCCATTTAGCATGTTATGATTCTAACAAATCGGCCACATCAAGTCAATAAGATATGTTCATTTTGTCATTAAAAAATTTACGTCTCCGATCCTGCCCCCATCCATGCAGTCACGGCCTTGACGGGGGCGTTTTCCCGTGATATTTTATAATATGGTAAATGATCCGCAGGAGGATATGATATGCGATACAAGACGTTAGGCGGCACCGGACTGAAGGTGTCGGAGATGTGCCTGGGCACCTGGGGCATCGGCGGCGCGGGCTGGGACGCGTACAGCGACGAGACCCGTCTGGACGCCATCCATGCCGCGCTGGAGCAGGGCGTCAACTTCATCGACACCGCCCCCGGCTACAACGGCGGAGCGGCGGAGCGGCTGGTGGGCCGGGCCGTCAGGGACATGGGCGTGCGAGAGGACGTGTACATCGCCACCAAGTGCGGCACGGAGTACATCGACGGGCAGTATGTGCGCTTCGGCGCAGAAAAGGACATCCTGCGGGAGTGCGACGAATCTTTGCGCAACCTGCAGACCGACTATATCGACCTGTATCTGGTCCACTGGCCCAATCTGAACTTCCCCTTCTCCGAGACCATGGGCGCGCTGGAAAAGCTGAAACAGCAGGGCAAGGTCCTGCACGTGGGCGTGTGCAACTTCAGCCGGGAGCAGATGGAGCAGGCGACCCAGTACTGCCCTATCGAGGTGTACCAGGCCCAGCACTCTATGGTGTACCGGGACAACGAGGCCCAGATGCAGTGGGCCGCCAGCCAGGGCATGGGCGTGATGGCCTACGGCGCGCTGGGCGGCGGCATCCTCACCGGAGCCATCCGGGAGGCGCGCACCTACGCCCCCTCGGACAGCCGGAACCGCTTTTATAAGCACTTCCAGGAGCCCATGTTCTCCAGGATCATGGCGCTGCTGGGCGAGATGGACGCTCTCGCCGCGGAGAAGGACGGCATGCCCCTGGCGCAGATCGCCCTGAACTGGTCCGCCCGGAAGGATTTTGTGTCCACCTGCCTGGTGGGCGCCCAGACCCGGGCCAAGGTGGAGCAGAACACCGCCGCCTTTGACCACACCCTGACGGACGGGGACATCGCCCGCCTGGACGCCGCCATCGAAAAATATCTTTAAGAGGTCCTGCATGCATGTATAAGATCGAGACACATCTGCACACCAAGCATACAAGCAAATGCGGCTGGCTCTGGGCGGACCAGATCGCCGACGCCTACGCGGCCGCCGGATACAGCGCCATCGCCGTCACCGACCACTACAACCGCACCACCTTTGAGTATCTGAACGTGGACCTGGCATCCCCCGCCGATAAGCTGGACGCCTTTCTCACAGGCTATCACAAGTTGAAGGAGGCCTGCGCCAAGCGGGGCATCCTAGTCTACCGGGGGGCGGAGCTGCGCTTTGATGAGTGCGACAACGACTACCTCTTTTACGACTGGCCGGACGACCTGCTCCGGGAGCCGGGGCAGGTCATCCCCTTGGGCATCGCCGCCTTCTCCCCCCTGGCCCGCGAGGCCGGGGCCCTGCTCATCCAGGCCCATCCCTACCGGAAGGGCTGCACCCCCGCCATCCCCTGTTATCTGGACGGCGTGGAGATACTGAACCTGAACCCCCGCCACGAGAACTACAACGCCCGTGCGGTGGAGTTTGCCGACCAGTTCCATCTGGACGTGCGCACCGGAGGGTCCGACTGCCACCGGATCGAGGACGTGGCCACCAGCGGCATCCTCTCCGAGACGCTGCCCGCCGACACCCACGCATTTGCCCAGCTCCTCCGCTCCGGTGATTTCACCCTCCTCGGCGCGTGAGCGAGGCCATAGGAAAAGGCGCGGTGCTTTTGGCACCGCGCCTTTTCCATATCCAGCTTCTCAGTAAAACTCCGCGATGTAGCGGTCCACATCCGCCCGGGTTCCGCCAAAGGGGCCCGGCGTCTCCATTTTCAGGGAGACACAGGCGGTGGCGTACAGCAGGGACTCCGACACGGAGGCACCCAGCATCCGCATGGCCAGGTAGGCGCCGAAGGTGGTGTCCCCCCGCCCTGTGCGGCCGGACAGGTTCCGGGCCTTCACCGGGCAGGTGTATATCTCCCTGCCGTCATAGGCCAGCATCTCGGCGTTGTGGGAGATAAGTATCTCCCTGGCGCCCCAGGCGTTCAGCTGCTTGGCGGCAGCCGCCCGATCCGTCAGTCCAGTCAAGATCTCCGCCTCGGCGGCGTCGGTCTTGAGGATGTCGATATAGGGCAGATACTTCATCTTGTCCTGCCAGTCGTGGAAGTTCAGAGCGCCGTTTTCATTGTGCCGCAGGAAACCCTGGGCGTCGGCGGTGAGCATCCCCTTCCCGTGCAGGTATTCGATCAGCTCGCTGGGAAAATCCCCGTAGAGCAGCCCGGCCAGGTGGTACAGCTTGCAGGGCACGTCGGGTATCTCCTGCGGCAGCACCGGGTCGGACTGGGCCGCGCACTGACACTTGCGCCGCTCCCGGTCGGGGGTGAAGTACTCGTTGCGCATGAGGGTGGTCTTTTGCGACGGCAGCAGGGCGATATCCGCCGGGTCCATGGCGAAGCTGGCGATGACGTCACCATCCTCCGGCGCGGCCTTCACCGCGGCGAACACCTTCGCTCCGGTGGCCCGGGCCGCCGGGGTGCAGAAGGTGACGGCGCCGCCGATGCTCCGGTCCTCCGCCCCGGTGTAGTCGATATTCACGTCCCGGGTGGCCGGGCCGATGATCATCAGATCGTAGCTTTTCATGTGATGCCCACCTCTCAGCGATAGCGCTCCGCCTTGCCGAACACCAGGCTCTCATAGGCCTTCTGGATGCGGGCGTAGTTGCTGTCCCGGTCCAGGGCGATGCCCCGGCCGATGCCGTCCACGATCACGCCCCGGCCCAGAGCCGCCAGCTTTTCATCCACCATCCGCAGCAGCGCGGGGGCGCTGCCCGGCTCCGTGCTCCGGCCGTCAAAGATCACGTGCAGGTATATCTCCGGCACGCCCTCGGCCATCTCCGTGAGCATCAGGGGGTAGTCGATGCAGCCGTGGCTGGACTTCTCCGTGAGCAGGGCGATGAGGTGCAGCGCGCCGCCCTTCCTGGCGTTCTCGATGAAGCGCAGGAACACGGGATTGCGGCTGAAGGAGCCGTCCTTGATGGCGTTGTCCATACGCACGTCGTCCTG
>CANROZ010000117.1 GCA_947632365.1 uncultured Oscillospiraceae bacterium
TCTCGCCGTTGACGTAGTCCTGGTCGGATGTCCAGAGCATGCCCTCGGTGATGGGGCCGGCCAGGCACCAGGCGCCGGTGCTGGTCTGCACCAGAGGCATGTCCGCCGCGCCCAGCTGACCGTCGCCCTTGTTGAACAGCACGGTGGCCATGGGCACTGGGCCGGCCGGGACCGCGGCCGCGTCGCCGGTATCGCCGGCCGGAACGGCGGTGTCAGCCGGGGCGTCCACGTAGGTGAAGTCCACCGCGTCGATGGAGCTGGTCCCGTCGCTGTCCTCGCCCTCGTCGGACCCGCCGTCATCTATGGGGGCGACCGCGTCGGCCGGGAGATCCCGCACCAGAGCTACCACGTACACCTCGTCGTCCTCAAACTGGCCGGCCATGGTGAACGCGCCGGTCTGGACGGCGGGATAGCTGCCGTAATCCATCACCGCCAGAGGCGCGGGCGTGGGCTCCGGCGTGGGCTCGGGCGTGGCGGAGGGCTCCGCCGTAGGCGTGGCGGCAGGCTCTGGGGTGGGGGTAGCCGCCGGCGTGGAGCTGATGACCTGGAAAGCGTAGGAGGTCATCGCCGACGTCTGGAAGGTGACGGAGCTGTTCTGGATGCGGTATGTACCCACCAGGTCCCAGCTCTGCTGGGGCGTGTCGTACTCATACACGGACAGGCCGTCCCCGTCGGTGAAGCTGGGGTCGCTCACGGTCAGATAGACAGGCTCGGTCTGCTCCTTCTCGCCGGTCCAGCTGATGTCCAGGAGCACCACGTCCTCCGCCTCGGCGGGGATCTCCGCCGGGCGCTGGGTGCCCTGGTTGACGGTGATGTTGCCGGCCACGTTCTTGCCGGTGCCGTACTCCGCGTCCACCTGGGTGAAGATGCCGGGGGCGATGTTGGCCTTCCCGCCGGAGGTGTCGCCGCCGAGCATGCCCATGATGTCCTCGCCGAACAGCTGCCACAGCAGGAAGCCCAGCGCGGCAACGGCGATCAGAAGGACCACGACCAGGATCGCGACCTTCCAGCCGCCACCGCCGCCGGAACCACCGGAGTTGTTATTATGATTGTACTGCTGAGAAGAATGCCGGGAAGAGGATGGCGCTACATGACTGCCTGACATATGATCACTACCTTACCTTTGAATTGGACAACATTATAACCCATACTGCAGAGAAAAGCAACAAAAAATTACGAAAATTTGCGAAATGGTTAATTTCAGGCGGAAAATACCGGCGGGGCGGGGATTTTTGGACAAAAGAGAAATTTTGCTTGACAGTGGGGAAAGAAGTTAGTATAATCATAAAGCTGTTTGAGTTGTGGCCGGGTAGTTCAGTCGGTTAGAACGCCGGCCTGTCACGCCGGAGGTCGAGGGTTCAAGTCCCTTCTCGGTCGCCAGCTGCTGTAGCTCAGTCGGTAGAGCGCGTCATTGGTAATGACGAGGTCGGCGGTCCGAATCCGCCCAGCAGCTCCACAGCAAAGCCCGCAGTCTCTAAGGACTGCGGGCTTTTTGTGTCTCTTCGTTTTGGGCGATGTCTTGAAGGTTGCACTTCAAATGGATGTGCTGTATACTTCTTAACAATGACTTTGGCATGTGCTGAGTGTTAGGTGAACAGGTACATTGGCCCACAGAAATAACTCTTGAGTAATAATTTGTGCAAAGACACTTGATTTTTTCACCTATAAGTAATATCATAGGCGCAAAGGGCATATTATGAATAGAGAGACAGTACTCGCGTCGTTAAAAGGAATAATCGGTGCGTTCTGTGCAACGGAGGCGTTTTTGAGAGAGCTTCTTGACCTTATAGCGGAGAAAGGTATAGAAGCTAGCTTTTTCTCTTTGCTCGTTGCACGGCTCAGATTGCTGGCAGTGGAGGGTGTCAAGGCAGTCAGACATAAAGAATTTGAACTTATAGGCAATGGCATTTATAGTATGCATTTGGCAAGAAAAGGGTATAACATCCGGATCCTGTATGGCTTTTTACCAAATGGTGAGCCAGCCCTTCTGCTGGCATTCTATGAACGCGGGGGCAAAAGAAAAACAGACTATACGCCTTATCTGAGGCCTGCAGCAGAACGTCTGCAGGTGAAAATAGAGGAATTTGAACAATGAAACTGGATGACACAAAAGTCGTTTTAGAGGCAGTAACTGGGGAGATGTCGGCAACAGATTTGCTGTTAGCGGGCATGAAGGGGGTCATTGCGGCAGAGATTACTATGAAACGCCAAGACCTTGGTATGAATCAATCACAATTTGCTAAGTTGATGGGGGTGACCCAGAGCTTGGTTTCCAAGTGGGAGGCGGGCGAGACAAATTTCACACTGGAAACACTGTGCCGAATTGCCGCCAATCTAAACATTGATATGCAATGTCCGTTTGTTATGAAAGGCCCCCGATCATACTACCGCAGTGTTGGCATGGTGATCCCGCTGCGAAACAAAGCGGCGTGGCAGGCTCTGACTCCCAATAAGATTGAGCTTAAAGAAATGTAATGGTTTGCTAGGAGTTGCTATGAATATTTACACAAATGGATTTCGGTGCTCGTTAAAGAATGATGAGCAAGAGTTTCTGGTTCAGTTTTTGCAGGGTTCCCCTAAGTATAATGAGGATGATGAGATCATAGGGACTGAAACGGAAGTTGTAGCTTCAGTTGTTATGACCTTAGACAATGCGACCGCGTTGGCTAAGCTGATTGAAGATTGCGCATCGAAAACTTTGAGGGAAAAGCAGGCGTAAAGGTTCAATAATGCCATTGTTATGACACAATATCGCAGAAAGCACGGTGCAGAACTGCATCGTGCTTTCTGCGTCTGACCGGCAGAGGACCAGGCGGCTGATTTTGATATGCGCCGCGGTCAGTTCTCCGCCACGGAGCGGATGAGGCCGGGCAGGCAGGACTCGAACTTCACCCCGTACCAGTGCTCCCGGATGTCCGGCATGGTGGCGTGGATGCAGTCCACGGTGTAGTCCACCGCGATCTTCAGCGCCGCGTCCAGGTCCTTGCCCAGCACCACAGCCCCCGCCAGCGCGGAGGTGAACACGTCCCCGGTGCCGTGGAAGGACACGTCGATGTGCTCCCGGAAATACTGGGTGAACCGGTCGGACCGGGCGTCGTAGGCCACCGCGCCCTGGTGCTCGTCGTCGTACCGCACGCCGGTGACCACCGCCACGGGGCAGCTCAGACCGGTGAGCCGGCGCAGCAGGCCGTGGATGTACGCCTCGTCGTAGCCGCCGGATACGTACTGCTCCCCCAGCAGGAAGGCCGCCTCCGTCAGGTTGGGCACGATGAGGTCCGCCTTGGCGCACAGCTCCGCCACCCCCTTGGCGTAGGTCAGGTCGAAGGCGGGGTAGAGCTTGCCGTTGTCGGCGAACACCGGGTCCACGATCTTCACCGCCTCCGGGAACTGCCGGAAGTAATCCGCCACCGTGTCGATCATGGCTGCGGTGCCCAGATAGCCGGTGCTGATGCCGTCAAAGGTCAGGTGCTGGCTCTTCCAGTGCTCCGCGATGGGGGCCAGGTCGTCTGCCAGGTCCCGGAAGGTCCAGTTGGTGAAGCCCGCCGTGTGGGTGGACAGGATGGCCGTGGGCACCGGGCACACCTCCAGCCCCATGGCCGACATGATGGGATGGGCCACCGTCAGCGAGCACTTGCCGAAGCAGGATAGGTCCTGTATGGTGATGATACGCTTCTGCCGCATCGTATTGCGCCTCCTATTTCTTGGTGGGACTACTATAGCACAATCTGGATATATGAAAATAGCCAGTTTTGATATTTTTTATAATACCAGATAAAGCCGGCGTACAATATGATTTTTCTTCCCATCAGAGGAAAAACATGCTATACTGTCCATTTGGAAAAATAGCCCCGCATCAGCGGGACATACTATGAATGACGAGGTGAATGCTATGACGTATCACAAGGAATTTGCCGCCACGCCGGAGCTGCTGCACACCATGGATATGTACTGGCGCGCATCCAACTACCTGGCGGCGGGGCAGCTGTATCTGCTCAGCGATCCGCTGCTGCGCAAGCCCCTCACCGAGGCCAACTTCAAGCACAAGATCGTGGGCCACTGGGGCACCGTGCCCGGCCAGAACTTCATCTACACCCACCTGAACCGGGTCATCCGCGCCTATGATCTGGACATGATCTACCTGTCCGGCCCCGGCCACGGGGGCAACGCCATGGTGGCCCAGGACTGGCTGGACGGCAG
>CANROZ010000118.1 GCA_947632365.1 uncultured Oscillospiraceae bacterium
CCGGGCCCGGTCCGTGGTCTTTTCCGAGCCCCAGGTGGACCTGGTGTACGACGAGACCTTCCCCATGCCGGCGGGGCAGTGGACCGCCCTGGCGGTGGAGGCCCTGCCGGGGCAGTTCGACCAGCGGGCCGATTCCGCCGCCCAGTGCATCCAGCTGATGGCCGGGGCGGAGCGGCCGCTGGTGTCCTATGCCAAGGTGTATCTGCTCAAGGGCGCGCTTGCACCGGAGGACGTGGAGAAGATCAGCGGCTACGTGATAAACCCGGTGGAGAGCCGCCGTGCCTCCATGGACAAGCCGGCAACGCTGGAGCGGACCTACGCCGTGCCCGACCACGTGGGGACGGTGGAGGGCTTCACCGCCATGGACGAGCCGGCGCTGACGGCCCTGCTGGATTCTCTGGGCCTGGCCATGGACTTGGACGATCTGAAGTTCCTGCAGGATTACTTCAAAAATGAGGAACATCGTGATCCCACCCTCACCGAGGTGCGGGTGGTGGACACCTACTGGTCCGACCACTGCCGCCACACCACCTTCTCCGCCCATCTGGACGCGGTGGAGGTGGCCGACCCGGCGGTGAAGGCCGCCTATGAGCGGTATCTGGCCGCCCGGGAGGAGGTCTACGGCCGGTCGAAGGCCGCCGGGCGGCCTCAGACCCTGATGGACATCGCCACATTGGGGACGAAGGTGCTGAAAAAGCGGGGGCAGCTGCCCGCGCTGGACGAGAGCGAGGAGATCAACGCCTGCTCCATCCACGTGCCCGCCCAGGTGGACGGCCAGGTGCAGGACTGGCTTCTCATGTTCAAAAACGAGACCCACAACCACCCCACGGAGATCGAGCCCTTCGGCGGCGCGGCCACCTGCATCGGCGGCTGCATCCGGGACCCCCTGTCCGGCCGGGCCTATGTACACCAGGCCATGCGGGTGACCGGGGGCGGCGACCCGCGGGCGGCGGTGGACGATACCCTGCCCGGCAAGCTGCCCCAGAGAAAGCTGGCCCAGACCGCCGCGGCGGGCTATTCCTCCTACGGCAATCAGATCGGCCTGGCCACCGGCCACGTGGCGGAGATGTACCACGAGGGGTACGTGGCCAAGCGTCTGGAGTGCGGCGTGGTGGTGGCCGCGGCCCCGGCGGAGAACGTCCGCCGGGAGGAGCCCGCGCCGGGCGACGTGGTCATCCTGCTGGGCGGCCGCACCGGCCGGGACGGCATCGGCGGGGCCACCGGCTCCTCCAAGAGCCATGACCGGAAGTCCCTGGTCACCATGGCCTCCGAGGTGCAGAAGGGCAACGCCCCCGAGGAGCGGAAGATACAGCGCCTGTTCCGGGACGGGAACGTGACCCGGCTCATCAAGCGCTGCAACGACTTCGGCGCCGGCGGCGTCAGCGTGGCCATCGGCGAGCTGGCGGACGGCCTGGCCATCGACCTGGACGCGGTGCGCAAAAAGTACGAGGGCCTGGACGGCACGGAGCTTGCCATCTCCGAGAGCCAGGAGCGCATGGCCGTGGTGGTGGCCCCCCAGGACGCGGAGGCGTTCATCGCCGCCGCTCAGGCGGAGAACCTGGAGGCCTACCGGGTGGCGGTGGTGACGGAAAGTCCCCGGATGGTGATGACCTGGAAGGACCGGACCGTCGCGGACCTGTCCCGGGCGTTTCTGAACACCAACGGCGCGGTGAAGCACGCGGCGGTGTCCGTCCCGGCAGCGGACCGTACCGCCATGGGCCAGCCCCGGTTCCACAGCTTGCGGGAAATGGCGGGGAGCCTGAAATGCGCCTCCCGCCGGGGCCTTACGGAGCGGTTCGACGGCACCATCGGCGCGGGCAGCGTGCTCATGCCCTTCGGCGGCCGGACCCAGACCACCCCGGCCCAGGCCATGGCGGCGCTGCTGCCGGTGCTGCCGGGGCAGCACACGGACCAGGCCAGCGTGATGGCCTGGGGCTGCGACCCGGACCGGATGACCGTGGACCCCTACGCCGGAGCCATGGACAGCGTGGTCACGTCGCTGACCAAGATCGTGGCCGCCGGCGCGGACTATAAAGACGCCTATCTCACCTTCCAGGAGTTTTTCGAGAAGCTGCGGGAGGACCCGGCGCGCTGGGGCAAGCCCTTTGCCGCGCTGCTGGGGGCCCTGGAGGCACAGCTGGACTACGGCTGCGCCGCCATCGGCGGCAAGGACTCCATGTCCGGCTCCTTCATGGACAGGGACGTGCCCCCCACCCTCATTTCCTTCGCCATTGCCCCCATCCCGGCCGGGGACGTGCTCTCGCCTGAGTTTAAAGAGGCGGGGCACCCGGTGTATGTGTTCGGCGGCGACGAGCCGGAGCACACCAAGGCCGCCTGGGAGGCGTTCCACGCTTTGGCCCGACAGGGCAGGGTGAAGGCCGCCTGGGCCATCGAGGAGAGCGCCGCCGAGGCGGTGATGAAGATGTCCTTCGGCGAGCGGATCGGGTTCAAAGCAAACGACGAGTTGACGGGCCAGATGTGGCACATCCCGTTTTACGGGGCCATTGTGGCGGAGTTGGCGAATGACACCGACTGCCCCTATGCCCGGCGCATCGGCGTCACCACCGCCCAGCCGGTCATCGACCTGGGGACGGACAGCGCCCCCATCGACGAGCTGCTTGCCCTCAACGAGGCCGTGCTGGCGGGCGTATACCCCACCCGCACCGGCGAGACCGGCAGCGTGGAGGCGTTTTCCTATGCCGCGTCCGGCCGCACTGCCCCCGCGGTGAAGCATGCCCGGCCCAGGGCCTTCATCCCCGTGTTCCCCGGCACCAACTGCGAGTACGACACCGCCCGGGCCGTGACCGAGGCCGGAGGCGAGGCGGAGGTGCTGGTGGTGCGCAACCTGACCGCGGCGGACGCCGCCGACAGCGTGGAGCGCGCCGCCGCCGCCATCGGGCGGGCCCAGATGATCGTGCTGCCCGGCGGCTTCTCCGGCGGCGACGAGCCGGAGGGCAGCGCCAAGTTCATCGCCGCCTTCTTCCGCAGCGACGCCATCCGCCGGCAGGTGGAGCGGCTGTTGG
The DNA here is from genome assembly GCA_947632365.1 of uncultured Oscillospiraceae bacterium. Lineage (GTDB taxonomy): Bacteria > Bacillota > Clostridia > Oscillospirales > Oscillospiraceae > CAJOIG01. The sequence goes on from CANROZ010000118.1 coordinate 3,024, forward strand.
AGCAGCGGGACGGGCTGATGCTGGGCATCTGCAACGGCTTCCAGGCGCTGATAAAGCTGGGCCTGGTGCCTTTTGGCAAGATCGTGGACACGGACGCGGACTGCCCCACCCTGAGCTGCAACACCATCGGCCGGCACCAGTCCCGCATCGTGCGCACCCGGGTGGCATCCAACAAGAGCCCCTGGCTGGCGGCCGCGGAGCCCGGTCAGGTGTACTGCGTGCCCATCTCCCACGGCGAGGGCCGGTTTTTGGCCTCGGAGCAGACGGTGCGCGCCCTGGCGGCGGGCGGACAGATCGCCACCCAGTACGTGGACCTGGCCGGCGTGCCCTCCATGGACACGGACCACAACCCCAACGGCTCCGTATACGCCATCGAGGGCATCACCAGCCCCGACGGGCGGGTGCTGGGCAAGATGGGCCACTGCGAGCGCATCGGCCCGGAGCTTTACAAGAACGTGCCCGGAGCGTATGACATGGGTCTGTTCCGCTCCGCGGTGGAATACTTCCGCGCGAATTGAAAGGAGAGAAGCATATGGCGTACTATTACAGCGAGCCCTCCCACACCTTCAGCGAATATCTGCTCATCCCCGGCTACACCTCGGAAAACTGCGTGCCGGACCGGATCAGCCTGAAAACGCCCCTGGTGCGCTATCGCCGGGGGGAGCAGCCGGCCATCAGCCTGAGCATCCCCATGGTGTCGGCCATCATGCAGTCCGTGTCCAACGACACCCTGGCCATCGCCCTGGCCAGGGAGGGGGGCCTTTCCTTCATCTACGGCTCCCAGTCCATCGAGGACGAGGCGGCCATGGTGGCGCGGGTGAAGAACTATAAGTCCGGCTTCGTGGTCAGCGCCTCCAACGTAACCCCCGACGCCACCCTGGGGGACATCCTGGCCCTGAAGGCGAAAAACGGCTTCTCCACCGTGGCCGTCACCGAGGACGGCACGGCGGGCGGCAAGCTCTTAGGCATCGTCACCAGCCGGGACTACCGGGTCAGCCGCATGGAGACCACGGAGCTGGTCCGGGACTTTATGACCCCCCGTGAGAAGCTGGTCACCGCCCACGAGGGCACCAGCCTCAAGGAGGCCAACGACATCATCTGGGACCACAAGCTCAACTCCC
>CANROZ010000119.1 GCA_947632365.1 uncultured Oscillospiraceae bacterium
GTCCGCGTCAGGCTCTTCGTCTCTACGATCTTCAGGAAAACTTCAAATCGGGATGTTCTCACGCCTCACACCTCATAAGACATGCTAATTTTATTTTTAACTAATACTAAACTTGTTATGGTGACATTATATACTCTTGTTTTCCGGCAAACAAGTACTTTCTGAATATTTTTTCAAAAATATTGCACAAAATCTGTACGTTCCGGCGGCATACTTCCTATATTTGCGGGGATACTGGATAATGAGGTGATTGAAAATGACGACCAAAGAGCTTCTCTATGTGGACGACGCGCTGAGCCACGCCATGTTTCTGGTGGGCCAGTTCCAGAACGCCGCCAACACCCTGAAGGACCCCGGCCTGAAACTGCAGGCCCAGCAGATGGCAGACCGCCACCGCCAGGTCTACCAAAAATTCTACGATCTCGTGTAAGGAGGATCACACAATGGACGACAAATGCATCATGGAGGACCTGCTTCTCACCACCAAGGGCGTCATCGACCTGTATATGCACGGCGCCATCGAATCCTCCACCGCTAACATCCATCAGGCTTTTTCCAGTGCCTTTGACGACACCCTGTCCATGCAGGACAGCATCTACAAGCAGATGGCCTCCAAAGGCTGGTATCAGATGGACAGCGCTCCCCAGCAGCAGGTGCAGCAAACAAAGCAGAAATATAATCCCACCTGTTGAATCGTTTGAAAGGCATAGCCTTTCAAAAGAGAAAGCTGCGGCCCGCTGCAACGCAAAGCGTCCCCGCCTAAAAAGCGGGGACGTTCACATTTGCGGGTCGATAAGAGTTTTTCTCGACGCACATGTCGCCGCGAAAAACGATCCAACTTTATTCGCCGCTCCGGCGGCGAACTCTGCGAGGCTATCGCACTTGTCCGTCTCCGCGGATCACGTACTTATAGGAGCACAGCTCCACCAGCCCCATAGGGCCCCGGGCATGGAGTTTTTGGGTGGAGATGCCCATCTCGCAGCCCAGGCCGAACTCGCCGCCGTCGGTGAATCGTGTGGAGGCGTTCACATACACCGCCGCGCTGTCCACCGCCGCCGTGAACTGCGCCGCGGTATGAGCGTTTTTCGTCACGATGGCGTCGCTGTGGCCCGTGGAATGGGCAGCAATGTGCCCGATGGCCGCCGCCACATCCGGCACCACCGCTACCGCCAGGATATAGTCCAGAAACTCCTGGTCAAAGTCCCCTTCCCCTGCCGCTGTACCGGGGATGATGGCCGCCGCCTTCTCATCCAGCCGCAGCTCCACCGGGACCTGCCCTGCCGCGGCGCGGTCGTCCACCAGCCGCTCCTTCAGCCGAGGCAGAAACGACGGCGCCACCGCTTCGTGGACCAGCAGCACCTCCTCGGCGTTACATACGCTGGGGCGGCTGGTCTTGGCGTTCTCCACGATATCCAGGGCCATATCCAGGTCCGCGTCCCTGTCCACATAAACATGGCATATGCCTGTGCCCGTCTGGATGCAGGGCACGGTGGCGTTCTCCACACAGGCCCGGATCAAGCCCGCACCGCCCCGGGGGATCAGCAGGTCGATGAGACCGCTGGCCGTCATCAGCTCGTTGGCGCTGGCCCGGGAGGTGCCCTGTACCAGGTTGATCACATCCTCCGGCAGACCTGCGCGGGACACGCCCGTACGGAGCGCCCGGGTGATGGCGTCGCAGCTGCGCCAGGACTCCTTGCCGCCCCGGAGCACGCACACATTGCCGCTCATCAGCGCCAATGCCGCCGCGTCGCTGGTCACATTGGGGCGGCTCTCATAGATGATGGCCACCACGCCCAGCGGCACGCTCACCCGCTCGATATGCAGGCCGTTCGGCCGCTCCACATGGCTGAGCACCCGGCCCACCGGGTCCGGCAGCACCGCCACCTGACGCACGCCGTCCGCCATGGCCGCGATACGGCCCTCGTCCAGACGAAGGCGATCCAGCATCACGTCCGACATGGTGCCTTTGGCCGCCGCCATGTCCTGATCGTTGGCCGCCAGGATATCCGCCCCGTGTTCCAGCAGGCTGTCCGCCATGGCCAGTAGCGCGGCAGATTTTTTCTCTGTGTCGGCCGCGGCCAGGGCCGCCTTGGCCCGCTGGGCCGCCAGCAGTATCTCATGGGTCGTCATTTTTGCGCCTCCCTGTTGCCCCCGAAACGGGTGCCCACGTTCTTTCCCTCCAGGATATCGTATAAAAGCTGCGGGTCAGAGCCGTTGGCAATGACCATCTCGATACCCAGCGCCCCTGTCATTTTGGCCGCTTTCAGCTTGGTGGCCATGCCGCCCACCGCAAGGCCGCTGCCCGCCGCGCCCGCCAGCGCCTCGATCTCGGGCGTCACCGTCTGCACATAGTCGATGAGCCGGGCGGACGGGTCCCTGCGGGGATCAGCGGTATACAGCCCGTCGATGTCGCTGAGCAGCACCAGCAGATCCGCGCCGATGGCGCAGGCCACGATGGCCCCCAGGCTGTCGTTGTCCCCCACGGCGATCTCCTCCGTGGCCACGGTGTCGTTCTCGTTGATGATGGGCAGCGCCCCCATCTCCAGCAGGCGGGTCATGGTGTTCACGAAATGCTCCCGCCGTGCGTCATTCTCCACGTCGCTGCCCGTCAGCAGTATCTGCGCCACCGTGTGGTTGTACTCTGAAAACAGCTTGTCGTATGTATACATCAGCTCGCACTGGCCCACGGCGGCGGCCGCCTGTTTGCCGGGCATATCCGCCGGGCGCTGCGCCAGACCCAGCTTTCCCACGCCCATGGCGATGGCGCCGGAGGACACCAGCACGATCCGATGGCCCGCGTTTTTCAGATCGCTCAGCACCTTCACCAGCTTTTCCATGTGCCGGATGTCCAGATGTCCGGTGGCATGGGTAATGTTGGAGGTGCCTATTTTGATTACCACTGTCATATCATCGTTCCCGCCTTTTATGTAAACGTTTCAGGCGCCCATTGTCAAAATAACGGACCCGTCGGCAGCAGTATAGCACACCGTGCCGCTTTACGCAATTACTATGTTAAAATTTAAAGCGGCGGGATCGCTCCCGCCGCTTTCGCGTGATCTCATTCTGTCCAATCGGAAGGAAGATACAGATTCGGGTCAGTGGTGAGGCCGTCCTGCTTCATGGCGAAGTGGAGGTGGCTCACCTGGTTGACCTCCCCCAGGGCTGTAGAGCCCACAGAGCCGATGACCTGGCCCATGGTGACGCTGTCCCCCGCAGATACAGGGGGCTCGCCCGCCAGATTGGCATAGACGCTGTGGATGCCGTTTCTGTGGTCGATCTCCACGGTGGTCCCCAGCAGATCGTCGCTGCGCACGCCCACCACCAGACCGTCGGCCGTGGCCAGCACCGGGGTGCCCTGGTCGCTGGTGATGTCGATGCCGTCATGGGTGCGCCAGTCCGCCATGGTGCTGTCGTAGAGCAGCGTCTGCACGGAGTAGGGCCGCTGCACCTCGCCCTGCACAGGCCAGACATAGCTGACCGTGCCGTCGGAAAAGACCGCCTGCGCCGTGGGCTCCTCCTGGGCGTCCGTTTGCTCCTGGGCCGTGTCCGTCTCGGTCTCGGCGGCATAGGGCTGCTCGCTGCTCTCCTCCGGCTCGGCGGGCGTTTCATCCACCGCCATGACCTGGGTATCCGCCTGCTCCTCCGGGACATCCGCCGCCGGGAGCATGGTCACATACGCTCCGGACACATCCACTGCCTGTTCATTTTCCGCTGTCTCGTCTTCTACATTAGTCCTCACGTCGGTGAACAGCATCCACGCGGAAACGCCGATCACCGCCGCGCAGAGGAAAAGGACTATGTAGAAGCCCTTTCCTCCCAGGGAACCGGCTCTGGCGCCGGACCCACGCTTGTTTTCCATGTGTTTTGACCCTCCAAAAAAATTGGTGTTTCCGAAGGCTATTGTTGCCCTGGAAACACCAATTTATACAGCTTTTGGGGTCAGAACGAAGTTTTTACTTCTTGATGGAGAAGAAGGCGTCCATGCCCAGATACTTGGCCACGTCGTCCAGCTCGTCCTCGATGCGGAGCAGCTGGTTATACTTGGCCACGCGGTCGGTGCGGCTGGGAGCGCCGGTCTTGATCTGGCC
>CANROZ010000120.1 GCA_947632365.1 uncultured Oscillospiraceae bacterium
CTGTATTCGGCCACACAACAGCCGTTGTATGCTTGAGACGATATTCTATATTACCTTCTCTTTTGCATTCAACGGAGGACGCTGGGAGGTGTTTTTATGGAGCACAGGGTCAGAGCGCTGGTCCAGGTGGAGAAATACGGCCTGTTCGGGAAGAAAAGGGTCTTTGAGGAGCGCACCATCACAGTGGATGGCAAGACATACAGGAGGATGAAAAAAGCTGATCGTGATCGCCCCTTCCCCATCGGGGAGGTGCTGTTCTATGACCTTATTTGGGACGATGAGGACTGAGGGTGGCAACGGAGCGTTGCCGGAGGAACGGCTTTGCGGTAAAATACACAGAGCATAGACCACTTTGGGCCCGGGAAAAGATTAGATTGATTTATCGGCGCGCTGTCTGTTATTATATAGGGACCACAGGGCGCGCTTTTGCCGCGGGAAAGGAGGGCGAGCCGTGTTCAGAAGAAAGAAACTGGCCCCTCCGGATTTTGATCCGACGGGAAAGACTCCGGTGATTCGCGCCAGCATCTGTACAGGGGAGAAGGTGGCGGGCTACCGGGACGCCGCCACGGGCCGTTTCGTGGAGGTCATGCTGATCCGCGGCGACGCCGATCTGCGGCAGTTCCTCGCAGACTACGGCTTTCGGGAGGAGGAGCTGCGGCGCGAGTGGTGAGAGCATCCGCGCCGGATGAGGAAAAAAGGGACCGAACTTGTGTTCGGCGCCGCGGCGCAGAAGGGACCAAGGAGAGAGGTAAAACGTATGGTAAAGGTATTGGTCGTGCTCGGGACCCAGCCGGAGGCCATCAAGATGTGTCCGCAGTGAGATAACCATCTGGGCCAAGGGCAGCTGCCTTCTGGTGATGACTGCCCACCGCCGGGAGAATCTGGGCGAGCCCGTGCGGCGGATGTTCCGGGTGGCCGCGACCGTATCCGGCTGATCGAGCCGCTGGATGTGCTGGATTTCCACAACCTGATGGACCGGGCCTATTTCATCCTCTCGGACAGCGGCAGCGTGCAGGAGGAAGCCCCCGCCATGGGAAAGCCCGTGCTGGTCATGCGGGACACCACGGAGCGGCCTGAGGGCCTGGAGGCGGGGACGCTGCAGCTGGTGGGCACCAATGAGGAGATCATCTACTACGCCTGCCGGACGCTGCTGGAGGACAAAGCGTGCTACGAGAGGATGAGCCGCGCCCGGAACCCCTATGGCAACGGCACGGCCAGCCAGAAGATCGTGGATATCGTGGAGCGGGACCTGCTCAAGTGATGGTAGACATAGAGGGCGCCGTATGCTATAATGGCGGCTGGTCCGCCGCTATATCTGAGAGATATCTGCCGCGCGCCCGGCCAGGCCGGGAGAGCGCGGCGTGCGCAAAGACGAGGCAAAGCATTTTTTTGAGGAGGAAGGAAACAGTGGGAAAGTATTTCGGTACGGACGGCTTCCGGGGGGAGGCCAATGTGGGGCTGAACCCGGTGCACGCGTTCAAGATCGGACGGTATCTGGGCTGGTACTACGGCCAGGACCACAAGGCGAAGATCGTCATCGGCAAGGACACCCGCCGCAGCAGCTACATGTACGAGAACGCTCTGGCGGCGGGGATCGTGTCCTCCGGCGCGGACGCCTATCTGCTGCACGTGACCACCACGCCCTGCGTGTCCTACATCACCAGCACCGAGGATTTTGACTGCGGCGTGATGATCTCGGCCAGCCACAACCCTTTCTACGACAACGGTATCAAGCTGCTCAACAGCGAGGGGGAGAAGATGGACGACGCCCTCCAGGACGACATCGAGCGCTACATCGACGGCCTGATACCGGAGCTGGACTACGCTACCCGGGACCAGGTGGGGTGCACGGTGGACTTCTATTCCGGCCGCAACCGCTACATTGGCTATCTGGCCTCTCTGACGGACTGCACCTTTGAGAACCGCACCGTGGCGCTGGACTGCGCCAACGGAAGCACCTGGATGATCGCCCGGGCGGTGTTCACCGCGCTGGGGGCCAAGGTGCTGGTGATCAACGACCGCCCGGACGGGGTGAACATCAACCGGGGCTGCGGCTCCACCCACATCGAGCAGCTGCAGGAGTTCGTGCGGCAGAACCGTGTGGATTGCGGCTTTGCCTTCGACGGCGACGGCGACCGCTGCCTGGCGGTGGACGAGCGGGGCAGCGTGGTCAACGGGGACGCCATCATGTACATCTGTGCCAAGTTCCAGAAGGACCAGGGCCATCTGCCCGGCAACACCGTGGTCACTACGGTCATGTCCAACCTGGGGCTCTATAAGGCGCTGGAGGCCGCGGGCATCGGCTATGCCAAGACCGCGGTGGGCGACCGCTATGTGTATGAGAACATGAAGGCCAACAACCAGCTGATCGGCGGCGAGCAGTCCGGACACATCATCTTCCGCAGATACGCCCGCTCCGGTGACGGACTGATCACGGCCATCATGGTGATGCGGGTGATGGTGAAGACCAATCTGCCCCTGTCCACCCTGTCCGCGCCTGTGAAGATGTATCCCCAGGTGCTGAAAAACGTGGTGGTCACCGACAAGCAGGCCGCCCTGGCCGACGAGGCGGTGCAGCGCGAGGTGGCCGCGGTGGAGGCGGAGCTGGGCAGCGAGGGCCGGGTGCTGCTGCGAAAGAGCGGTACCGAGCCTGTGCTGCGGGTGATGGCCGAGGCGTCCACCCATGAGCTGTGCGAGAAGAGCGTGGACCGGATCATCATCGCCATGGAAAAGCGTGGCCTGCTGGTGGAGGTGCGCAAATGATCGAGACACGGGAGCTTTACGACCTTGCCCACACCGCGGCGGCGCCGCTGCTGGAGAAGACCCGCTATCCCTGGGAGGCCCTGGCGGGCATCAGCGACTTCATCCTGGCGCTGGGCGCGACCCTCTCCCCGGAGGAGTACGACCACCCCGCCGAGGACGTGTGGATCGCCAAGGACGCCACGGTGTTCTCCACCGCCTATATCCACGGCCCCTGCATCATCGGCCACGGTACGGAGGTGCGCCAGTGCGCCTTCATCCGGGGCAGCGCCCTGGTGGGGGAGGGCTGCGTGGTGGGCAACTCCACGGAGCTGAAAAACGTCATTTTGTTCGACGGCGTGCAGGTGCCCCACTATAACTACGTGGGCGATTCCATCCTGGGCTACAAGGCCCATATGGGCGCGGGGAGCCTGACCAGCAACGTGAAGAGCGACAAGACCCTGGTGGTCATCCACAACGGCCGGGAGGACATCCCCACGGGCCGGAAAAAGGTGGGGGCCATGCTGGGCGACCGGGTGGAAGTGGGATGTAACAGCGTGCTGAACCCGGGCACGGTGATCGGCCGGGACAGCAACGTCTACCCCCTGTCCTCCGTCCGGGGCGTGGTGCCGGAAAACAGCATCTTCAAGGCCCAGAACAACGTCGTCCCCAAGAGCCTGGCCTGAGAGAAAATACCGTCTGAAATAAGCATCTGCCTGCCCGGGAGGGCAGGCGGATGCTTTTTGGCCGCGTCCGGGAACGGAAATAAAAATTGTACAGTCTTTTTTCCCCGAAGGGGATAGAAATTGTTAGAAGTTTTAACTTTACAATGATATAAGAAGATGTTATAATTGGCTCATCACTAAGAAATTAGGAGGAGTCTTTACCCATGAAAAAGCTGAAACTGCCCGCATGGATATTCATCGGCATGATCCTGGGCATCCTGGCCGGACTCGCCTGCATGTACGGCATGGCCGACGGCGGCGCGTTCACCACGGCGTATCTCAAACCCTTTGGCGACATCTACATCAACCTGTTGAAGTTCCTGGTCGTGCCCGTGGTGCTGACCAGCATCGTCAGCGGCGTGGTCAGCCTGGGCGACATCAAGCGCGTGGGCTCCATCGGCTGGAAGACCATCGTGTACTATCTGGCCACCACCGCCATCGCCATCGTGATCGGCCTGGTCTTCGCCAACATCGCCAACGCCGCCGGACTGTTCCCGGTGCTGGAGACATCCGGACTGGAGTATGAGGCCAATTCCTCCAACGTCATGGACGTGATCAAGGGCATCTTCCCCTCCAACATGTGGCAGAGCTTCTCCGACGC
>CANROZ010000121.1 GCA_947632365.1 uncultured Oscillospiraceae bacterium
ACGGTGGAGATGAACTGGGTCTGGGTCTTTTCCGACTCGCCGATCTTCGCGCTCATCTCGTTGATGGCGTCGGTCAGGTCTCCGATCTCGTCGTCGAATTTTTTCTGGGCCTGGATGCCGTAGCTGCCCTCGGCGATGCGATGGGCCAGGGCGGTGAGCTCCACCAGGGGCTCCGTGACCGTGCGGATGAAGTAGAGGTTGGAGAGCACCACCGCCAGGATGATCACCAGCCCGATCCCCGCCGCCAGGGCGGACATGCGCCCGATCTGGCGGTTCACCAGGTGCAGGCTGGTCACATACCGCATGGCGCCCACCACGCCGCCCTCGTCGCTGATCAGCGGCGCGGAGACGGCCATGATGCGCTCCCGGGTGGCGGGACGGCGGCCCTGCCAGTAGCCCGTGCGGCCCTCCTCCAGGGCGGCGGTCACGTCCGGCGTGCCCGGCGCGGTCCCGGCGGAGATGCCGTAGCTGGATACCTCCACCACGCCCCGGGAGTTGATGAATTGCAGCTCCAGGATGTCCTTGTCCTCAAAGCCCTCCGTATAGCGGTAGGCGCTTTGATAATACTGGCTGTAGGTGCGGGACAGGTACCCGGTGAAGAAGTTGGAGGCCGACTGGGCCTTGGTCTCCAGGCCCGTGCGCACGGCGCTGTAGTAGTAGCTGCGGATGCCCAGGGAGAAAGCCACGGTGAACAGCACCACGATGGCGATGGTGAGCAGGATGCCGGACTTCAGCCAGCGGCTCTTCAGCCCCCGGATATGCCGTTTTGCCAGTATCTTGCCCATCTGTTGTCAAAACCTCGTAGAGTTCGCCGCCGCAGCGGCGAATAAATTGGGATATGATTTCCGGGGACATGCGCCTAGGAAATCATTCTTTGCGGCTCACGAAGTGTGCGAGCGCAGCGAGTGCGCGTATGTGAGCCGTATCTCTCTCGTTTGAAAGGAGCTTGCTCCTTTCAAACGACTGTCAAAATCCCCACTTATATCCATATCCCCACACCGTGGTGATGTACGTGGGGATGGTGCTGTTGTCCTCGATCTTGATGCGCAGACGGCGGATGTTCACGTCCACGATCTTCAGCTCCCCGAAGTAGTCCCGGCCCCACACGGCGTTGAGGATGTCCTCCCGGCTGAGGGCCCGGCCGGGGTTGTCCATGAACAGCTTCATGATGGAGTACTCGATCTGGGTCAGCTTGATGCGCTCGCCGTTCTTCTCCAGGGTGCGGTTGCGGGTGTTCAGCCGGAAGGGGCCGTGGCGCAGCTCGCCCTTGTCCTCCTGGGGGTCCTCCGCCCCGGTGCGGCGGAACAGCGCGTCGATGCGGGCGGTCAGCTCCGCCGGGGAGAAGGGCTTGGTCACATAGTCGTCCGCGCCCGTCATCAGGCCCGTCACCTTGTCCATCTCCTGGGCCTTGGCGGTGAGCATGATGATGCCGATCTTGGAGTCGGACGCCCGGATGCGGCGGCAGACCTCGAACCCGTCGATGTCCGGCAGCATCACGTCCAGCAGCGCCACCTTGATGTCCGGATTCTGCTTCAGCTGCTCCAGTGCCTGCTCGCCGGTCTCCGCCTCGATGGGCTCGTAGCCGGAGCGCTTCAGATTGATGACCACGAAGCTGCGGATGCTGGATTCGTCCTCGAGAACCAATACCTTTTTCATTTCCACACTTGCCTCCTTGTTACAGCTCGCCAGATTGCCAGTCGGCGTATATAAGATAGAAGTTGTCTATGATATCCTGAGAGGAAAGGGCGTCGGAGAGTATCTGGGCGGCGTAGACAGTGGTGTCCGTCTCCCGCAGGAAGAAGCGGCCGCCCTGCTCCGCCCGGTCCAGGCGGTTGTCCCCGGTGATGGCGTAGATGATGAGCACGCTACCCTGGGGGGCGGTGCCGTCTCCGGCCAGGGTGAACATGATGGCGCTCTCCCCGGGGGAGCCGTACTGGTCCAGGACCAGTCCGTGGGACAGCTGCCCCGTCAGCACCAGATACCAGCCGTCGGCGGTGTTGTACACCGTGGACAGCGCGGGGGTCATGTGGCCGTTGGCGTCCAGGCTGTACCAGGTGAGGATGTCCGCGTCCCCGTTGCCCACGGGCACCTCCATGGCCTGGTCCCCGTCCAGGTCCGCCGCGAAGATACCCTCCGGCCGGAGGGTGTTGCTGCGGCCGATGGGGGTCATGGTGATGTTCTCCAGGGTACCCTCCGGGGCGGCGAACACGTCTGTGATCAGCCCCTCGGAGCCCAGAGAGCTCTCCGCAAAGACCGCCAACGTGCCATCGGAGAGGGTCCCGGTCCTGGTGCGGCGCAGCTCGCTGACGCCGTCGGACAGCTCCGCCGCGGAGGAGACGACCTCGCCGCCCACCAGCGAATACATCACCAGCTCGCTGCGGCCCTCGTCCACCCGCATATCCAAGAGATCGTCGATGCCGTCGCCGTCCAGATCGCTGACCATAAACTGGGAGCAGTCCGCGCTCAAAAGCTGCATCTGCTCGTTCTGGCCGATATCGCTCAGGGCGTACACGCTCAAGAGCCGGATGTCGCCGCTGATCTGCCAGGCGATGATCAGCTCCGCGCAGCCGTCCCCGGTCAGGTCGGCGTAATCCACGCTGGCCACGGCGGAGCCGTCCCCGGAGATGATGACGGACAGATAATAGTCCCCGTCCTCGCTCTGCCGATAGATGCACACGGTAGGGGTGTCCGTATCGTCCACCAGGAAGGCCAGGGCCTCGGCCACGCCGTCCCCGTCCAGGTCCCGGAGCTGGACGCTCTGGCGGTTGCTGCCGCCGATAGGGGCGGCATAGGCGCTGCCGGAGCCGATGCGCTGGGCGATCAGCTCCTGGAGCTGGAGATACTCCTCGCTCATCTGGGGCAGGGAGTACAGCTCGTCCACGCTGGCCGTGCACCCGGCGCAGGCCAGCGCCACGCACGCCGCCAGCACCAGCGCCGCCAGCCGTCTGCGTCTATGCTCCATGCCATCACCCCGCCTGTAACTTTTTTCCCTATCTTTAACGCTGTATCATGTCGCGCGGTTTCGGCCATGGGCCGGGAGCGCGGCTGATATCCATGTGATACAATGTACCTTTACCTGTAACTTTTTTCCCTATTTTTTACATTGTATCACATTTGTTACGAAATTCCTAGAGAAAAGTTACAAACTTCCAAGAAGTTTTTCGTCAGCCGTCGAAATGCACAGTCCGGCGGGGCGGAAATCCTCTTGTTTCGGCCCCGGAGGGGCTTGCGAAGCGGGGAAATTGGGACTATAATCAAAATACTTTTGAATACTTATTTGGTATTAGTACCAATGATATGGAGGAAGCGCAAAATGGAAATCACCATCACCAAGACCACCACGCCCCGTCCCAAGCCCACGGGCAACATCCCCTTCGGCTCTTTCTTCTCCGACCACATGTTCCTGATGAACTACACCAAGGGGCAGGGCTGGCATGACGCACGCATCGTCCCCTATGGCCCCCTGACGCTGGAGCCCTCCGCCATGGTGCTGCACTATGCCCAGGAGGTGTTCGAGGGCATGAAGGCCTATCGCACCGCCGACGGTCACATCCAGCTGTTCCGTTCCACCGAGAACATCGCCCGCATGGCCCGCTCCTGCGAGAAGCTGTGCGTGCCCGAGGTCCCGGCGGACCTCTATCTGGAGGCGGTGAAGAAGCTGGTGGAAGTGGATAAGGATTGGGTCCCCTCTGAGCCGGATACCAGCCTGTACATCCGCCCCTATGTGATCGCCACCGACCCGAAGCTGGGCGTGCACGCCTCCTCCACCTATATCTTCGGCATCATCACCTGCCCGGTGGGCAGCTACTACCCCGAGGGCATCAACCCGGTGCGCATCGCCATCGAGAGCCGTGAAGTCCGTGCCGTCCGCGGCGGCACCGGCTTTGCCAAGTGCGGCGGCAACTATGCCGCCAGCCTGCACGCCAGCGAGCTGGCCGAGCAGAAGGGCTTCTCCCAGGTGCTGTGGCTGGATGGCGTGGAGCAGAAGTACATCGAGGAAGTGGGCTCCATGAACGTGATGTTCAAGATCGCGGGCAAGATCGTCACCCC
>CANROZ010000122.1 GCA_947632365.1 uncultured Oscillospiraceae bacterium
TGCCCTCGCACATCCGTCTATCTATTCCCTTACACCACGGGGCTTTTTCCCTGTCCGTTTCTCCTGGTACAGTTCATAAGACCGCCAGGGGCGCTTGCTTATAGCCTTTTATTCCAGGGGGAGCACGTCGCCGTCCTGGGCGATCTGCTCCATCCGGCCGTCCCGGATGAGATACCCTTCGCCCCGCAGCGCCTCCTGTCCGTCCCGGGAGAGGATATAGCTGCCGTCCGGCAGGACATAAAACTCCCTGCCAACGCTGTCGGGGATGGCGATATCGTCGAACAGGTCCAGCCCGTCCAGCGTGTCCCCGGCGATCTCATTGAAGTGGGGAATGATGCTCTTGTCCGTGAGGCCGAGGCCGGGCAGGAAGCGCTCATAGTCCGGGTCGATGGCCTCGCCCTCCAGCTCCGGGTGGGCATAGACTGTCCCGGCGCTGTTCATGCTCCCGGCGCTGATGCCCATGAGCGCGCCGTTGAAGCCGTCCAACAGCTCCCGCAGGCCGATGGCCCGGAAGAAGGCGTTTTGGGTGGGCACATGGCCGCCGCAGAGGATGATGAACTGGGCGTCAGCGATGAGCGCTGCCGCGTCCTCCGCGTTCCGGCCGTCCAGGACTTCAAAGGAGGAAAAGGCGAATCCCGCTCGCTCCATGGCCTCGGCGGTGCTAACGGCGTATTCGTCCGTCTTCTCCCAGTCGTCCGGGTTGGAGCAAATATACACAGCCCGGCAGGGATAGGGCACTGCCAAGTGGAGCTCGTGGATAAAGCCGTTGGCGGGGTTCAGGTCCGGCGTGTCGGGGACCATGGGGGAGCTGGTGAAAAAGCAGGTCATAGCGCGTACCTCATTGTGCAGAGTGGTGCTATTATACTACTTTTGGACGCCGGGCGCAACCGCGCCCGGATTGACATTTTTGCGGCCATGACATACAATCGGCCTATCAGCAGAGAGGAGGCGGCGGCATGACCGTGGTTTGGGACTGGAACGGCACGCTTTTGGACGACGTGGCCGTGTGCCTTGCCGTGATGAACGATATGCTCCGCCGCCGTGGCCGTACGCCCCTGACGCTGGAGCGCTACCGGGAGATATTCACCTTCCCGGTGCGGGACTATTATGGCCCGGCGGGGCTGGACTTGGATGCGGAGCCCTTTGAGGCGCTGGCTGTGGAGTACATGGCCGGATACAGAGAGGCGTCCCGCGCCTGCGGCCTTGTGCCGGGGGCGCTGGAGACGCTCTCGGTGCTGGACGCCATGGGCGCCGCACAGATGCTGGCCTCCGCCTCCCGGCTGGACGATCTGCAGCGCCAGCTGGCGGAGCAGGGCCTGACGGGCCGCTTTGCCGCTGTGCTGGGCATGGGAGACGATCTGGGGGGCGGCAAGGCGGGCCTCGCCGCCGCTTACCTGACGGAAAAGGGGATCGACGCCGGGGACGTGTGGTTCGTGGGGGACACCCTCCACGATCTGGAGGTGGCCCGGAGCATCGGCTGCCGCTGCGTGTTGCTCAGCTCCGGGCACCAGAGCCGCCGTCGGCTGGTTTTCTCCGGCGCCGCGGTGTTAGAGGATATCCGCCAGCTGCCGGGCTGGCTGGCGGCGAACAGGGACGCATAGGGGGACGCCATGGATTTTTGGAAGATGAACGGCGCGGGCAATGATTTTATCATCCTCAGCGACATGGACCGCCGCATCCCGGACGGGGATATCTCCCGTATCGCCGCCACGCTCTGTCAGCGGCGGTTATCCATCGGGGCGGACGGGCTGATGGTGGTGCGCCCCGCAGAGCAGGGCGGGGACTATCGGATGCTGTTTTACAACGCCGACGGCACCGAGGCGGAGATGTGCGGCAACGGCGCCCGGTGCATCTGCCGCTACGGCTATGAGAACGGTCTGGCGGGAGAGACCCAGCATGTGGAGACCGTCTCCGGCACCGTGACGGGCCGTCGGGTCAGCCAGCGGCAGTACCAGGTGCGGCTGAACGACCCCACCATGCTGGAAACTGACTTGTCGGCGGAGGTGGAGGGGGCCGCCTGGCCCTGCGCCTATGTGGAGCTGGGACGCCCCGGCCTGCCCCACGCGGCCGTGCCCTATAAAGGCTTGGCGTCGGCCGAGGAGAGCGTTCTTCTGAAGCTGGGCCGGAAGCTGCGGTATCATGAGCTGTTCCCCAAGGGGGCGAACGTGAGCTTTTATGAGCTCGTCGGCACGGACCATCTGCTGGCGCGCACCTATGAGCGGGGCGTGGAGGATTTTACTATGGCCTGCGGCACCGGGGCGGCCTCCGTCACGGCGGCGCTGGCCCTGCTGGGGAGGGTGAGCGGCAGGGCCGTGCAGGTGGACATGCCCGGCGGCACACTGACCATCGACCTGACCTGCGCCCAGGGCGCCGTCACAGACATTTGTCTCACCGGGCCCACCAACATCGTCTGCAAGGGCGCTGTTACCGACGAGGAGCTGCAAATATGATAAAGCCAAAACATCTGGAAAGAGGCGACGCCGTCGCCATCGTGAGCCTGTCGAAGGGGACCCTGGGGGAGCCGTGGGCCATCCACAAGCTGGATATCGCCCGGGAGCGGTTGGAAAAGGACTACGGCCTGCAGGTCGTGGTCATGCCCAATGCCCTGAAGGGCATCGACTGGCTGGACGCGCACCCGGAGGCCCGGGCCGCGGATATGATGGACGCCTTCCGGGACAAACGTATCAAGGCCATCTTCAATGCCATCGGCGGGGACGACACCATCCGGCTGCTGCCCTACATCGATTTTGATATTATCCGGGCTAACCCCAAGATATTTACGGGCTTTTCCGATACCACGAGCAACCACCTGATGTGCTATAAAGCGGGGCTGATTTCCTATTACGGCGCCAGCGTGATGACCAACTTCTCCGAGTACGTCCGGATCAACGACTACACCGCTGCCATGATCTGGGACACCCTCTTTGCGCCAAAGCCTACGCTGGAGATACCCGCCGCGCCTTATTGGTACGACGACGAGGACGTGAAGATAGGGTGGAAGCCGGAGAACATGCACCGGGCCAAGGCCTATCACCCGGAAAAGATCGGCTACGAGGTGCTCCAGGGGTCCGGAGCGGTGGAGGGACCGCTGCTGGGCGGGTGTGTGGACGTGTTCCCCATGGTGGTGGGCACGGCCATCTGGCCCGCAAAAGAGGAGTGGGCGGGGAAGATCATGTTCCTGGAGACCAGCGAGGACGATATCTCCCCCGACTATCTGACATGGTATCTGCGCAATCTGGCCGCCCAGGAGCTGTTCGACGTGATAAAAGGCATCATCGTGGGCAAGCCCGCCCGGCGCAGCAAGTACGAGCCTTATAAGGAGGTCTACCGCCGGGTGGTGGGCCGGGAGGCGGGCCATCCGGAACTGCCCATCCTCTACAACGTCAACTTCGGCCACGCGGAGCCCATCGGCGTGCTCCCCTATGGGATAAACTGCCGCCTGGACGCGGACCGAAGGACCCTGACCTTATTGGAAAGCGCCACAGCGTGAAAAAGCTCTCCCCTCGGGGAGAGCTTTTTCACATGGTCAGCAGCTTTATAAGCTGCTTCTCGTCGGCGTGGGGCAGGCGCTTTTGAAGGTATGCCAGCATCCGTTCCAGGGACGACGCCGGGGTGCGGGCATAGGCGGCGGTGACGGCCTCGTATCCGAAGATGTTCTCCGGCGGCGTGTAGCGGGCGATGCCCCAGCCGTAGGGGACGCCGTGCTTGTCCTGGGCGTAGTCAAAATCCGCCACGGTGAGATAGGTCTGCATCTGCAGGCGGGTGATGACGGTCTCATAGCCCTTTTTGCCGTCCTTGCCGCCATAGCCGCAGAGCTTTTTGATCTGCCCGGTCTGCAGCGAGCCGTGGCGGGACACGGCGTCATAGATCTCCTTATCCTTATAGGGGGCCAGGCCGTCGTCGAACCGGGCGTCGAAGTCGTAGCCGTCCCGGCGCAGGTTGGCCAGATCCGGGAACCACTCCATACTCACAAAGCCAGCCTTCTTCCAAAAGAGCTTGCCGTATACGCAGCTGCCCATCCGGGC
>CANROZ010000123.1 GCA_947632365.1 uncultured Oscillospiraceae bacterium
CCCTCGCACATCCGTCTATCTATTCCCTTACACCACGGGGCTTTTTCCCTGTCCGTTTCTCCTGGTACAGTTCAGAGAGCGGGGGGCTTTCCTTTGCCGTTTTTCAGACCCCCGGGGAGGGGGACGGGACCGCCTCGCCAAAGGTGACGGAGATGGTGAGGGACTGGCCCTGGCGGAACACGGTCAGCACAGCGGCGTCCCCGGCCCGGTAGGAGCGGGTGGCGGCCACCAGCTCGTCGGCGCTGGCCACCGGGGTGTCCCCCACGGCGGTGATGATGTCCCCGGGCAGGATGCCCGCCGCCTGGGCGGCGCTGTCCGGGTCCACGGCGCTCACATAGGCCCCGGGCACCATCTCAAAATACCGGGCGGCGGCGGTGTTCATGGTCTTCAGGGTCAGGCCCAGGTAGGCCTTGCCGGACACGTAGCCCTTGGTGATGAGCTCGTTGGCGATAGCCACGGCGTCGGCGCTGGGGATGGCGAAGCCCAGGCCCTCCACGCCGCTGGCGGTATATTTTGCGGTGGCCACGCCCACCACCTGGCCGTAGATGTTGTAGACCGGGCCGCCGGAGTTGCCGTTGTTCACGGCGGCGTCGAACTGGAACATGTTGGCGGTGACGTTCTCGTCGGTGGTGATGAGGCGGTCCCGGGCGGAGATGATCCCCCGGGTCATGGTGAAGCTGAGCACGCCCATGGGATTGCCCACGGCGTATATCTGCTGGCCCACCGCCAGGTCCTCCGAATCCCCCAGGGCGGCGGGGATCAGGCCCGGGGCGTCCACCTTCAGCACCGCCAGGTCACTGTCGGATTCTGCACCCACCACTTGGGCCTCGTAGGTGTCGCCGGAGAAGGTGATCACGTCGATGGGCCAGCCCCGGAGCACCCCGGTCTGGATCAGGTGGTAATTGGTGAGGATGTAGCCGTCGGCGCTGACCACGATGCCGGAGCCGGACAGGTTCCCGCCCTGGGGGGCGGAGGCGGTGATGGACACCACCTGGCCGCAGGCCTGCACGTAGATATCCTCCCCGGAGAGCACAGGCGCGTCCGGCGACACGTCCTCCAGCGCCAGGGGCGCGGCCGGGTCGGGTATCTGGGGCACCTCGGTGTAGAAGTCGGACAGGTGCAGACCCATCCGGCCGTTCCGGGCCAGCAGATACAGCCCGCCCATGCCCATGGCCCCGGACACGATGACGCACACCAGGCAGAGGATGAGCATGGTCCGAATGCTGATCTGGCCCCGGTGGGCGGCCTGCTGGGTCCGGGCGTAATAGCGGGAGGGGTTGTAGCCATAGCCGGACCTGTCCTCCCGGGGGGCGCTGTAATAGGCGTCGCTGTACGCCGAGCGCTCCGGGGGGACGGGCTGGGATTTTTGCTCTTCCGGGCCCACAGGCCGATCGGGCCGATCCTCGTTCAAGGCATGGCCTCCCGCTGCAAGTTTCTGGGGATACTATAATACATCCCGCCCGGAAAATTGTTAACAGATTGAAAAAAGAAGGTCCGGGCCGTTTGGTCCGGACTCTCAGTCCTTTTTCATGCCGCGGGCGAACACTGCCGCCGCGGCGACTATGGCCGCCGCCATATACCCCAGCGTCCAGGCCAGGTGGCCTCCGGCCGCCTCGCCCCGGAGGAGGGCCCGCTGCAGCTCCACCCCGTGCAGGAAGGGCAGGGCCCGGGCCGTCCGCTGGAACCAGCCGCCCACCATGGTCACGTCGAACCAGGCGCCGGACAGCCAGGCGGTCAGGTTGGTCAGCAGCGCCCCGCACAGCCCGCCCACCTGACGATCTGTGAACACCGTGCCGCACAAAAGTCCCAGGGCGATGAAAAACAGGCACATGGGCAGTCCCGCCAGCACGGCCCGGACCGTGTCCGCTGTCACCGGGAGCCCCAGCAGCGCCGCCGCGGCGTAACACAGCCCGCTCTGGATCAGGCCCATGGGTACCAGGGGCAGGGTATAGCCCAAGATGTAGTCCCACCCGGTCAGGGGCGTGGTGTACAGCCGCCGCAGGAAGCTGGTGCTCCGGTCCCGGGCGATGAGCATGGCCGCGAAAAGGGTGAGAAAGGCCATGCCGAACACCGCCACGCCCGGGGTCAAACTCTCCAGGGCGAACAGGGGCACCGGGATGTTTTTCTGGATGGCGGTCAGGAGCCCCAGCAGCACCAGGGGAAAACCCAGGCCGAACAGCACCGTCAGCGGGTCCCGCAGGACCTCCCGGGCCGTCCGGCGGGAAAAGGTCAGCATCCGCATGACAGGCCCGCCTCCTTTACGATGGCGACGAAAGCGTCCTCGAAGCGGTCGGTCCCGGCCCGGGCCTTCAGGGCCGCCGCCGTGTCGGCGCACAGCAGCCGTCCCCCGGCCATGACGCCCACCCGGTCTGCCAGGGCCTCCGCCTCCTCCATATAGTGGGTGGTCAGCAGCACGGTGACGCCCTGGAGCCCGCGGATGACCTCCCACAGGGCGGCCCGGGCCAGCACGTCCAGCCCCAGGGTGGGCTCGTCCAGAAACAGCACCCGGGGCCGGGACACCAGGGCCATGGCGATGCTCAGCCGCCGCTGCCAGCCCCCGGACAGTCTGCCCGCCCGGCGGGACAGGACCTCCCCCAGCCCCAGCGCCTGGGTCAGCTCCTCCGTCCGGTCCGCCGCCGCGCGCCGCTCCATGCCGTGGGTCCCGGCCATGAACAGCAGGTTCTCCCGGACGGTGAGATTGGCGGCCACCGCCGTTTCCTGGGGGGACAGGCCGATGAGCGCCTTCACCGCCCGGGGCTGGCGCACCACGCTCTTGCCGCACACCAGCGCGTCCCCGGCGGTGGGCCGGGTCAGGCAGGAGAGCATCCGCAGGGCGGTGGTCTTGCCCGCGCCGTTGACGCCCAGCAGGGCGAACCGCTCCCCCGCCGGGATGGTCAGGTCCAGCCCGGCCACCGCCGTCACGTCCCCATAACGCTTGACCAGCCCCTGGATACGAACGCCGTCCATTTACGAGGCCTCCTTTTCCCGGAACCGGGCCAACAGGCCCTGGAACACGTCCGTGAGCATATCGCTCACCAGGTCCCGGTCCCACCGCACATAGCCCGTGGCCAGGGTGGCCGCCGCCCCGTGGACGAACAGCCACATCTCCAGGTGGAACAGCCACGCCGCCTCCTCGTCCAGGCCCGTCTTTTCCCGGATGAGCCGGATCACGTCGGCGTTCTCCGCCCGATTGTCGGCGGGCGCCTCGCAGTCCCGGTCCCGCATGTAGAGCCACCGGAACAGCTCCGGTTCCTCCCGGGCAAAGTCGGTGTAGCCCATGCCCACCGCCTTGTAGGGGGGCAGACCCGCCTTGTCCCGGGCCGGGTCCATATACCGCCCGGCCACCGCCCGGGCCGCCGCCAGCACGTCCGCCGCCAACGCCTCCATGGAGGCGTAGATGGAGAACACAGGCTGGGTAGAGCAGCCCAGGGCCGTCGCCACTGCCCGGGCGTTCAGGGCCTCCGGCCCGCCCCGGCGGACGATGTCCAGCCCCGCCGATACGATCTGCTCTCTCGTCACTCTCGTTTTGGGCGCCATGGTGGACCTCCTTGAATAACAAACGTTATATATCGTTTGTTATTATATCCCGCCCGGCCCCCGTTGTCAACCCCGTAACTGCAAAATCCAGCAGGGTTTTTTATCTCTCTTCCTCACTTTTTATCAGCATGCTTCCCGTTTCGCGAAGCTGGGTGTAAAAGCTGAAACATTCCTCCAGCAGCTGCGG
>CANROZ010000124.1 GCA_947632365.1 uncultured Oscillospiraceae bacterium
CTCATTCGAGGCGGGCTCCCGCCCCCTCGAGCTCCCCCTGCGTATCCCCCTCATATCGTTTCTCTCACCATCTCCCACATCACTACCGCCGCGGCAACGGCGGCGTTGAGGCTCTCCGTCCGGGGCCCCATGGGGATGCGCACCGTCCCGGCGCAGCGCTGCAGCATCGCCGCCGTCAGGCCCTTGCCCTCGTTGCCGATGGCCACCGCCAGCGGCCCGGCGGGCAGGTCCCGCACGTCCTTTCCCCCAGGCATGAGCGCCGCGCCGTATAGGGGCATGCCCCGCAGGACGCTCTCCAGCGCCTCCGGCTCTGTTCGGAGGATGCTCTGGCGGAAGATGGCCCCCATGGAGGCCCGCACGGTCTTGGGGTTATAGGGGTCGGCGCAGGCGCCGCAGAGCACCACCAGGTCGATGCCAAAGGCGTCCGCCGTGCGCAGCACCGTGCCCATGTTCCCCGGGTCCTGGACGTTCTCCAGCACGATCACCCGCCGCAGCTCCTCTGCCGCCGGGATCGGGCGCATCCGCACCGTGAACACAGGCCCGGAGCTGTTTTGCAGCGGTGAGACGGCCTTCAGCACCTCGGGCGTCACCAGCCGCACAGGCAGCCCCGGTATCTCTTCCAGGGCCAGCACGCAGCCGATCTCGGCGTCGGCGGACACGGCCTCAGACAAAAGCGTCTGCCCCGCGCACACGAACTGCCCCGCCTGCTGCCGGGCTTTGGCGTCCGTCTCCAGGGCGATGAAGTTTTTCACCAGCTCGTTCTGCCGGGACCGTATCGTTTCCATATCCTTCCACACCTTCGGTTTTTTCTCAGTATAGAGCTTTCCCGCCGACTTGTCAATTTTGGGAGAGCGCCGCGCACGGCAAAACGGCCCCCTCGCGCGAGGGGGCCGTTCCTATGGGTCTTATTCCTCCGGCGGGGCGGGCGGCTCCTGCCAGGCGGCGTGCAGCTTTTCCAGCAGCGCCAGCAGGGTGCTCTTCTCCTCCTCCGTCAGCGCCGTGAACAGCGCCGCCGTGCCGCTCTTCTCCAGGTCGCCCCGCTCTGCCCGGCGGGCCGCTCCAGCCTCCGTCAGACGGATATCGGCGGTGCGGCGGTCCGTCCCGCTGGGGGTGCGCCGGATATATCCGGCCCGCTCCAGCTTGCCCACCAGCTCGCTGGCGGACCCGGGCTGGATGCCCAGCCGCTCCGTCAGCTCCCGCTGGGTCATGCTCTGCCCCTCGCCCAGGATGCGCAGCGCCCGGTCCTGACCGCCCCGTCCCACGATGTGGTGGCGGCTGGCGTGGCCCAAAGCCCGGATCATGGCCAGCAGCTTGCCATCCGTATCCAGTGTCTTATAGCCCTCCCAGTCGATGTGGGGCGCGGGCGGTCCGCCGGGCCCGTGGGGGCCATGGGGTCCGTGGGGGCCGCCGGGGTCATGGGGTCCCCCGGGATGGGGACCGCCCGGGCCGTGAGGTCCATGGGGCCCATGAGGCCCGCCGGGATGGGGGCCTCCGGGACCGTGGGCTCCGGGACCGTGGGCTCCGCCCGGGCCATGTGGCTCGCCCGGCCTATGGGGCTCGCCCGGGCCGTGGGGCTTGTCCGGACCCTCCGGCATTTCCGCCATAGGGCGGTGCATCTCCTCTCTCTCCTTCTCCGGCGCCTCGCCGGGACGTATATGCTCCATTCTGTCAGCCATCGTTCCGCTTTCCTTTCAATCAAATATAAAGGTACCTTGACATATGTATACCACACCCGGCGGCATATGTCAAGGTACCTTTATAAATTTTTGAAGACTTTTTTCTATTGGCTTTATAGGCAGCGGGAAGTTATCTGGCAGGCCTCCGCATCCGGCCCCTCAGACGAGGGGGCTGCCGAGCGTATGCGAGGCTGGGGGAGAGATCATAAATTCTCTCCCGACCTCTCGGCCTTGCGGCCGAGCTACCCCCTCGTCTGAGGGGGCCGGATTCTGGGGTACCCGCAGCCTTACAAATCAGAAGCTGTATTTTTTACAGCGCCTTAAGAATATATCCCTGTAATTCCAGTTCCTTGCCGGAATCGGTAGTCACCGCCTCAAATTCATGTTTTATGATTTCATAGTCGCTCTCCAATTTATGAAGCAGCTTCATGCTGGCCTTATTTCTGATATCCGCCTCATAGAAAAAAACTTTTTTATCGTATTTTGAACGAACGTAGTCAAGAACGGCGCACAGGGCTTCCTTCGCATAACCTTTGTTCTGTTCTCCTGCTACGATCCAGATACCCAATTCCGGACGATCTTCGATCAGTCCGTGGATCTCAACGCTTCCAAGAAATGAAGCACTGCCTGAAAGGACGGAGAAATACAAGCTCTCGCCACGCTTCATTTCGTTCAGAAAACCCTGTAGCACATTTCTTGCGCTATCCATGTCCGGAAAAGGGTCCGGCCACTGAAACTTAGTTATCTCTTTGTTGAACCCGTCGAAATAGTCCTTCAGATACTGAATGTCAAGTGATTCTATCCTTAGTCTTTCTGTTCTTATCATATCTTTCATCATTCTGTTCCCATAACTCCCGCTCTGCCTTTCCCCGATCCTAGCACGGCCTCTTCCCCAAGCCAACGCTCACCCAGTCTGCGCAGAAGAAGAAAAAGCCTTGATCTCTCAAGGCTTTTTCGTATATCTGTCAGTCCGTGGGCTTCATTGTCGGGAACAGGATCACGTCCCGGATGGTGTCCACCCCGGCCAGGAGCATGACGGCCCGGTCGATGCCCATGCCCAGGCCTCCGGTGGGCGGCATGCCGTATTCCAGCGCCTCGCAGAAATCCACGTCCATGTCGCTGGCCTCTTCGTCGCCCTTGGCCTTCAGGGCCATCTGGGCCAGGAAGCGGAGCCGCTGGTCCAGGGGGTCGTTGAGCTCGGAGAAGGCGTTGCCCATCTCGCAGGCGCCCACGAAGGCCTCGAATCGCTCGGTGAGCCGCCCGTCGGCAGGGCTGCGCTTAGCCAGGGGCGACACCTCCACCGGGTACATGGTGATGAAGGTGGGCTGGATGAGCTTCTCCTCCACCTTCTGGTCGAAGGTCTCGTAAAGGGCGTTGCCCCAGGTGGGCTCCTTGCCGTCCATATCCACCCCGGCGGCCTTGGCGGCGGCCACGGCCGCTGCGTCGTCGGCGATGGCGCCAAGGTCCACGCCCGCGTATTCCTTCACCGCCTCGATCATGGTCAGGCGCCGCCAGCCGGGGGACATGTCGATCTCATGGCCGCCCCAGGTCAGCTGGTAGGTGCCCCGCAGCTCCATGGCGGCGGTGGAGAGGATTCCCTCCACATAGTCCATCATGGTCTCAAAGTTGGCATAGCTCTCATACATCTCCAAGGTGGTGAACTCCGGGTTGTGCTTGGTGTCCATGCCCTCGTTGCGGAAGATGCGCCCGATCTCATAGACCCGCTCCATGCCGCCCACGATGAGCCGCTTCAGGTTCAGCTCCGTGGCGATGCGCATGTACAT
>CANROZ010000125.1 GCA_947632365.1 uncultured Oscillospiraceae bacterium
AGGGCACCAAGTGGTGCGTGTTCCCCATGTACGACTTCGCCCACCCCATCCAGGACGCCCTGGAGGGCATCACCCACAGCCTGTGCTCCCTGGAGTATGAGGACCATCGCCCCCTGTACGACTGGGTCATCAACAACGTGGACGTGCCCTCCAAGCCCCGGCAGATCGAGTTCAGCCGTCTGGGCATCAACTACACCGTCATGAGCAAGCGCAAGCTGCGCAAGCTGGTGGAGGAGCACTACGTCTCCGGCTGGGACGACCCCCGCATGCCTACCCTGTGCGGCCTGCGCCGCCGGGGCTACACCCCCACATCCATCCGCACCTTCATCAACCGCATCGGCGTGAGCAAGGTGACCAGCACCGTGGAATACTCCTTCCTGGAGCACTGCCTGCGGGAGGAGCTGAACCTCGCCGCTCCCCGGCGAATGGCGGTGCTGCGGCCCGTGAAGCTCGTCATCACCAACTACCCGGAGGGGCGGACCGAGACTTTCCAGATCGAGAACAACAACCTGGACGAGAGCGCCGGGACCCGGCCTGTGAGCTTTGGCCGGGAGCTGTGGATCGAGGGCGAGGACTTTCTCCCCGAGCCCGTGCCCAAGTATAAGCGGCTCTATCCCGACGGCCCGGAGTGCCGCCTGAAGGGCGCCTATCTCATCCGCTGCACCGGGTATGAGACCGATGCGGACGACAATGTCACCGTGCTGGCCGAGTACGACCCGGACTCCCGGGGCGGCGACCCCGCCGACGGCCGGAAGGTGAAGGGCGGCACCATCCACTGGGTGAACGCCGCCGATGCGGTGGACGCGGAGGTGCGGCTGTACGACAACCTCTTCGCCGACCCGGAGCCGGACGCGGCGGAGGATTTTCTCACCTGCCTGAACCCCGATTCCCTGCAGGTGCTCACCGGATGCAAGGTGGAGCGGGCCCTGGAGAACGCCCAGGCCCCGGAGAGCTTCCAGTTCCTTCGCACCGGGTACTTCGCCGTGGACAACAAGGACTCTGCCCCGGGCCACCTGGTGTTCAACCGGGCCGTGGCCCTGAAGGACAGCTTCAAGCCCAAAGCGTGAACGATATACAGCAAGAGCGGCGCCCCGCGGGGCGCCGCTCTTGCGTTCACCTGGCTCAGATCAGGTCCATGGACACCTTCATGACGATCTTCCGGAAGGAGGCCTGTCCCTCCGCCGGGTCCAGCCCCGGCCGATGGGCGTCCCAGGGGAACAGCACACAGAAATCCCCCGGCGCAGTGGTCAGGATGTTCTCCTGCTCCACGCTCTCCAGGTGGGCCACATCCTTCTCCGGCTTCTCATCGTACAGGGCCTCTTTCCCGGTGTACGGGGCCACGCCGATGCGCTCCCCCGCCTCTGGCCAGTACATCAGATCGATGTACTTTTTGTGCACCTCCGGGTGGGTCCCCTCCATGGGATGGGTGGTCAGGTCCTGCACCAGGGCGTAGATGGAGGCGCCCTCGATCTCCACGCGCCCGGCCTCCAGGGCCATCACGTCCGTCTTTTGCAGCCATGCCAGCGCCCGGCGGATGCCGTCGGGATAGGCGGCCAGGGTATCCCCGTAGCGCAGATTGGAAAAGATCATGATACCGTCTCCTTTTCGTATTGATGTTATCCTCATTATAGCCCATCCCTTTTTCCGGCGCAAGTGTGACATGGGAGCAGTCCCGGTCGTCTCCCTTATGTGACCGATCAGGAAACGCGAGGTGATAGGATTTGGACATACTGGCGCTGTATGACGCGCACAAAAACATGGTATACCGCTTAGCCCTGAGCTTTCTCCGCTCCGTGCCCGACGCGGAGGACGCGGTGCAGCAGGTGTTCCTGCGGCTGATCGAGCACCGGGACACCATCGTCCCCGGCAAGGAGCGCTCCTGGCTGGCGGCGGTGACGGCGAATCTCTGTCGGGACATGCTCCGCGCCGCCGCCCGGCGGCAGACGGAGCCGCTGACGGAGCAGATACCCTTTGAGACCCCGGCGCAGAGCGGGCTTTTTCAGGCCGTGATGTCGCTGCGCGAGACCGAGCGGGCCGCCGTGTATCTCTACTACTACGAGGGCTATGATACCGCCGAGACTGCCCATATCCTGGGCGTGTCCCGCACCGCCGTCACCACCCGGCTGGACCGGGCCCGGCGGCACCTGAAACAAAAATTGGAGGATGAACGCGATGGATGATATCCGCGAACTGTATGACAACATCACTCTCTCCCCGGCGGCGGACGGGCGCATCCGGTCCGCCCTGGAGCAGTCCATCCGGCCTGCTCCAGTCCACAAAAGGCACCGTCCGGTCTGTAAAGGCCTTCGCATCTCCGTGCTGGCGGCGGTGACGGCAGGCCTGCTCACCGTTACGGCCCTGGCCGCCGGGGTCATCCGCATCGTGCAGGCAGAGCGGTCCGTATCTCTGGGATCTCAGGACAGCGACGAGACCGTAGCGGCCGTGGATGTGGGCTTTGACCGGACGGATCAGGACCCCATCGCCCCCCTGGGTGTCTGGACGGTAGACGTGCCCGACGGATATGCCCGGATCGGGGGCGTCACCCAGGGGGACTACACGGAAAACAACTGGGAAGACGACCGGGGCGCTCGGCTCTCCTTCCGATATAAGAAAGCGGGCGTCGGCCTGGGGGACGTCACCCTCACGGAGGAGAGCGTCCTGGAAAAGCGGTCGGTGACGGTTGGCGACCTGCCCGGCACGCTGTACGTGCTGCCCGGCGGTTCGCTGCTGGCTTGGGCGGACGAGCAGGCGGGCATCGGCTTCATGCTCACCGACGACGGCGGCGGACTGGACCTGCTCACCTTGGCTGAGACCGTCAGCCGGACCGCCGACAGGCCGGAGCCGGACGAGAACGCCCTGGCAGCCCTGGCCCAGCTGGGGGATTGGACCGTCACCGCCCTGCCGGAAGGCTACGGGGAATACGCCGTTCAGGGCGTGCCCGCCGAATACGGCGGCGAGGGCAAATACGCCTACGTGCGCCGCTATTATTCCGACGCCGACGGCCGCAGCATCGAGCTGGACTACGAGACCAGTCTCGGCGACTCCTATAACAGCTACGTGCAGTATTACCGGGACAATAGCGACATCTCTCAGGAGGAATTGGACGCCATTGAAAAAACGGGCGTCTCTGTCCAGGGCCTGGGCTGCACGGTGACGGACGTGACCGTCCAGGACCGCCCGGCGGGCCTGGTGACCGACGAAAACGGGATCGCCATCCGCCTGGCCTGGCTCAGCGAGGACGGGGCCACGGCCTTCATCCTGTCCTCCGACAGCCTCACCGCCGACCAGATGCTGGCTGCGGCAGAGAGCGTGAAAGAACCGTAAGATCACATGCAAAGCGGCGCGGCCCAAATGGCCGGGGCGGATAAGGAAGTATTTTTGAAATGGTACGGTGTAGTCCCATTGAGGGGCTGCACCGTATCCATT
>CANROZ010000126.1 GCA_947632365.1 uncultured Oscillospiraceae bacterium
ATGAGCTATATCGAGGTGGAGTATCCGAAGGAAAAGGCCGCGTTTTATGCCATGCTGCAACAGCAGCTGGCCCTGTATCTGGGGGAGGAGCGGGACCGGACGGCCCGGCTGGCCAACGCCTCGGCGGTGCTGGCCCAAGCCTTTCCGGAGGCCAACTGGGTGGGCTTTTACCTGGTGGATGGGGACAGCCTGGCGGTGGGGCCCTTTCAGGGCAAGCCCGCCGTGAGCCGCATCGGCTACGGCAGGGGCGTATGCGGCACCGCCTGGAAGGAGGGCCAGTCTCAGGTGGTGGCGGAGGTGGCCTGCTTCGTGGGCCACATCGCCTGTGACTGCGACAGCCGCTCGGAGATCGTGGTGCCCCTGTGGCGGGACGGGGCGATCTGGGGGGTGCTGGATATGGACAGCACCCGGCCGGGCGCTTTCACTGAGGAGGACCGCGTCGGCCTGGAGCAGGCCGTGAAGCTGCTGTGAAAACGATACGGGCGCGGCCGCCTTTGGCGCCGCGCCCGAGGTTTATTCGTCCAATTTGAGCACTGCCAGGAATGCCTCCGTGGGGAGCTGGACGCTGCCCAGGGAGCGCATTTTTTTCTTGCCCTCCTTCTGCTTTTCCAGCAGCTTCTTCTTCCGGGTGATATCGCCGCCGTAGCACTTGGCCAGTACGTCCTTGCGCAGGGCCTTCACTGTCTCCCGGGCGATGATCTTGCCGCCGATGGCCGCCTGGATGGGCACCTCGAAAAGCTGCCGGGGGATGTTCTCCTTCAGCTTTTCGCACAGCCGCCGGGCCCGGGGATAGGCCTTGTCCCGGTGGGCGATCAGGCTCAGGGCATCCACCGCCTCGCCGTTCAGGAGCAGGTCCACCTTCACCAGCTCCGAGGGTTTGTAGCAGCTGAACTCGTAGTCCATGGAGGCATAGCCCTTGGTGCGGGCCTTCAAGGTGTCGAAGAAGTCGTAGATGATCTCTCCCAGGGGCATCTCGTAGGTCATCTCCACCAGCCGTTGGTCCAGATACTGCATCCCCTCGTATATGCCCCGCCGATCCTGGCACAGGGGCATGATGTTGCCCACGAACTCCTGGGGAGTGATGATGCTCATCTTCACGAAGGGCTCCCGGGCCTCGGCGATGGCGGACACCTCCGGGTAATTGTGGGGGTTGTCCACGTATTTCACGGACCCGTCGGTCATCTCGATCTCATAGATGACGGAGGGCAGGGTGGTCACCAGGTCCAGGTCGAACTCCCGCTCCAGGCGCTCCTGGATGATCTCCAGGTGCAGCATTCCCAGAAAACCGCACCGGAAGCCGAAGCCCAGGGCCACGGAGGATTCCGGCTCGAAGGACAGGCTGGCGTCGTTGAGCTGGAGCTTTTCCAGCGCGTCCCGCAGGTCCGGGTATTTGGACCCGTCCTCGGTGTAGATGCCGCAGTAGACCATGCTCCGGGCGGGGCGGTAGCCGGGCAGGGGCTCGGCCGCGGACCGCTCGGCGCCCGTCACCGTGTCGCCGATGCGGGTGTCCCGGACGTTTTTGATGCTGGCGGTGAAATAGCCCACCTCCCCGGCGTACAGCGCGTCGCAGCTGTCCAGCCGGGTGGGCAGCAGATGCCCCACCTCCACCACTTTGTAGTTGGCGCCGGAGGCCATGAACTTCACGTCCATGTCCCGCTTCAGCACACCGTCCTTCAGCCGCACAAGCACGATCACGCCCCGGTAGCTGTCGTACTGGCTGTCGAACACCAGCGCCTTCAGGGGGGCGGCCGGGTCGCCGTCGGGGGCGGGGACGTGGTCGATGATATCGTCCAGCACCGCCTGGATGTTCACGCCGTTCTTGGCGGATATCTCCGGCGCGTCCATGGCGGGGATGCCGATGATATCCTCCACCTCCGTCTTGACCCGGGCCGGGTCGGCGGCGGGCAGGTCGATCTTGTTGATGACGGGCAGTATCTCCAGGTCGTGTTCCATGGCCAGGTAGGTGTTGGCCAGGGTCTGGGCCTCCACCCCCTGGCTGGCGTCTACCACCAGCACGGCCCCCTCGCAGGCGGCGAGGCTGCGGCTCACCTCGTAGTTGAAGTCCACATGTCCCGGCGTGTCGATCAGATTCAGTTGATAGTCCTTCCAGGTGAGGGTCACGGCCCGGGCCTTGATGGTGATGCCGCGCTCCCGCTCCAGGTCCATGTTGTCCAGTATCTGGTCCTCCATCAGCCGCTGGTCCACCGCGCCGCACAGCTCGATGAGGCGGTCGGACAAGGTGGATTTGCCGTGGTCGATGTGGGCGATGATGGAAAAATTGCGTATATTTTCCTGCTTCATAGATAGCTCTCCGCCTGCTCCGCGATCCGGCGCAGCTGCTCCGCCAGCTGGCGGAGATTCTCCTGGCTGGGCTTGGCCCCGGCGGTCTCCCCGGTACGGCCCAGCAGATAATCCGCCGTCACGCCGTAGTAATCACAGGCCCGGCACACGAAAGCCAGGCCCGGCTCCCGGGCGCCGTTCTCATAGTGGCTGAGAAGGGCCTGAGAGATGTGCAGGTCCGAGGCCGCTTTCCGCTGGCTCACGCCCTTTTCCCGCCGGAGATGGCTCAAATTGGCGCAGAATCGAAGCTCTTGCATCCCTTGCTCCTCGCTTTTTTCAGTGATAACAACCCGTATTATACCCGACGGGCCA
Organism: uncultured Oscillospiraceae bacterium; assembly: GCA_947632365.1. GTDB lineage: Bacteria > Bacillota > Clostridia > Oscillospirales > Oscillospiraceae > CAJOIG01. Next base: position 2,653 of record CANROZ010000126.1, read on the forward strand.
TTTTTTGTAAATAGCAACTTGAATTTTTCCCATGCGCGTGCTATCATCTATTTAAAGCGATGCGGGAAGGTCCTGTGTGGCTTTCTTCTGCATGGTATCGTACATTGAGGAGGAAATACATATGTTCCAGCAGCTCATCGATTCCCTGCGGGCCCATCCCCGCAAGATCGTCTTCACTGAGGGCAGCGACCCCCGCATCCTGGAGGCCGCGGCGCGGCTTCTGTCCGGCACCTTCCTGACCCCCATCCTGATGGGCAACGAGCGGGAGATACTGGAGGCGGCCAATAAGGCGGGCTTCAACATCCGCGGCGCCATCATCATCGACCCGCTGACCTACGTGGGCATGGAGGCCATGGTGGAAAAGATGTTCGAGCTGCGCAAGGGCAAGATGACCAAGGACCAGTGCGTGGAGGCTCTGAACCACCGGAACTACTTCGGCACCATGCTGGTGGCCATGGGCGAGGCCGACGCCCTGCTGGGCGGCGCCACCTACTCTACCGCCGACACGGTCCGTCCCGCCCTGCAGCTGATCAAGACCAAGCCGGGCAACAAGATCGTCTCCTCCTGCTTCATCATGGTGCACCCCTCCGCCACCGGTGACAGCACCGTGCTGGCCATGGGCGACTGCGCCATCAACATCCACCCCAGCGAGGACGAGCTGGTGGAGATCGCCACCGAGACCATCAAGTGCGCCCAGATGTTCGGCGTGGACCCGAAGGTGGCCT
>CANROZ010000127.1 GCA_947632365.1 uncultured Oscillospiraceae bacterium
TATTCGGCCACACAACAGCCGTTGTATGCTTGAGACGATATTCTATATTACCTTCTCTTTTGCATTCAACGCTGTCAGAAACAAAAAGGAGGCGGCGGACATGCGCGGATACTTCACAGCGGCAGGCTTTTACGGACTGGTGGACGGGCGGTACATCCTCTTCGCCGGAGAGGCGGAGTACTATGAGTATATGGAGGCGGATGCGTCGGAAGCCTCTTGACAAACCTCTGCAAAGTCGTTAAAATAATAAAAGCAAATTTCATAGGGGCAGTTCGTGACCATCCTGCCCTATGTCGGCCCGGCCGACATAAAATCAAAACTACGGCGAGGGCATAGATCACCGGGGGCGTAGTGGCGCCCCCGGTTTTTCTGTGCCCGGGAAGGACAATTCAATGAACGAGCTTATTCTGGCCGTCTCGGTGGTATTCATCTTCGGGGCGGTGCTGGCGGCCTATCGGCTGTTCGGCGACACGGGGCTGTACGGCATGACCGTAGCCGTGACCATCCTTTCCAACATCGAGGTGCTCATCCTGGTGGTGGCCTTCGGCATGGAACAGACGCTGGGGAACGTACTATTCGCGGCCACGTTCCTCATCACTGACATCCTCAGCGAGAACGCGGGAAAAAAGGCGGCCAACCGGGCGGTGTTCCTGGGCATTTTCGCCTCGGTGTTTTTCGCCCTGCTCACCGCCAGTTGGATGCTGTATGTCCCGGCGGACAGCGACTGGGTCATGCCCTCCATCCGGGCTATCTTCTCCACCACGCCCCGGCTGGTGCTGGCCAGCATGAGCGTGTACGCGGTCAGCCAGCTGCTGGACGTGTGGCTGTACCATAAGTGGTGGGACTTCACCGACAAGAAGTTCGGCGACCACCGGAAATTCCTCTGGCTGCGCAACAACGGCTCCACCCTTATCAGCCAGCTGGTGAATACGGTGCTGTTCAATCTGGGCGCCTTCGCGGGCATGGAGGGCTACACCCCCGCCCTGCTGACCAGCATCATCCTCTCCGGCTACGCCATCTACGTGGTGACAAGCCTGCTGGACACCCCGGTGGTGTATCTGGCCCGTCGTATCCACGACGGCAAACTTGCTAAAGCCACGCCCGAAAGGACGTGACCGGCGGAGAGCCGGGCAGGATATACTATCCTGCCCGGCTCTTTGACAATGTTCTCTTATTCCGCGGCGATGGTCTCCAGCCGCTTGGCGATGAAGTCCTGGACGCTGTCCTTGGCAATGCCCAGGGCCACGGCCAGCTCCCCGTAGAGCAGGTTCTCGGCCCGCTCCATGTAGCGGCGGTCCACCGCGCCGAATTTCAGCTTCTTTTCCTCCCGCTCGATCTTCTTTCGATAGGCGGACATGGTCACCCGCAGCAGAGACAGGCAGTCCAGCCCCCGCATCTCCGTCCGGTAGTGGTTCTCCAGCTGCTGAAGATTTTGGTTGTGGTAGGCCTGGGCCTCGATGCTGGGTATCTGGTCAATGAGTTCGATGGCCTCGTCCCGGCTAATGACCGGCCTGGTGAACACCTTGTCATTGTCCACCGGCGTCGTGATCGTGCCCTTCTGATACAGCGGCTCCAGTACATAGTACTGCCGCTCCGGTTCCGTCCGGCTCGTTTTCCGCAAGATGATATCCGTCACCCGGCACACTCCGGTGCCTCCATAAAGAATGAGTTCGCCGATCTGATACAACTTTTCACGCTCCCTTGCGGCCGCCCCCGCGGCCTGCTCATGGTCATAATTTGCCTCACTATATCTTATCCACCTATATTGTACCAGATTCTGGAAGGAAATGTAAGGATTTTTCCCGAAAATCGAAAATTTTGTGCAAAAAGATAAGAGAAAGGGCCCCCATTTGGGGACCCTTTACTGTTTGTTAACCAATCCATCCCCCTGGGATCGCTGCACGAGCTCCCCCTGCGGGACAGTCAATAGCCCTGCGGATTGCTGCTTTGCCAGCGCCAGGAGTCGGCGCACATGTCCTCCACAGACTTTTCCGCCTTCCAGCCCAGCACCCGCTCCGCCTTGGAGCAGTCGGCGTACACGCTGGCCAGGTCGCCGGGACGGCGGGGGGCGATCTCGTAGGGGACCTTCACCCCGGTGGCCTTCTCAAAGGCGTGGATCAGCTCCAGCACGCTGACGCCGTGCCCGGTGCCCAGGTTGAAGACCTCCGTGCCCTTGTGGCCCAAAGCGTATTCCAGGGCCTTCACATGGCCCTTGGCCAGGTCCACCACATGGATGTAGTCCCGCACCCCGGTGCCGTCGGGGGTGTCGTAGTCGTTGCCGAACACGTTCAGGTGGGGCAGACGACCCACGGCCACCTGAGTGATGTAGGGCATCAGGTTGTTGGGGATGCCGGAGGGGTTCTCCCCGATGCGGCCGCTCTCATGGGCGCCCACGGGGTTGAAGTAGCGCAGCAGCACCACGCTCATGTCCTGGTCGGCCTTGGCCGCGCCCGCGGCGATCTGCTCGATCATGAACTTGGTCCAGCCGTAGGGGTTGGTGCAGCCCCCGGTCTCGCTGTCCTCGCTGTAGGGCACGGCGGCCTTGGCGCCGTAGACCGTGGCGGAGGAGGAGAAGATGAAGCTCTTCACCCCGTGCTCCGCCATGCACTCCAGCAGGGTCAGGGTGGTGTCCAGGTTGTTGCGATAGTACATCAGGGGCTTGGCCACGCTCTCCCCCACCGCCTTGAACCCGGCAAAGTGCATCACCGCGGCGGGCTGGACCTGGGCAAAGACGCGCTCCATGGCGGCCTTGTCGGCCACGTCCGCCTCGAACAGGGGCATTTTCTTCCCGGTCAGCTCCTCGCAGCGGCGCACCGCCTCGGGGCTGGAGTTGGAAAAATCGTCCACGATGGCCACGTCATACCCGGCCTCAGCCAGGGCGATGGCTGTGTGGGAGCCGATATACCCGGCCGCGCCGGTGAGTAAAATGGTCATCTCGTCCTCCTCAGCATACGGGGATGACCCAGCCGTAGGGGTCGGCGATCTTGCCCCACTGGATGCCCGTGATGGTGTCGTACAGCTTCTGGGTCACAGGGCCGATCTGGAAGTTGTTGAGGGTGTAATCGGCGCCCTGGTAGAAGATCTCGCCGATGGGGCTGACCACGGCGGCGGTGCCCGCGCCCCAGGCCTCCTCCAGCGCGCCGCTCTTCACCGCGTCGATGAGCTCGTCGATGGAGATGTTCCGCTCCTGCACCTCATAGCCCCAGTCCTTCAAGAGCTGGATGCAGCTCTTGCGGGTGACGCCGGGGAGCACGGAGCCGCTGTCCAGGGAGGGGGTGACGATCTTGCCCGCGATCTTGAACATCACGTTCATGGAGCCCACTTCCTCGATGTACTTCTGCTCCACGCC
>CANROZ010000128.1 GCA_947632365.1 uncultured Oscillospiraceae bacterium
GTTGGCGCCATATAGGAAGCAGCGGAAACGCCGCCCTCCACGGTGGGATAGTTGAACAGACCCCAGTTGACCTCGGTGCCGGTGTTGGCGTCCACCTCAGCGGTCACATAGTCAGCGCAGACGACCATCGCGGCCAGGCCCAGACCGATCTTGTTCTGGCTGGCGGGATACTCGTCGGGAGCGCCCTCGGCCAGATAGCCGGCGTTGACCAGGTCAATGATCTCCTGAGCGGCGGCGACAGCGCCCTCGCTCTCGGCCCAACCGCCGTTCTCACGCAGGTCGGCGATGCCCTCCTCGCCCAGATGGCGGACCAGCTGGTAGTAGAAGGTGAAGTTGGTGTAAGCGCCGTCCTGGGCCAGGGGGTCGATGCCCGCGTCCTTTAGCTTGGCGCACACATCCAGGAACTCCTCCCAGGTGGTGGGAGTGGCCTCGATACCGGCGGCCTCGAACGCGTCCTTGTCATAGAACACGCCGCCCACGTTGGGCTGCTCGGTAATGCTGTTCAGGAAGCCAGCCCACTTGATGGAGAAGTCGTTGAACACGGGATAGCCCTCGTAGCCGGCGGCCTCCGCCATCTCGGTCAGGTCATAGGTGTAGGGAGCGTCTACCTGGCCCAGACGGTTGAAGTCGTCCTCGAACAGGTCAAGTTCTTCCTCGGACTCAAGGGCAGCGGTGATCAGGGTGTTCAGATCGCGGCCCTTCCACTCGATGTTCACGTGCACGCCTGTCTCGGCTTCAAAGGCCTCGGCGGCCTCGGCGATGACGTTGGCCTGGGGCTCGCCCTCGTTCCACATGGACCAGAAATTGATCTCCACGGGGGCGTCCGCCAGGGCAAAGGCGCCCAGAGACAGGACCATGGCCACCGCAAGGATCATGCTGAGAATCTTCTTCATGGATCGTTCCTCCTTAAAAATTTGTAAAAAACAGCTATGTATATCTGTCCATGCATCAAGTATATACCTTTGCCGGACGAAAACAATAATAATATTGCTCTACTTTTTATATTTTTTGCTATTTTTATATATTTTTACTCATTCATTTGTCTGTACTGGAAATGATTTAGGTCAAAAATTATAATTTGCCACGCTCCCAACGGCCGCCAATCTTCCCCGCGGCGCGGGAAAAGGTTGCGCAGCCGCTGTAAAATAATGTATAATGCTTTTTGACGGCGGACACGCCCGGAGGGAGGCTGCGGTATGAGCACACAACAGTATATCCTGTCCCCGGAGGACCCCATCCCCGGGCTGGACGCGGCGCGCCTTTTGTATGTGACCCGCGCCCAGTACAGCCCCGAGTGGAGCTCCTCGCCCCACATTCACGCCTGCGCGGAGCTGTTTTTCGTCACAGGCGGCGTGGGCTCGCTCCAGCTGCATCAGCAGACCATCGCCGTGTCGGCGGGGGACCTGATCGTGGTCAATCCCGGCGTGCCCCACACCGAGCGCAGCCAGGCCGTCGATCCCATGCAGTATGTGGTCCTGGGCGTGGATGGGCTGGAGCTGATGTCCGGCCCCAGCGGTCACATCCTGCTCCACGGCTTTGCCCAGCAGCGGCAGGCGGCCGCCTGTCTGGAGATACTGGTGCAGGAGGCCGCGGACCGCAAGCCCGACAGCACGGCCCTGTGTCAGAGCCTGCTGCGCACGCTGCTGATCCTTATGATGCGTCGGCGCCAGTCCCTTCTGTTCCCTGTGCCGCCCGAGCACAAGGCCAGCCGGGAATGCGCCCTGGTGCGGCGGTATATCGACGAGCATTTCAAGGAGAACATCTCCCTGGAGCAGCTGGCCGCCCTGGCGCATATCAACAAATACTATCTGAGCCACGCCTTTCAGAAGGAATACGGCGTGTCCCCCATCCGATATCTGACCCGCCGCCGCATCCAGGAGAGCCGCTTTCTGCTCACCGACACCGACCACTCCCTGTCCCATATCGCTCAGGTGCTGGGCTTCTCCTCCCTGAGCTATTTCTCCCAGTGCTTCCGCCGCCTGGAGGGCGTCAGCCCCAAGGAATACCGCCGCACCCACCGCGCCTACGACGCCTGAGGCCCGCTCTGCAAGGTCCAAACCCACCCGCGCAGCGGACCCTGTTCTAATGTCCGCGCGAAGTCGTGCGTCCATTTGCAGCGAAGCGTACCCCCCGCATCCCGAAACGAGTTGGTAGCGAAACAAAGCCGTTGCGAGGGCGCTTGCAACCGAGCAGGCGACTTGAGCGTGACTCGTTTCGGAAGAGGAAAAAGCGCCTTGACCGATGGAGGAGACCCGCTTGCGGGGCTCTGACATCTTCAAGGCGCTTTTGACGTTGTGCCGGCGGCGGGGGTCGAACCCGCACGTCCGCAATGGACAGCGGATTTTAAGTCCGCAGTGTCTGCCATTCCACCACGCCGGCGCACGCTGATAGCTTACACCAACGGCCCGGAGAAGTCAATCACATCCCGCTCTTGCGGCGGGGGTCGATTTGCGTTACAATAGCCCACATGAGAACGTACGACGCGGGACAATTCGATATCGCGGTCATCGGCGCGGGCCACGCGGGCATCGAGGCGGCGCTGGCCGCCGCGCGGCTGGGGGCGGAGACGGTGTGCTTCACCGTGAGCCTGGACGCCGTGGGCAACATGCCCTGCAACCCGGCCATCGGCGGCACGGGCAAGGGCCACCTGGTCCGGGAGCTGGACGCCCTGGGGGGCGAGATGGCCCGGGCGGCGGATCAGGCCTGCATCCAGTACCGGATGCTGAACCTGGGCAAGGGCCCCGCGGTCCACTCCCTTCGGGCCCAGGCGGACCGCCGCCGTTACCAGCAGGTGATGAAACACACCCTGGAGCGGCAGGAGCATCTGCACCTGCGCCAGGGGGAGGTGGTCTCCATCGCCGTGGAGGACGGCCGCGTCCGCGCCGTCACCACCGACAAGGGGGCGGTATTCTCCGTCAAGGCCGTGATCGTGGCCTCCGGCACCTATCTGGGGGGCCGGACCATCACGGGGGAGGCGGTGCGCTCCTCCGGGCCGGACGGCCTGGCCGCCGCGCTGCCCCTGACCGACTGTCTGCGATCGCTGGGCCTGCGGCTGCGCCGCTTCAAGACGGGCACTCCGCCCCGGATCAACGCCCGGACCGTGGACTTTTCCAAAATGGAGCTCCAGCCCGGGGACGCTGAGCCCCAGCCCTTCTCCTTCGCCACCGACCGGGCCCCGGAGAACCGGGCGGTGTGCTATCTCACCTACACCACGCCGGAGACCCACCGGATCATCCGGGAGAACCTGGACCGCAGCCCCCTCTACGACGGGGTCATCCAGGGGGTGGGCCCCCGGTACTGCCCCAGCATCGAGACGAAGATCGTCACCTTCCCGGACAAGCCCCG
>CANROZ010000129.1 GCA_947632365.1 uncultured Oscillospiraceae bacterium
GTTTGGGGATAAGTGGAAGAAGTACGGGTTTTAAAATCAAAACTGCTCACCTGCCGCCATGGGTTCTCCACCCGGCTGGGCGGGGTGAGCCAGGGCATATTCAAGAGCCTGAACCTGGGCGCGAACCGGGGAGACAATCCGGAGAACGTGGAGGAGAACTGGCGCCGCTTCTGTCAGGCGCTGGATATCGGCACGGCCCGGACCATCCACGGCCACCAGAGCCACGGCACCACGGTGCGCATCGCCCGCCGGGGCGACGAGCACGCCATCGGCGAGCCCGCCTCCTGGGAGGAGGCGGACGGTTACGTGACGGCCGAGCGGGACCTGCCCCTGGTGGTGTTCACCGCCGACTGCACGCCGCTGCTCATGCAGGACCCCGCCGCCGGGGTCATCGCCGCCGTCCACTGCGGCTGGCGCAGCACGGTGGCGGACATCGAGAAAAATGCCGTTCAGGCCATGGTGTCCCTGGGGGCCCGGCCGATGGACATCCGGGCGGCCATCGGTCCCGGCATCCGGCAGTGCTGCTTCCAGACCGGGCCGGAAGTGCCCGATGCCATCGACCAGCTTCTGGGCGGCGACACGGCGGGGCTCGTTCGGCCGGATGAGGGCGCGCCGGGAAAGTTCCGGGTGGACCTGCCCGGGACCGTGAGACGCAGGCTCATACAGCTGGGCCTGCAAGAGGAGAACATCGACGAGCTGGGTGTGTGCACCATGTGTCGGCCGGACCTTTTCTGGTCCCACCGGGCCATGGGGGCCGCCCGGGGCTCTCAGGCCAATGTGATCGCGCTATGAATGGAAAACTTTTCAAACTCATATCCCTTCTGCTGACGGCGGCCCTGCTGACAGGGCTGGTGGGCTGCGACATGCTCAGCCGGGACGCTGCCGAGGAGACGGCCGAAGAGCAGCCGGAGGAGAGCGCCCCTATCGTGGTGGGGGAGACCACCGGAGAGGTGCTACAGGACACCTATAAGGCGGACCGCCGCTTTTCCATCAACAGCCAGAAGGGCGCCTCCTTCAACCCCTACCTGACAAAGAGCGCCTGGAACCTGATCGCGGGCATGTTGGCCTACGACACCCTGGTGACCACCGGAACGGGCTTCGAGGCCATGCCCAACCTGGTGACCAACTGGTATACGGAGGACGGCTGGAACTGGACCTTCACGGTGGACACCACCCGGAAGTTCCACGACGGCGGGGATATGACCGCCTCTGACGCGGTGTATTCCCTTGAACAGAGCGTCGGCATCGCCCGCTATGAAAAGCGGTTCTCCCACATGACGGACGCGTCCGTGGTGGACACCGCCACCTTCACCGTCACCCTGAACCAGCCCGACTGGCAGTTTTATAAGCTGCTGACCATCCCCTGTATCGAGGCCGGGCAGTATTATAACGACATCCCCTCCGGCACCGGGCCCTATAAGTTCAACGCCAGCGGCACCTTCTTGACCCGCTTCGAGGACCATCCCGACGCAGACAAGCTGCCCATCCGGACCATCTATTTGAAGCACTACACCCGCCCGGAGGACATCCTCCAGGCCTTCGAGGACTCCCTGCTGGACCTGGTCACCAACAGCCCCGCCGACGCTTCCAGTTTGGGCTATTCCCGGTCCAACCTGATAAAATACGTGGAGACCACCAACCTCCACTTCATCGGCTACAACATGCGCAGCAGCATCTTTTCCTATGGTCCCTATCGGCAGCTGGTCACCTATGCCGTGGACCGGGACACCATCGTCGCCAACGCCTTCCAGGGCTCGGCGGTGGCCGCGGAGCTGCCCATCCACCCCAACAGCGCCTACTATCCCCGGAGCGTGGCCCAGGGGATGAAATACGACCAGGACATCCTCCAGACCGTGGTCACGAACCTGGGCGGAACGGACCTGGATCAGGACGGGGTGGTGGAGTTCGGCAGCATCCGGGGCGAGATCGTGTTTTTGGTCTGCTCCGACAGCGGCGCCAAGGTCTCCGCGGCCCGGCAGATCGCCAGCCAGCTGCGCAGCGTGGGCTTTGCCGTCACCATGTCCGAACTGGGCTACGCCGACTATATCACCGCCCTGGAGGAGGGGCAGTACGATATGTTCTACGGCGAGGTGAAGCTCTGCAGCAACTGGGACATCTCCGAGCTCATCGCGCCGGGGGGTTCCCTGAACTACGGCGGCATCCAGGACCCGGCCATCACCGGGTACATCCAGACCTTCCTGGCCAGCAGCCCCGCCGACCCCGGGGCCTTATCCGCCAACGCCGAGGCGCTCTACAGCTATATCGCCCAGAACGCGCCCATCACCGCCGTGTGCTTCGAGCGGATGCAGGTGCTCTACCACCGGGGCGTGCTCACCACCATCGACCCCACCCAGGAGAATATCTTCCACGACATTCAGGACTGGCAAGTGAACCTGGAGTGAGATACATAATATAATGTTGGTAAAATGACCGCCGCAGGCGGAATAGAATACAGGACGGGGGATAATCCAATGACAGACCGGGACCTTCTCAACATGGCGCGGGAGGCCGCGCAGAACGCCTACGTGCCCTACTCCCACTTTCCCGTTGGCGCCGCGCTGGAGTGCGCCGACGGCTCGGTGTTCACAGGCTGCAACGTGGAGAACGCCGCGCTGGGCTCCACCATCTGCGCCGAGCGCACCGCCATCGTCAAGGCCGTCAGCGAGGGACGGCGCAAGTTCGTGCGCATCGCCATCTATGGGGAGGGGGAGAGCTACTGCATGCCCTGCGGCGCCTGCCTGCAGGTGATGACGGAATTTGTCCCGGACGGAGAGCTGGAGGTGCTGTGCACCCGCTCCGGCGGCCGCTATGTGAGCTACCGCCTCAGCCAGCTGCTGCCCCACCCCTTTGAGATACGCTCCTTCTGAGCCGACCCGCCGCGCCTGGCGGGAAAATGAATATTCAAAAAATTTTTCAAAAACAGGAAAATCCCCCTTGACGGCAAGGGGGATTTTTGTTATAGTACTAGGGCGCGCTGCTCCGGCGGGAGCATTGCGCATGCGTTGAACCGGGAGATTGCGCCGACGGGCGGGAACTTCCGGGGAGCAGTCCGGGAGCCCGGCAGCGGGCTCTGGAATCGGACGGAACGGTCTTCCGTACCGCGTATATCGCCTGTAAAAAATGCCGGCTGAGCCGGATCATTTTTGAGGCAGGGTCTGATACGCACGGAACAGTGTACAGAAAACCGCGGCCCGTGCGGGAAAACGTAAAACTCGTACAAAAACATGGAGGAAAATCAATGGCATCCAACAAGAAAATGATCCGCATCCGCCTCAAGGCCTATGACCATCAGCTGATCGACAAGGCCGCCGAGACCATCGTGGAGACCGCCAAGCGCACCGA
>CANROZ010000130.1 GCA_947632365.1 uncultured Oscillospiraceae bacterium
GCAAGCACGCGGACTATATCTTCGCCTGCATCGGCGAGGAGATGGGCATGATCGGCTGCATCGTGGTGATACTGCTGCTCACCGCCATCATCATCCGGTGCGTGTACGTGGGCCTGCACTGCCACAGCACCTTCGGCATGCTGGTGTGCGTGGGCATGGCCTCCATGATCTGCTTTCAGCTGTTCAACAGCGTGGGCATGTGCACGGGCCTCACCCCGGTCATCGGCCTGACGCTGCCCTTCTTCAGCTACGGAGGCTCCTCCCTGTTCACCATGTTCGCCGCCATGGGCATTGTCTCCGGCATACGATACCGACCAAAACCCACCCAGTTCCGGGCTTATTCCTCGGAATTTTGAGAAAAGCAGCAGCAGGCGGCTCATGGCCGCCTGCTTCCTGCATCGGATATCACACCGTGGGCGGTATCGGCTCCACAGGCGGCGCGTTGCGGCGCATGAACTCGGTCATCAGTCTGTCGTAATACCCGGCCACGACCACCTGCTGGTAGGCCGTGATCCATATCATCAGCAGGAACCCTGCCACCGGGATGGCGCACAGCAGCGCCCACCCCAAAAAGCTCAGGTCCAGCACGAAGGACTCCCACCGATGGCCCCGCATCATCTCACGGCTCAGCGTGATGCACTGCCAGCAGGAGAGGTTGCGGTTGTCCAGCATGATATACACGGCCAGGCGGTAGCTCAGCGCGGCCATCACCGTGGGGATCAGCAGCGGCAGCCCGATCACCAGCCACCAGGTCTGGCCCGTCATCGTCACCAGCACGGTCACGGGCAGCACGTACACCATGGACCAAAGCGAGATCAATAGCGAGGGCAGAAGCTGTATCCAGATGGAGCGGAAAAACACGCCGAATCCGTCGAACAGATCGCCACAGCCCGCCTTCTCGCGCCGCCAGACCCGCACCGCATAGATCACGAAGCCCACGGTCAGCTCCAGGCTCATCACCTCCAGGGCGACACCCAGCAGCCACCCCATGCCCCCGCCTACGGCCCGGGGCTCCACATAGGTCATCTGGCCGTCCAGCGCGGCGGCATACATGCTCCGCAGCGCGGTCAAGCTGCCGTCCAGGCTCATGGACAGCACGCCCAGCGCCAGCATCACCGCCACCATCGCCAGCGACACCCAATAGGGGGACGGGCGGGCGGCGCGCATGGCCTCCTTCGCGGTCTTTTTCAGTTCTTTGCGGTCCAGTTTCACGGTCGATGCTCCTTTTTATTCCTTGCTCCTGCCCCGGTAGCGCTCCAGCGCTCCGGTGAGATACATAGCCCCCAGCCCGGTGAAGGCTCCCGTCACGATGGCCGAGGCCAGCAGGGCCGGACCGTACCAGACGAGGGATGGCGTGCCCGTCACGGCGATGGCCGCCAGCAGCTGCCCCGCGTTGTGGCCGATGGCGCCGAACACGCTCACCACCCACATGAGCTTTCTCTCAAAATGCCCCAGCAGCAGCGCCATCACGCACCAGCTCAGCGCGCCCCCCGCCAGGGAGAACAGCACCGCCGACACGCTCCCGGCAAACAGCGCCCCCAGCAGGATCCGCGCCAGCAGGATGCACCCCGCCTCCTTCCGGCCCAGCACGGCCATGGCGGTGAGGGTGATGACGCTGGCCAGACCCAGCTTCACCCCGGGCACGGGGATGAGCGCCGGGATCTGTCCCTCGATGACCCACACGATCAGCTCCAGCGCCGTCAACAGGGCCATGAACACCAGTTTTCTCGTCTTGTTCATCTCATTCATCGATCTCGATGACCAGCTTGTGGGGCAAGCACACGATGGGGATCGCGCCGTCGGAGATGGCCCCCTGCTTCACACAGTCCTGGTGGGGACAGTCCGCGTCCACGACCTGTATGCTCCCCGGGGCCGCCTGGATGGTGTTCCAGCCGTCTTCCGTCTCCACGGTGAAGGTATAGGGCTCCGTCACCGCGCTCAGATCCACCGTCCGCCAGACCTGGCCGTCCACGGATATGACCGCCCGAGTCCCGCCCCCGTGCAGCAGGTACGCCCCCGCGCCCAGCGCCGCCAGCGCCCCGAACAGCACGATCCAGAAAAGTGTTTTTCTCTTCATAGTTTACATTTTAGTTACAACATCGTATAATGTCAATATCCTTCTGCGAATTGATCGGAACAAATCGCCTGCTTTGCGCGTCTTTATCCCTGGGAAAGGAGGGCGGAAAATGGACATCCTGACGCTGATCTTCGGCGAACACTCCCTGCTGCTGGCAAATATCTCTCGCTATATCCTGCCGCTGACGGCGCTGCTCATCGTGGTGCGCTGCATCCGCAGCATGCTCCGGGAGCGGTACGAGCCGGAGACCTGGGCCTATCTCTATTTCACCCGGGACGGCCAGGACGTGATGATCCCCCTGCGCCACTGGGAGTGCATCCTGGGCCGGGCCCGGTCCGTGGACGCCCAGGTGGACGATCCGTCCCTGGAGCGGCTGCACGCCTGTCTCATCCGGGATGCCACAGGCCTGTGGCAGGTGTATAACCTGGGCAAGGGCGAAACATATGTGAACGACGAGCTGGTGCCCCCCGGCGGGACCGACATCCAGGACGCGGACGTGCTCACGCTGGGGGGCGTGTCCGCCCGGTTCGTGGACCTGACGGAGGAGGAGCGGGCCAGCCTGCTGAAGTACCGCCACGCCCCCGGACGGCAGGTGCGCCCGGGCGCGACGCTGCTGCTGCTGACCGTGTTCCAGCTGCTTCTGCTGCTTCAGCAGCTGACCTACAACCCCGACGCGGGCCTGGGCGTGGCCATCGCCTTTGGGGTGATCGCCGCGGTCCAGTGGGTCTATTTCATCGTGCTGCGGGCCTCGGGCCAAACGGGCTTCGAGCCGGAGCTGTTGGCGCTTCTGCTCAGCTCGGTAGGCATGAGCATGGCCGCCTCCAAGACGCCGGGGGACATGACCAAGTACATCATCCTGTTTGCCGTTTCGGTGGGGCTGTACGTGTTTTTGTGCCTGTGGATACGGGACCTGCGCCGGGTCAAATCCGTGCGGCTGTTTGCCTTCATCGCGGCGGTAGGCCTGCTGGCGGCCACGCTTGTGCTGGCCCCGGAGCGCAACGGCGCTCGCAGCTGGATCGAGTTCGGAAACTTCACCATCCAGCCCTCGGAGTTCGTGAAGGTGCTGTACATCTACGCCGGCGCCGCCACCCTGGATCGGCTGTTCGTGAACCGAAACCTGATCTTCTACATCGGCTTTTCCGCCGCCTGCGTGGGCCTGCTGGCCCTGATGGGCGACTTCGGCACGGC
>CANROZ010000131.1 GCA_947632365.1 uncultured Oscillospiraceae bacterium
GCGGCCCGCAAGAACAAACATAAGCGGTATTATTAAGGATGAAAAAGCTCTCCGGTCACTGGCCGGAGAGCTTTTTTGACGTATCGGCGGAAAAGGGAAAGTTATCGCTGCTCCAAAGCCTCCCCTGTGCAAGGGGAGGTGGGCCGCCATAAGGCGGCTCGGAGGGGTTGTTACTGCGCAGTGAAACAGGGGAACAATCCCTCAGTCTCGCTTCGCTCGACAGCTCCCTTTACACAAGGGAGCCTTCGATAATGTGCGCCTTCGGCGCGACGATTGGGATGTTATCTGACACGCCTGCCAATCCGGCCCCCTCTGACGAGGGGGCCGAATCGTTTGGTGCCGTCGGTATGGTAAATGGGAATTGTCTATTTCTTCTTTTTCGGCTTTGGTGCTGGCAGTTGCTCATACATGGCGTTGAATAAACCTGTCAAAAACTCTCTGTTGTCAACTTCGTCTACCAACAACATCTCTTTTGCTCCCTCATAGGGGGTTTCGTAGGTCGCTGTCGGCATATAGCTGATCGCTGCTTTTATTGGTTTTACAAGCAGCCTGTCATCATAGATACCGCCTACGATCCTGCCACGGTAATAGATGATAAATTCTCCCATCATAGCCCGGTATGTGATTTCATCCAATTCGGATAATTGCCCTAAAATAAAATCTAAATATTCTTTACTTGACGCCATTATTCCACCTCAACTTCCAGTTTGCCGCGCGGTTGGTTCTTTCTCCTGCCAGCTATACGGCACTATTATACCCCGGCTTTTATGAAAGCGCAACGCGGCTTTCGCCTCCGTATTCTTTACCGCTCGGCGAAGGAGCACTTTTCCCGGAAAAGGTCGGCCGCCTCCCTCGTCAGAGAGAGGCGGCACCGGTGGGGCTTCAATCTTCCTTTGTCAATACCTTCCTCTGCCAGCTTCGTTTTCCGCACTTGGGGCATTTCATGCGTCTTGTCCTGCCTGCGTGCTGCGCGAGATTGGTTTGCCAGTAAGTCGGTACATATCTGTGGCCGCATTTTTGGCACTCGTAGTATCCGGCCTTCTGTTCAATGCCCACCGCGATAAAAGCGACCGTGAAGATCATCACGAGGGCAAACGCGGTCAGCGTGATCCTTAACCACATGGGCATTTCCACGAATGACGCGACGAACACCATGACCAGCCCGGCAAGGACGGCCGGAAGGGCGATCCAGTATTCCGTCCGCAGCATCTGTCTGTTCTTTTCCTCGATCTGGCGCTTCATTGCCAGAAGATTTTCCTCTGCCCGTTTGTCATAGAATTCTGCCATGATCTTTTCGCCCGACAGGAGTTCGTTGACATTGATTTTCAGAAGATCGCACAGCTCCAGCATGATCCCGGAATCGGGCATGGATCTTCCCGTCTCCCACTTTGATACGGCCCGGTCGCTGATGCCCAGCTTCTCCGCAAGGACTGCCTGGGTCATGCCCTGTTCCTTTCTGCAGGATGCTATGAATTTTCCGATTTTGATCTGATCCATATCGGGCACCTCCTTTCATGGCTCGATCATATCTGAAACCGATGCGGAACAACACGAACCAGAGGTTGATTTCTGCTTGCTCCACTGCAGGTCGGGGGGCCTGTGAACGCCCAAGCTGCCGCGCAGGGAGCAGGGCGTCACCGCTCGGCGAAGGAGCACTTCTCCCGTGGCATGTCCTCGGCCCTTGTGGCGCCCAGGTAGCGGATGGCCTGTTTGCCGTACCGCTCCCGGATGGCGTCCACCGCCGCGTCCAGGCGGCGCTGTCCGTCCAGACGGGCGTAGTCGGTGAACAGGTCCGTCTGCTCCGGCTCGTCGGCGTGGCACAGCGCCCCGGCCCGCAGACCCACGCCCCGCAGCGCCTTCGGCCAGGCGTGCAGCGCCCGGAACAGGGCCATGGCGGTCTGGAAAAGCTCCCGTGTGACGTCCGTGGGCCGCTCCAGCATCGCCTGGCGGCTGGTCCAGCCCAGGGTGTCCGCGTCACGGGCGGACACCTCTATGAGCCCCGCCTTCACCTGCCCGGCCCGCAGCCGGCCGCCTACCTCCTCCGTCAGCGCCAGCAGCACCGCCCGCACGTCGTCCTCGCAAAGAAGGTCTCGGGGCGGGGTGGTGGAGCAGCCCACGCTCTTTTGGGGCGGGGGACAGTCGAACCGGCGCACGGGGCTTTCGTCCCAGCCATTGGCGTAGCGGTACAGCGTGATGCCGCTCTTGCCCAGCCGCAGCCGCAGGCACTCCGGGTCCGCCTGGGCCAGCTGGCCGATGGTGCGGATGCCCATGGCTCCCAGGGCGCGGGTGGTGGCCGGGCCAACGAACAGCAGCGCGCTGGCCGGCAGGGGCCAGATCGCCTGGCGGAAGTTGTCCCGGCCGAACACCGTCACCGCGTCCGGCTTGCGGTAGTCGGAGCCCAGCTTGGCGAAGGGCTTGTTCCAGCTGACCCCCACGCTCACCGTCAGGCCCAGCTCCCGCTTCATCCGCCGGCGTATCTCCTCCGCCGCCAGATACCCGTCCTTCCAGGCGTGGCAGCCGGTGATGTCCAGCCAGCTCTCGTCCAGGCCGAAGGGCTCCTGCCGGTCGGTGAACTGGGCGTAGATGGCCCGTGCGGCCCGGGAGTAGCGCTCGTACTTCTCATAGTGGGGGCGCAGCACGGTGAGCTCCGGGCACAGCTGCCAGGCCTGCCAGAGCACCATGCCCGTCTTTATGCCGCAGCGCTTGGCCGCGTCGCTCTTGGCGAGAATGATGCCGTGGCGGCTCTCCACGTCCCCGCCCACCGCCACCGGCAGTCCCCGCAGCTCCGGCCGGTCGATCAGCTCTATGCTCACGTAGCAGGCGTTTATATCCGAATGCAATATGGTCCGTTCCATGGGACCATTATAAATCGCCTATTTGGAGATGTAAAGAGAAAAATTCTCCCAATACGAGAAAACTCTTGCAAACATTCGCCCCATACGATATACTTAAATGCACAAGGAGGGCAGTGCGCTATGCTGGAGGATATAGGCGGCAGACTGGCGGCGCTGCGGCGCGAGGCGGGGCTTTCCCAGAAGGAGCTGGCCCAGCGGCTGACGGCGCTGGGGGAGCCTGTCTCCGACAAGGCGCTCTCCAAATGGGAGAAAAACGCCACCCAGCCGTCGGCGCGGCAGTTT
>CANROZ010000132.1 GCA_947632365.1 uncultured Oscillospiraceae bacterium
GTACAGCTCGTCCAGGCAGGCCCGGATGGACACCTTCCGGTGGCTGGTGGGCTGGTTGCCGCCCTTGACGATGTCCGGGATGACGAACACCACGCTCTTGCCGGGGCCCGCCAGCTCCCGCAGGGCGGGCATACCGATAGGGTGGCGGATGCTGTCCAGCGTGGCGGCGTAGAGGCTGTCCCAGTCCTGGGGCAGGCAGGGCGGGTCCGGCACCGTCTCGCCGGGGATGAACACGTCCGTCCAGTCCGGCAGCTGGGCGCTCATCATGCCATTGCCGTATTCAAGATCCAGTTTCATTTTTCACTCCCCCAAATACAAACGGATGATCTCCAGGTACTGCTCGGGATAGAACCCGATCTCCCCGGTGAACTGGGTCAGGGCGATGAGCCCGCCGTCCACCTCCGGCAGAGACGCCAGCATGGCGGCATTGTCCGCCTTCAGCCCGCCGCCGTACACCACATCCATGCCGTCGGTGCGCTCCTTGACGAACCGGGCGATCTTCCGGATATAGGGCCCGTCCGCCGGGGTCTTGCCCGGGCCGACGGACCACACGGGCTCGTAGCCGATGACCACCCGGGACTTGTCCACGCCCGCGAGGCCCACGTCCAGCTGCCGCCCCAGCACGTTCTCCCAGTCGGCCTGCTCCTCGCTGGTCTCCCCGATGCAGTAGAGCACGGAGAGCCCTGCGTCCAGAGCGCACTTGATTTCTTGATTCAGGAGCCTGTCCACCGCCGCCACATCCGTGCAGCCGCCCTCGGCCAGGATGCCCTTCTTGTCATTGCGCTCCTCACAGTGGCCGATGAGGGTGGAGACACACCCCATGGCCTTCACGATGGAGGCGGGCCGATTGGTGGTAAAAGCGCCAAAGTTGCCGCCCACAGCGGTGTTCATCCGGTAGACGCCCTGGCTGCCCAGCTTCACGGGGCTGTGCTCGCACAGGGCCGCCGCCGCGTTGAGCAGGTGGGCCTCCGGCAGGTACTGCACGAACTCCACCTTGGCCGGGTCATACTTTTTCAGTCCCTCCTGGGTGGCGGCCACCACGGCCGCGCCCCAGTCCTGCACCGGGGCCAGGCGGTTGACCCCGCCGTACTCCGGGGGAACGTCGAACCGCTTCAGATTCAGATAGATATGTTTCATCTCTTCACCTCAAAATAGCGTATTGGGGCAGCTGGCCGCCTATGAGAGGCAGGGCGTAGTCGAAAAAGGCATCCCCGATGCGGTTCCCGTCCTCGATCCACTCCAGTGGGAAGGTCTTTTCCGCGTTGGCCACCTCAGCCAGGGGGACCAGCTCCATGGAGCTGGCGTAAACAGGCGTCCGCTCCGCCCGGATGGACACCATGGAGCCGCTGCGGCCGGAGAGGGCGGCGTACACCGCCGCGGACCCGGCGTCATAGGCCTCCGTCCGGTCCACCTCCGAGGCGTAGGCCATGGCCGCCCGGCCCAGCAGGCCGGGCTTTTCCGCCCGGGACTTGATGCCCAGTTTCCGGATGATGGCGTCCGTCACATGCTGGGCCGTACCGCCGGGGATGACGTGGCCGAAGCCGTCCACGATGCCCGTGTCCGCCAGGGGCTTGCCGTCCAGGCCCCGCAGCCCTTCGCTGACCGTCACCAGCAGCCCCCTGCCCTGGGCCCAGGCGTTTTCGATGTCCGAGAGCATCTTATCCTCGTCCACCGCCAGCTCCGGCAGATAGGTGAGCACCGGGCAGTTGGTCAGCCGCGCCGCCAGGGCGCTGGCCGCCGTGACCCAGCCCGCGTTGCGGCCCATGTACTCCGCCACCACCACGTGGATGGGCAGCGCCGAGGCGTCCAGCGCCAGCTCTGAGGCGCTGATGGCCGCGAACCGGGCCGCCGAGCCGAAACCCGGGCAGTGGTCCGTCAGCACCAGGTCGTTGTCCATGGTCTTGGGGATGCCGATGACCCGCAGCGCCAGGCCCTCCCGTTTGGCCAGCTCGTCGACCTTGTGGCAGGTGTCCATGGAGTCGTTGCCGCCGTTATAGAAGAAATAGCCCACGTCGAACTTCTTCAGCGTGTCCAGCACGATGGGATAATCCGCGTCGGCCAGCTTGCGCCGACAGGAGCCGATGGCGGAGGCGGGGGTACCGTCCAGGCGCGCGATGGTCTGCGCCGGAACGTCTGTCAGGTCGATCAGGTCCCCGGCCAGGATGCCTTCGGCCCCGAACCGGGCGGCATATATCTTCCCGCCGAACTTCAGGCTCCGGGCCGCCTCCACCGCCCCCTGCAGGGAGCGGTTGATCACCGCTGTGGGCCCGCCGCCGTGGGCGATGAGGATATTCTTTCCGCCCATGTCAGATGCCCTTCTTCCGATAATATTCCGCCATCTCCTCCAGGCTCACCGACTGGATGAGCGGCGCCTTGCCCACGGAGTCGAACTCCACGATGAGCGTGCCGACCACTTCCTTCACGCCCCGCTCGATGCAGTCCACGATCCGGGCCACGTCGTCGTCGGGGATGTTTCCGTACATCACCGTGTCCATGATGGGCGGGAAGAACACCCGGGGATCGAAGGCGGCGGGGTTGGCCAGCAGCAACTCATATATAGGCCCGATGGAGGCGCTGGTGCGCAGCGTCGGCTTGTCCCGGAACAGCTCCCGGAGATTCCTCGTCACCGCCAGGCGGATGTCCGTATCCACGTTGATCTTGCGGATGCCCAGCTTGGAGACCTCCTTCAGCTGCTCCTTCTTGATGCCGTAGGCGTCCCGGATGTCGCCGCCCAGATCGTTGATCTCCGAGACGATGTACTGGGGCACGGTGGAGGAGCCGTGGCTGACCAGGGTGCCCTCGATGCCCGCGTGGAGCATGCACTCCTTGGTGGCGATGGCGATCTCCTTGCGGATGACGGTGTCCTTGCCCTTGTTGGCCCCGTGCTTGGTGCCGTAGCTGATGGCCAGGGCGTCCACCCCGGTCCGGCGGAAAAATTCCACCGCGTCCAGGGGGTTGGTGTAGGTGCTGGTGGCGGCGAACACATGGTCCTCCACCCCCGCCAGGACCCCCAGCTCGCCCTCCACGGTCACGCCCCGCTCGTGGGCGTACTTGACCACCTCCCGGGTCAGCTCCACGTTCTC
>CANROZ010000133.1 GCA_947632365.1 uncultured Oscillospiraceae bacterium
GCCCTGTGGCGGGATATCCTCTACGGCAGCGACAAGCAGCTTTTCTGGTACTGCGACCCCTATATGCGGGCCTGCGTGAACATGGACCAGGGAGGCGCGCTGGTGGACCTGCGGCCCTACGCCGCCAAGCTGGAGTGGCCCGTGGGCATCGGCACGGCCCATGTGCAGGACGCCAGCTATCCCTTCCTCATCCAGGAGAAATATCGGGCCGGGTACTTTACCCACTATGCCGGGGAGGGCACCGTCCGCAGCGCCAAGGTGTGCCACAACGGCGAGGAGGTGGACCTGTGTCTGTGCCGGACCCACGCCCACTTCTCCCAGATCGGCGGCGAGCGGGTGCTGACCCTGGACCCGGTGGATATCGAGTTTTCCGATCTGACGGTGAAGCTGCAAACGGTCATCACCTTCCCTGAGGGGACGGGCCGGATCAGGACCGAGCGGCGGGTGCTGGCCATGAGCGACCCTGACGCAGCGGTGACGGTGAACGAGTACATGGTGGCCTGCTACGGTACCACCGAGTACCCGGAGGACATGACGGGCCTGACCCTGTCAGTGCAGGCGGGGCCGGACAGCGCCGCCATCCCTTATGAATATAAGTGCCGGGAGGCGTCCGCCGCTGGGGCGGAGAGCGTATCCTGCACCCTGTCGCCCATTAAAACGCGGGTGAGCATGACCTGTGAGGGGCGGGATAAGACGGGCTACGTCCGGGAGGGCTACGCCTTCAGCCCCATGTTCACCCTGGGGTACACAGGCACGCTGCGGGAAAAGGAGGGCTTTGCCACATGGCTCAAGCTGGAAAGGGCAGACTGAACTACCGCTGTCCGTCCTGCTTCATGCGGGACCTGGACATCGATATGTTCTACGATAAGGATAAGGACGAGTACTACTGCATCCGCTGCCAATACCGGGGCAGCGAGGCGGACGTGCTGGAGAAAAACCGCATGGCCCGGTTCCGCTACGGGGCCATGTATCGGCGGTTCACGGACTTTGAGGACTTCTCCGGGGAGGAGAAAAGGGCTTGAGGGGATTCATCAAGGGGATGGACCTGTCCTCCCTGGGAGAGGTGGAGGCCCTGGGGGGCCGCTTTTCCGATGAGCGGGGCCCCGGGGATGCCATGGAGATACTGCGCCGCCACGGGATGGACCTGGTGCGGCTGCGGCTGTGGAACGACCCCTACGGCGAGAACGGGGAGCCCTACGGGGCGGGGACATGCGATCTTGGGGCGGTGACGGCCCTGGCCCGGCGGGCCGTGGCCCTGGGCTGCGGATGGATGCTGGACTTCCACTACAGCGACTTTTGGGCCGACCCGGGCAAGCAGACGGTGCCCAAGGCATGGCGGGGCCTGGACAGCGCGGGATTGGAGCGAGCGGTATACGAGTATACCCGTTCCGTGCTGCTCGAGCTGCGGGACGGGGGCCTGGCGCCGGATATGATAGCGGTGGGCAACGAGCTGACCTACGGCCTT
Source organism: uncultured Oscillospiraceae bacterium (assembly GCA_947632365.1). GTDB lineage: Bacteria > Bacillota > Clostridia > Oscillospirales > Oscillospiraceae > CAJOIG01. The sequence goes on from CANROZ010000133.1 coordinate 1,466, forward strand.
TTGTGGCCTGTGGGCCGCTGGCCCGCCATGGACGCCATCGCCCGCCTTGTCAGCGCGGGGCTCCGGGCGGCGAGAGAGGTCTGCCCGGCGGCGGAGACGGTGATCCACCTGGACAACGGCCCCGACCGGGGCCAGTACCGGGTCTGGTTCGAGGGTTATTACGCCGCCGGAGGGCTGGATTTCGATATCGTCGGCATGAGCTATTACCCCTTCTGGAACGGCCCCATGGCGGGACTGGCCCGGAGTATGGCCGACGCGGCGGAGCGCTTTGGCAAGGACGTGCTCATCGCGGAGACATCTATGGGCTTCACTCTGGCCGATTATGGACAGTATGAGGGCCTGGCCCCCGATCAGCGCAAGGGCATGGCCGCCACGGCCCGTCTGGCGGAGGGCATCGAGTACCCCATGACCCCTCAGGGGCAGAGCGATTTCATCCGGGATCTGGCGGCGGCCGTCCGGGCCGTGCCGGGGGGCCATGGCCGGGGCTTCGTCTGGTGGGAGCCCGCCTGGATCCCGGTGAAGGGCAGCGGCTGGGCCACCCCGGCGGCGCTGGCCTATACGGGGGAGAAGGGCCCGGGGGGCAACGAGTGGGCCAACCAGGCGCTGTTCGACTACGAGGGCCGGGCCCTGCCCGCCCTGGAGACCATCCGGATGCTGTGAACGGAGGAGGACCATGGCAGAGGAGAACTACACCCTGAACGACGCCCGCGGCAGACGGCCCCGGTTCCATATGGAGATGGACGGCTCGGTGATGAAGCTGGTCGGCTGCGTCACCATGCTCTGCTACAGCGTCAGCCGCACCGTCATCCAAAACGGCCTGCTGCATGCCAACGGCATGAGCCGCCAGGCGCTCTCGGACGCCATGGCGTCCGACCCCCAGGTGATGAGCCTGGCGGGCCTGGCGTCGGTATTGCAGCTCATCGGCGGTCTGGCCATCCCCCTGTTCGCGTTTTTGCTGGTGGAGGGCTTCGTGCACACCGCCAGCTTCAAGCGGTATCTGCTGACTATGGCGGCCTTCGCCGCGGTCAGCGAGGTGCCCTACGATCTGGCCATGTACGGCCGTGCCTGGGACATGTTGGGACAGAACATGCTTTTGAGCTACGTGCTGTGCCTGGTCATGCTCTACGGGCTGCGGCTGCTCCAGGGGAAGAAAGGGCTGGCCCCCCGGCTGGGCCAGGCGGTGATCGTGGCCGCCGCCGTGCTCTGGACCATGCTGCTGCAGAGCGGCTTCGGACTGGTCACGGTGCTGCTGACGGCGGTCTATTACCTGTGGTACGACCAGAAGGGCGTGCGGGTTCTGCTGGGCTGCGCGGTGAGCATCCTGTATGTGACCGCGCCCCTGTCCGGCTATGCCATCTATAACTACAATGGCAGCCGGGGCAGGGTCACAGGGCGGAAGAAATATATCTTCTACGCCCTGTATCCCGTCCATTTGCTGATACTGGCGCTCATCGTGCGGATGCTGTGAAAATGGGATCGGCGGTCCTCTGACCGCCGATCCTGGATTTTT
>CANROZ010000134.1 GCA_947632365.1 uncultured Oscillospiraceae bacterium
AGCGTTTCCTGTGGGGAGAGGAGATGCCGCCGCCATTCGAGCTTTGCCGTTCCACGGCAAAGAGAGACCTGGCTGGCAAGCATCGACGAGGCGGCTCGTCCTGACCGGACTTCGCTCCCGTTCATCTATCCATGGACCCTAAAAAGCGGCGGGAGATCCCCGCCGCTTTTTCGTCTTGTGGACCACTCTGAAATGATGTAAAATATCCCCGGGGGGTGAGACCATGACCCGCATCTATCTCATACGCCATGCGGAGGCGGAGGGCAATCTGTACCGCCGGGCCCAGGGGCACTACGACGCCGACCTGACCCAGCTGGGCCGTCGGCAGGTGGCCGCTCTGGCGGAGCGGTTCCGGGACGAGCCCATCGACGCCCTCTGGGCCAGCGACCTGATCCGCACCCAGTCCACCGCCAGCGCCATTTTGAAATACCATCCCGCCCTGACCCTGCACACCGACCCCGCTCTGCGGGAGGTGGACGTGGGCTGCTGGGAAGATCGGCCCTGGGGCGAGATCGACCAGCGGCAGTATTGGCTGTTCACCCACGACCCGGCCCAGTGGCATGTGCCGGGCAGCGAGGACTACGCCCATCTGGTCCGGCGCGTCACCGGGGCGCTGCTGGGCCTGGCCGACGCCTACCCCGGCAAGACCCTGGCCGTGGTGAGCCACGCTTTCGTCATCCGGGCCGTGGCCAGCTCCCTTATGGGCCTGCCCTTCGGTGACATCCCCTACGGGGACAACACCGCCGTCACCACCCTCACGGCGGAAAACGGCGCTTTGACCCTTCTCCGCTATGCGGACGGCTCCCATTTGGGTGCGCTGAGCACCTTTGCCCGCCAGGGTCTGGCGGCGGACCACATGGTCAAAAAGGCGGACGGGGGCTTCTCCCCCCTGCGCCTGCCGGAGGAGCGGGAGCTCTACACCCGCTGTTACAGCGAGACGTGGCTTGCCAGCCACGGCGACCTGACGGGCTTCTCCCCCGCGGTCTATCTCCACGCCGCCGCCCAGCGCGCCAGGATCGACCCCCGGTGCCTGATGAAGCTGTCCTGGGACGGCGCCCTGGCCGGGCTCATCGAGCTGGACCCGGAGCGGGGCGGCAGAAAGGGCGCCGGATGGATCAGCCTGGTCTGGGTGGAGCCGGAGCTGCGGGGCCGCCGCTTCGGCGCTCAGCTCATCGGCCACGCCGTGTCCTATTTCCGCCAAAAAGGCCGGGAGAAGCTGCATCTGCACGTGTCCCAGACCAATGACGCCGCCCTTGGTTTTTACGAGAGCCTTGGCTTTCACCGGACCGGGACGGCCGAGGGCGTGGGCGGTCCGCTGTACCTGATGGAAAAGGACATCGTCCCCCGGGTGTGGCGTCTGCCATGAGAGCCGCGCCGCTGTATCTGAACGCCCCTCCCACGGTGGAGCGGCTGCATATCGGTCCGGGCCGCCGCATCGCGGCCATCTCGGACATCCACGGGAACCTGGCGTATCTGCGGGGCCTGCTGGACAAGTGCGCCCTGGGAGACGACGACGTGCTCATGCTGGTGGGGGACCTGCTGGAAAAGGGCCCGGACCCCCTGGGCACGCTGCGGTACGTGATGGAGCTGTCCCGGCAGCGGGAGGTGCACACCGTGTGCGGCAACTGCGATTTCTGGCAGAATTTCTGCGACCTGCCGGACGATCCGGAGCAGGACGCGTTCTATCTCCGGTACCTGGTGGGCCGCAACAAGGGCTGGGGCGACGGGCTCATCGCCCAGATGCTCCAGGAACAGGGCGTGGCCATCGCCCCGGATATGGACCTGGTCGCGGCCAAGGCCGTGGTGCGGGCCAATTATGAGCCGGAGCTGGACTTTCTCCGGGCCCTGCCCCACATCATCGAGACGGAGGACTATATCTTCGTCCACGGGGGCCTGGTGCCGGAAAAGGGCGCTTTCGCCTGCATGAAACAGGACGCCTACCGCGCCGTGGCCAAGCCCCATCCAAAGTGGACCGTGGTGGGCCACTGGCCCCTGGTACTGTACCGGGAGGATATCACCGACGCCCGGCCCATCATCGACCGCGACCTAAAGCTCATCAGCATCGACGGCGGCTGCGTGCTGAAGGAGGACGGCCAGCTCAACGCCTTCTTCCTGCCGGACATGACCTGGTGCAGCTATGACCGCTTCCCCACCGCCCGGGTGCGGACCGCCCAGGCAGCGAGCCCCCGCCACTACTACATCCGCCACGGGGACAACCGGGTGGAGATACTCGCCGAGGGCGACGGCTTCTGCCGGGTGCGTCACCTGCGCACGGGCTATGTGATGGACGACGTGCCCCTGGACCACATCCTGACCCGGGACGGGGCCATGGCCACGGTGAACGATATCACCGACTACCGCCTGCCCCTGGCGGCGGGGGACGTGATTTCCGTGGTCCGCGAGACCAGCCGGGGCATCATGTGCAAAAAGGACGGCGTCTCCGGCTGGTACGACGGGGAGTTGGAGACATAGCGCCCCAAAAAGACGAGATACAGCGCCCCGGGACCATCTCCCGGGGCGCTGCTTTTATCATCGTTCAGTCTTGTTTGAACTCCCGCAATATCAGGCCGGGATTTTTCTCCTCGGCCCAGCGGATGGACCACTGGCCGCCGAACACCAGCAGGTCGTTGCCGCGGAAATCCTGGACCCAGCGGCTGTCGGTGCCCAGGTTCAAGCGACTCAGGTCCATGTCGGTGTTCTCCACCCACCGGACGAACTGGTAGGGCAGGCCCCGGCGGCGCACATCCACGCCGTACTCGGTCTTCAGCCGATACTCCAGCACCTCCAGCTGCAATACGCCCACCACCCCCACGATGACCTCCTCCAGGCCGGAGCCGGGGGCGTGGAATATCTGGATGGCGCCCTCCTGGGCGATCTCCATCATGCCCTTTTCAAACTGCTTGCGCTTCA
>CANROZ010000135.1 GCA_947632365.1 uncultured Oscillospiraceae bacterium
CGAAACCTGATCTTCTACATCGGCTTTTCCGCCGCCTGCGTGGGCCTGCTGGCCCTGATGGGCGACTTCGGCACGGCGCTGGTGTTCTTTGTCACGTTTCTGGTCATCTCCTTCATGCGCTCGGGCAGCTTCGCCACGGTGTTCCTGGCGGTGGCCGGAGCGGTGCTTGGCGTGATGCTGGTGGTGACCGTCAAGCCCCACGTGGTGGCCCGGTTCCAGACCTGGGGGCACGTGTGGGACGACATATACGGCAAGGGCTTCCAGCAGGTACGGGCCATGAGCGCCGCCGCCAGCGGCGGCCTGTTCGGCCAGGGCTCCGGCAACGGCTGGCTGGTGGACATCTACGCCGCCGAGACGGACATGGTGTTTGGAGTCATCAGCGAGGAGCTGGGGCTGATCACGGGCCTGTGCTGTGTGGCGTCCATTCTGGCCATGGCGCTGTTCGTGGTGAAAAACGCCTCCTTCGGCCGCTCCTCCTATTTCGTCATCGCCGCGGCCGCCACCATGAGCATGATGCTGGCGCAGGTGATCCTGAACGTATATGGCACCATGGACATCCTGCCCTTCACCGGGGTGACGTTCCCCTTCGCCTCCGTGGGCGGCAGCAGCCTCATCGCCTGCTGGATGCTGCTGGCCTTCGTCAAAGGCAGCGACACCCGGGCCAACGCTAGCTTCGCGGTCAAGCGGCCGGAGCGGTTCTCCGGCGGCATCGGCGTGGAGGAGACGGACGAGGACGATCCGGACGGGTACTACCCCGACGACGGCGGGTATCCGGACGACGGCTATTATGATGACGACGGCGGCTATTACGGCGACGGCCAGCCGGACGAGGGGTATTACCCCCGGGGAGGGCAGCGATGAAAAAAGTGACTGCCCGCGCCTTCGCGGTGCTGCTGCTGGCGGCCCTGGTGGTGGTCGGAATGGGCATATATCTGTTCCGTCTGGTGGTGGACGGCGGCGACTGGGCCACCTTCTACGCCAACGACAGCGTCTACACCAACGGCACGCTGAACCGGGGCTCCGTCACAGACCGCAACGACACGGTCCTGGCCGCCGCGGGCGAGGATTCCTTCCATTACGCGGACAGCGCCGCCGTGCGCCGGGGCTGCCTGCACGTACTGGGTGACCTGAACGGCAACATCGGTACCGGGGTACTGAGCATTTTCCGGCCCCAGTTCATCAACTACTCCTTCTTCACCGGGACCACCACCAAGGGCGGCAGCATGAAGCTGACCCTGGACGCTGACGTGTCCGCCGCGGCCTACAACGCCCTGAACGGCAAAAAGGGCACCGTGCTGGTGTACAATTACAAGACGGGCGAGATACTCTGCATGGTCTCCACCCCCGGCTGGGACCCGGAGGATGGGGTGCATTTCGACATGGACGACCCCGCCTATGAGGGCGCGTTCATCAACCGGGCCATCAGCTCCACCTTCACCCCCGGCTCGGTGTTCAAGCTGGTGACCATGGCGGCCGCCATCGAGAACATCCCGGACATCTTCCAGCAGACCTTTACCTGCAACGGCAGCACTGTTATCGGCAGCCAGACCATCAAGTGCACCGGACACCACGGCACCCTCACCGTGGAACAGGGCCTGGGCTGTTCCTGCAACATCGTCTTTGGCGAGATCGGCCGACAGCTGGGCGGCGCGCTCATCAGCCAGTACGCGGAAAAATACGGCCTCACCAGCGAGCACACCCTCAACAAGGACATCCCCACCGCCGCCGGGAGCGTTCCCGCTGCCCAGGGCGACGGCGACGCCGCCTGGTCGGCCATCGGCCAGTACGAGGACCTGGTGAATCCCTACGCCTTCCTGCGGCTCATGGGCGCCATCGCTAACGGCGGCACCGTGGTGGAGCCCACGCTGCTGTACGGCAAGAGCTGCGGCTCTACCAAGCTCATGGAGCCCTCCACCGCCCAGACCCTGTCGGAGATGATGAGCTTCAACGTACAGTACGAGTACGGTACCTCCACCTATCCGGGCCTGGAGATGCACGCCAAGACGGGCACCGCCGAGACCTACGGCGGCACCCACGCCTGGTTCGCGGGCTTCATCACCAACGCCAATGCACCTCTGGCCTTCGTGGTCATGGCGGAGCGGGCGGGCAGCGGCTATGGCGTGGCCTCCCCCATCGCCAACACGGTCCTGCAAAAGGCGGTATCCGTATTGAGCTGACGCCGCGGCGCCCGCAGCGCTCCGAGGAGGCAGCGTCCCCGCGCAAATATTGCTCCGCGAAGCGGAGACGTTTGCCGGGGCCGCTGTCGACGAAGGGAGCGCCTAGATTCGACCAAAAATAACAAGGCAGTTTCATTTCATGATCGACATCTCCCTGCAAAACGTAAAAAAGAGCTTCGGGGGCAACGAGATCCTCCGGGGCGTGAGCTTTGACGTGCAGTCAGGCGAACGGGTGGCGTTGCTGGGCCCCAACGGGGCGGGCAAGACCACCCTTCTGCGCATCCTCACCGGGGCGCTGGAGCCGGACGAGGGCACCGTGGTGCTGGCCGCGGGCAAGCGGATCGGGCTCATCTCCCAGATACCCGTCTACCCGGCGGGCTACACCACCGAGGACGTGCTCCGCTCCGCCATCCGCCACCTGGACGAGATAAAAGAAAAAATGGCCGCCTTAGAGGCGGCCATGCAGACGGATTCATCCCCGGAGACGCTGGCCCGCTACGACCATCTGGCCGCGGAATACGACCGTCTGGGGGGCTACAGCGCGGACTATGAGCGGGAGCGGGTGGCCAACGGTCTGGACATCTCCCCGGCCATGCGGGAGCAGAGCTTCGACAGTCTCTCCGGCGGGGAGAAGACCCGGGTGAACCTGGCCCGGCTGCTGCTGGAGGACACGGACATCCTGCTGCTGGACGAGCCCACCAACCACCTGGACCTGAAGAGCACCCAGTGG
>CANROZ010000136.1 GCA_947632365.1 uncultured Oscillospiraceae bacterium
ACCCCCAGCTCGCCCTCCACGGTCACGCCCCGCTCGTGGGCGTACTTGACCACCTCCCGGGTCAGCTCCACGTTCTCATCGAAGGGCAGAGAGGAGCCGTCGATCATCACGGAGGTATAGCCCCCGGCGATGGCCGCCTGGCAGGCCTCGAAGCTCTTGCCGTGGTCCAGGTGCAGGGCCACGGGGATGGGGCTGTCCACGGCGTACTTTTTCACGGCGTTGGCGATGTTCACCGCGCCCTTTTTCTTGTCCTCCAGGGTGCCGTTTTGAAAATCCGTCCGGCCGCCCATGAAGGCGTTGGCCAGGTCCGCGCCCTGCAGGATCGCGGCGGATCGGAACATCTCGTGCACCTCTATGACGGCCTTGGCCTGGCACACGGCGTTGACGTTGAACGCGCCCTGGGCGTAATTATACTTCTCCGTGGCGTCCAGTATGGCTTTCATCGGTACTAGCGGCATATGGTCATCCTCCTTATCAAGATCGGTATAGTCCTGTTTTTATGCTTCATAAACGCACGTGCCTGCCACGTAAGCGGCGCGCACGTTCAGCGCCTCGTCCAGCACGGTCAGGTCCGCGTCCATCCCGGGGGCGATGACGCCCTTGCTGTCCAGGCCCACCAGACGCGCGGGGGTCCGGGTCAGCAGCGGCAGGACGCGCTCCACGCTCTGGCCCGTGAACCGTACCAGGTTTTTCAGCGCCTGGCCCGTGGTGAGGGTGGACCCGGCCCGGACCCCCGTGTCGGCCAGCACCGCGTCTCCGTCCCGGACCACCACGTCGTTGACCCCCAGCTTGTAGTTCCCGTCGGGCAGTCCGGCGGCCTGGATGGAGTCGGTGACGGCGGCCACCCGGTCCCAGCCCTTGCAGGATAAGAGCATCCGCACCGTGCCGGGGTGCAGATGCCGTCCGTCGCAGATGGCCTCGCACACCACGTCCCGCTCCAGCACCGCTCCCATGATGGCCGGGCGGTGCTGATGGAAAAGGCCCATGGCGTTGAAGGTGTGGGTGGCGGCCCGCGCCCCCGCGTCGATGGCGGCGATGGCGGTCTCATAGTCCGCGCCGGAGTGGCCGATGGCCACGGTCACGTCGCCGGATATGGCCCGGATCATGTCCACCACACCGGGGACCTCCGGGGCCACGGTGATGTACTTCACCGCCCCGTCCGCCGCGGTCTGGTATTTATAGAAAAGGTCCGCGTCGCCCTCCCGCAGCAGGTATCCCGGCATAGCGCCCTTATATTCCGGTGCCAGAAAGGGCCCCTCCAGGTGGATGCCCGCCAGGCGGGCTCCCGTGAGCGGCCCGGCCATGGCCGCTCTGGCATGGCCGATGGTGCGCAGGGTGGCCTCCTCCGTGTCCGTGAGGATGCTGCACAGCCAGGCGGTGGTGCCCTGGGCGGCAAAGAACCGGGATATCCGGGCAAAGCCCTCCCCGTCGGCGGCGTTCACGTCCACCCCGCCGCCCCCGTGGGTGTGTATGTCCACAAAGCCGGGGACCAGCATCTTCCCCGCCAGGTCCACCCGCTCACAGTCCGGAGGCGCGGGGGCGTCCTTCGGCGCGATGACGCCGTCCAGCGCCAGCAGGTCCCGGGCAATGAAACGGCCATCCTCGTATACCCGGCCGTTTGCAAAAAGCACCGCGCCCATGGCTCAGAAGGGGCGGCCCGCCGCCACCCCGTTGGCGTAGATGGCCGCGTCCGGGTGCTCCTGCAGCAAGCTGGCGGGGAAATGGGCCGTCACGGGGCCGTAGGCCGCCTGGCGCACCACCGCCCGGTGCCAGTCCCGGAACACGCCCAGACGCACTTTTTTGGCCGAGAGTATCTGGCGGATGCCGATGGTCACCGCCAGCTTCGGCATGGCGTCTATGGCCCCGCCCCGGTCGCCGATGGCGTTGGCGGTGCGGGTCTCCGGCGTGAGCTCCACCACCCGGGTGCCCAGTTGGGCGAACGCCGCCGCGGTCATGTCCTCCCGTGCCTCGTTGAAGGCCAGATGGCCGTTGATACCGATGCCGCCAAAGCAGATATCCGGCCCGCCCAGACTCTCCAGCAGCTTATCGCCCTTCTCCGGGTCCGCCGGATCGGGGAACACCCGCTGCGCCGGGTCCATGAGCAGGTCCGCGTCTATTTTCCCGTACACGTTCCGGTCCATGAATCCCCGGAAGGACAGGGGGCTCTCCCGGCCGATATAGGTGCCGTCGTCGTTCAGGTACTCGTCCATGTTGAAGAACCAGCAGTTTTTCAGGCTCAGCCGCTCCTGGTTCACCAGCCGCACGAAGATGGGGTACTGGCCCACCGGGCCCACCGGGCAGATGAACACCGTGGGTCTGCCCGCGGCGTTGTTCGCCCGGATGGCGTCCGTCATCTGCAGGGCCAGCTCATAGAAAACCTCCCCGGAGTCCCCCAGGGGGTATACAGGTATCTTTGCGTCCCGGCCCAGGTCCTGGGCGGGGATAGAAAAATAGTCCATGCTGAACGCTCCTTTGCGCCGTTTTTCTCATTTTAACAACCTGTGCGGCATATTGTCAAGAACAACCAAAGCGCACGGTGTGTTTTCAGGGAAATTGTGCGATTTTTCGGGGCACATCCTATCATGTAGAGCATTTTGCTCAAAAATCGATGAATTGGTTCTTGCGCATTTGGTGCATTCGTGCTATCATGGCATTGTATTTGATGCGCCCCCGCCGGGGTCGTAAATCCAAAACGGAAAAGAGTGATGCGACTTGAATGAGAAAAAGCCCGAAAAGCTCAAGAGAAAGCCCCTGAGCAACAAGGTCTGGCTGCTGATCTCCCTGGCCGTGGCCATTGTGGTGTGGTATCTGCTCAGCCTGGGCAAGGCCACAGGCCGCAGCTTCCCCTTCATCGGCAAGACCTTCATCGAG
>CANROZ010000137.1 GCA_947632365.1 uncultured Oscillospiraceae bacterium
CTGGTCTTTCAAATTACGGAATAGGGGCGGTTGCCTATCAAATCATTGTGTTACTTTACCGCACATGAGCATTGGCAAAGGGGTTGTCATCGGCAAACACGTTGGCCAGCTTGACCGTATAGGTCTTGCCATCCGCAGGCGCGGCCGCCGCATCGTCCTTTTCTTCCGTTTCCTCTTCCGCGTTCTCTTCCGTCTCTTCTGCCGGAGCCTGCGCTTCGGCCTTTTCCTCAGCGGGTGCGGTCTCTTCTTTCTTTCCGCTGCAGCCGACGCACAGTGTGGCGATCATGGCCAGCAGCAGGATCAGGGAAAGGATTCTACTGATCTTTTTCATATCTCTCGCTCCTTTTTAGTATTGGCAGTGCGCCTTGTAGCTTTTATTTTATTCTTTTCCGGCGGCTTTTCGCCATCCCCAGTTTGGCATATTGTTATGCGATTTCAATTATATCTTCCACTTTCTTGTGCACTCTGCTCAATCCGTCCGTTATCATCTCCCACCTCCCGTGCCAAGTCAGCGCCCGACAAAAAAGGCGTGACCGAACGGTCACGCCTTTGCGCTTTATTTCGTGTTTACCGATCCATGAACTGGTAGAGGATGGCCGCGGCGGCGGCGCGGGTCAGCTCCTCCCGGGGATTGGCGCTGCCGTCCGCCATGCCCAGGGCCGCGGCGATGGCCGCGTAGCCCGCGTCCCCCTCGTTGGCGTCCTCAAAGCTGGCCGCCCATATGCCGCCCAGCTGGGCGGCGTCCCCATAGCGGGAGGGCGTCAGGATCATCTTGATGAACTCCATCCGGGTCACGGTCTTGTCCGCATCGCTGTCAGCGGCCGCGAAGCGCTGATCTGCCGCCCGGGCCAGCAGTTCGTCGTCCCGCTCCGGCACGTAGGAGCCCTCCGCCTGGAGCAGCAGCGTCACCGCGTCCCGGACTGTCAGCGCCGCCTCCGGCTGGAACTGTCCCCCGGCAAAGCCCACGCCCGCCAGGCCCAGGGTCTCGATCATCTCTTTTTCCGGCACGGCGCCGATATCATCGTAGGCAAAGCTCTCCTCCGTCTGCTCCGCGCGCTCCGCCTCGCCCGTCAGGGCGTCCACGCCCCGGACCTCGCCCACGCCGCCGTAATAATAGGCCAGGCGCAGTTCCTCCACATAGGTGTAGCCCCACTGGATGTAGCTGTCGTATAGGGGGTCGTCCGCTGCCACGATGTCGATGGGCCAGGCCACATAGCCCAGGGTGACCTCAAGCGCGTCCTCATAGGCCGCCAGGGCCTCTTTTTCGCTGATGATGTCCTGGGCAGAGGCAAAGGTCACGTCCTCGTCCCAATTATAATAGAACTGGTCCACCGTCCCGAAGGTGGGGTCCACGTGCACGGTGATGCTGTTGTCCGGATAGAAATACCCCTCGTGCACCTGGGCGAAGATCAGCTCCTCCCCCTCGCCGTACCCCTTCAGGGTGCAGGGCTTGGCCTGGGCCATCAGCTGCGGCACCGCCAGCTTCAAAAACTCCTCCGCCGGGCTCAGCCGATCCACCAGGCCCAGCGCGTCCTGCTCCTTCTCCCACAAGGGATAGCTGGTGGACACGGAGCGGATATCGCCTGTCTTGGCGTCCAGGGTGATGTATTTATAGATGGTCAGGTCCTGGCCGTAGGCCACGGCGTCGTCAAAGGCGGACTTGGAATAGCCGTACAGCTTCTCCTCCGTCATGGGGGCGGTGTAGCGCACCGAGGCGGTCACGTCTCCCTCCTCTTCCCCGTCCATGGCATAGGAGCAGCGCTGCAGTTCAAAATCCTCCAGGCCCAGCGCGTCGATGGTCCGCAGGGCCTCGTCGATGGCCTGCTGGTCCAGCACGTCGGCGTAGTTGGCGATGGAGCTCAGCTCCACCTCCGTCAGCGCCGCGCCGCCGTCGGCGGCCATCGCCTCCTCCGCCGCGCCCACGCCGTCGAAGGCCTTGGAATAGTTCACCCCGTCCTCAAAGGACTGGTAGAGCGCGTCCATATCCACCGCCTCGCCTGTGGCCGCGTCCGCCACGGTCCGGGGCCCCACGGGCATATACATGAGCCGGGCAGCGCCCTCCCCGTCGGAGACCCAGCGCAGCTCCAACTCCACTGCCCCGGCCAGGGCTTCGGCGGCCGTGACCTCGTCGGCGGCCGCCTCCGGCGCAGGCAGCGGACCCACATAGGCCCCGCCGCTGTCGCTGCGGTAAAAGCTGCTCAGTCCGCCGCCGTCAATGACCATGGTGAAGCTCACCGGGCTCTCCAGGCCGTTTTCCAGCACAGTACCACTGAAGCGGTAGCTGCCGTCGGCCCCCAGCACGGTCCGCACGCCGTCGATCCGGCCCGACTCCGGGTCGGTGAACAGCCGCTCCATTTGCGCCGCCGCCTGCTCCTCCGCCTCGGCCCGAGACAGGGGCGGGAACGCCGGATCAAAGCCGTAAAAGCGGTCGCTGCCGGAGCTGTTGGGCCAGAGATAGAAACTGGTCACCGTGCCGTCCGGCCGAACGGTCACGTTCAGCTGCGCCTCCTCGCCAGACCAGTTCAGGTCCCAGCTGGGGTCCGCGCCGTCGTAGTAGTTGCTGTAAAAATCCGTATACTCGTCGCCGATGGAGAGGGTATCCTTCACCTGCGCCGTCAAGGCCGCCAGGGCGGCGTCCATGCTCTGTTCGGCGTCCTCCGGCGCGGCGGCGATCTCCTCCGCCGCCTTCGGTCCCTCCCCCTCCGCCAGGGCGGGCGCGGCAAGGCCTGCCACCAGCGCCAGGCACAGCAAAAGCACAGTCCAGCGTTTCATCGAAATAAGCTCCTTTCATCGTCGGTCTGTCCATAGGACGCGCCGGGCCCGAAAAAGTTCCCGCATC
>CANROZ010000138.1 GCA_947632365.1 uncultured Oscillospiraceae bacterium
ATCACCCGGGACGAGGCGGGCATGGAGAAGCTGTTCAAGCAGTTCTCCTTCCCCGGCGGCATCCCCTCCCATGTGGCGCCGGAGACGCCCGGCTCTATCCATGAGGGCGGTGAGCTGGGCTACTCCCTGGCCCACGCCTTCGGCGCGGTGGCGGACAACCCCGGCCTGATCGCGGCCTGCGTGGTGGGCGACGGCGAGGCGGAGACCGGTCCGCTGGCCACCTGCTGGCACCTCAATAAATTCACCGACCCCCGCACCGACGGCGCGGTGCTGCCCATCCTGCACCTGAACGGCTTTAAGATCGCCAACCCCACCGTCCTGGCCCGCATCTCCCACGAGGAACTGAAGAAGTTCTTCGAGGGCTGCGGCTGGACGCCCATCTTCGTGGAGGGGGACGACCCGGCCAAGATGCACCCGGCCATGGCCAAGGCCCTGGATACCGCCATCCGCTCCATCCTGCGCTTCCAGGAACACGCCCGCAAGACCGGCGACGGCAGCCGGGTGAAGTGGCCCATGATCGTGCTTCGCACCCCCAAGGGCTGGACCGGCCCCAAGGTAGTGGATGGCAGCAAGGTGGAAGGCTCCTTCCGTGCCCACCAGGTACCCATCTCCGCCGAGGGCGAGGAGCATCGGCGCATGATCGAGGACTGGCTGAAGAGCTACCATCCCGAGGAACTGTTCGACGAAAACGGCACCCCCGTCCAGGCCCTGCTGGACCTGCCCCCCAAGGGCAATGCCCGCATGGGCGCCAACCCCCACGCCAACGGCGGGCTGCTGCTGCGCGATCTGCGGATGCCCGATTTCCGGGACTACGGCGTGGATCTCCCGGCCCCCGGCGCGGTGGAGGCGGAGGATATGCGAAAGCTGGGCGAGTTCGTGCGGGACATCTACGCGCTGAACAAGAAAGAGCGCAACTTCCGGGTCTTCGGCCCCGACGAGACGGCCTCCAACCGCCTCAGCCCGGTGTTCGAGGTCACCGGCCGGGACTGGAACGCCGACATCGAGCCGGACGACGAGTTCCTCTCCCAGGACGGGCAGGTCATGGACAGCGTCCTGTCCGAACACGTCTGCGAGGGGATGCTGGAGGGCTACCTGCTCACTGGCCGCCACGGCTTTTTCAACTCCTACGAGGCCTTCATCCGCATCGTGGACAGCATGGTGAGCCAGCACGCCAAGTGGCTGAAGGTGTGCAACCAGCTGCCCTGGCGGCAGAAGATCGCCTCTCTGAACTACGTGTTGGCCTCCAATGTGTGGCAGCAGGACCACAACGGCTTCACCCATCAGGACCCGGGCTTTCTGGACCACGTGGCCAACAAGAAAGCGGACGTGGTGCGGCTTTATCTGCCTCCCGATGCCAACTGCCTTTTGAGCGTGTTCGACCACTGCATCCGCAGCCGGGACTACGTGAACGTGGTGGTGGCCTCCAAGCACCCCCGGCCCCAGTGGCTGACCATGGAGCAGGCCGTCAAGCACTGCACCGAGGGCATCGGCATCTGGCAGTGGGCCAGCACCGACGCGGGCCAGGAGCCGGATATCATCATGGCCTGCTGCGGCGACACCCCCACCCTGGAGACGCTGGCCGCCGTCACCATCCTGCGGGACGCCTTCCCGGAGCTGAAGATCCGGGTGATCAACGTGGTGGATCTGATGCGCCTGCAGGCCGATACCCAGCACCCCCACGGCCTCAGCGACCGGGATTACGACATGCTGTTCACCACCGATAAGCCCATCGTGTTCGCCTTCCACGGCTATCCCAGCCTGATCCACGAGTTCACCTACCGCCGGAAGAACAAGAACCTGCACGTCCGGGGCTATATCGAGGAGGGCACCATCACAACGCCCTTCGATATGCGGGTGCTGAACAACATCGACCGCTTCCACCTGGTGATGACCGCGCTGCAGAATCTGGACTGCCTGGGCAACCGCAGCGCCTTCCTGGTCCAGCAGATGAAGGATAAGCTGGTGGAGCATCGGCAGTATATCACGAAGTACGGCGTGGATATGCCGGAGATCGCCAACTGGAAGTGGACGCCCAATGCAACGAAAGGCTGAAGTCTTTTGACGGCGCCTGCCTGTGGCGCTCTCTGCGTCGACAGCGACCCTGACAAACGTCTCCGCTGTGCGGAGCAATATTTGTTCAGGGCCGCAGTCTCCTGGGAGCGCCGTTATCGGGCTGAGAAGAATGATTTCCCTTGGGGTCCCCACGAAGCCTGCTTTGTGGGGAGAGGAGGAATTGCGTTGTATTTTCGCCCTGCCGTTTGCGGCAGGGCGAGACTTACAACGCAAATGACGACGACAAGTCCTGGGAAATCATTATCTAAATTTATTCGCCGCTGTGGTGGCGAACTCTGCGAGGCTGATTGACCTATGGCGAATTGGATCGAAGTGACTGTCCCCGCCCACGGGGACCCGGAGGCGGTGTGCGACATGCTCACCGGGATGGGCCTGGAGGGCTTCGTCATTGAGGACGAGCGGGATTTCCAGGGCTTTCTGGCCAACAACACCCAGTACTGGGACTTTGTGGACGAGGACCTGGAGAAGTCCATGGCGGGGACCAGCCGGGTGAAATTCTGGCTGCCGGATTCGGATGAGAGCCGGGCCCTGATCGCGGACCTGTATGAAAAGGGCCTGCAGCCCGAGAGCCGATCGGTGGCCGACGGGGACTGGGAGAACAACTGGCGGGACTACTATAAGCCCGTCGAGGCCGGGGAGAAGCTGGTGATCGTGCCCCAGTGGCAGGATTACGACGGGGACCGGACCCCGGTGAAGCTGGACCCAGGGCTGCTGTTCGGCACCGGG
>CANROZ010000139.1 GCA_947632365.1 uncultured Oscillospiraceae bacterium
GCGGTGACGCCGGTCATGGGCTGGAACCAGTGGGTGAAGTGGGTGGCCCCCTTCTCCACGGCCCAGTTCTTCATGGCCGTGGCCACCACCGTGGCGATCTCCGGGGTCAGACGCTTATCGTGGTGGATGGCGTAGACCACCTCTTTGTAGGTCGCATGGGGCAGGCGGGCCTGCATGACCGCCTCGGAAAACACCATGGAACCAAAGATCTCAGGTACATTGCTCATAACTCGCTTCTCCTTTATCGATACTGGATTTGACAACAGGATAAAAACCAAAACGGCTCGGGCATGCGGAAACATATCCGCGACGCCTTTGCCGTTTCACTGCTATGATTTTACACTTTTCCCGGCGGTCCTGTCAAGGGCATGCGCACTGGCAATTCCCACAAAATAGGCCGTCCGCCGGACAGACGATATCGGCATATGCCCCATTCTTTCCGGAAAAATTGACAAATGCAGACCGAATGGGTAAAATCATCATAAATTAAGGTGTGATCGCTGTTCCCCGCCGCCCATCCTATGAAAGGAGGCCCAGATCGGTGCCGACCCGTCCCTATGCCTCGCTGCTGCTCATCACCGCCTCCCGGGATACGGCGGCCCATTTCGCCGCTTTTCTCCCCAAGGACCGCTTCGCCCCGGAGCTGAACGTCTGTTCTCCGCTGGAGGCGGACTATGTGCTGGAGGAGACCGTCTACGACGTGGTGGTCATCGACGGCACCGTCCCGGCGGACGCGGGGGCGCGCATCGCGGCGTCGGCGGCGGAAAACGGCCTGACGGGCGTGCTGCTGCTGGCGGAACAGGACCAGTTCGACGCCGTGTCCGCCCAGGCGGAGGAGCACGGCTTCATGACCCTGAAGAGCCCCGTGGACCCCTCCCTTCTCAAACAGAGCCTGGGCATGATGGCCACCGTGTCCCATCGGCTCCACGACATGGAGTCCAAGGCCGAGAAGCTGCGGGTCAAGATGGACGAGATGCGCATCGTGGACCGGGCCAAGCTGCTGCTCATCCAGCGGTTCAAAATGACGGAAAAAGAGGCCCACCGCTTCATCGAGAAAAACGCCATGGACCGCTGCGTCACCCGCCGGGCCATCGCTGAGAAGATCATCCGTACTTACGATATTTGACTGACAGAGGTGTCCATATGAAACGTGAAGCCGTGCTCATCATCGACTTCGGCGGCCAGTACAACCAGCTCATCGCCCGGCGGGTCCGGGAGCAGAACGTGTACTGCGAGCTGAAGAGCTACACCATCTCTCTGGAGGAGATACGCGCCTTCGATCCCATCGGCATCATCTTCACCGGCGGGCCCAGCAGCGTGTACGACGCCAACGCCCCCCACATCGACCCGGCCATTTTCACGCTGGGCGTGCCCATCCTGGGCATCTGCTACGGCTGCCAGCTCATGGCCCACAGTCTGGGGGGCCAGGTCACCCCCGCCCAGGACGACGCCGCCCGGGAATACGGCCGGACCCACACCTATTTCGATACATCCTGCCCCCTCTTCAAGGGCATCCCCGCGGAGAGCGTCACCTGGATGAGTCACGGGGACTATATGGCGAAGGTGCCGGACAGCTTCACCCTGGCCGCCCACAGCGACAACTGCCCCAATGTGGCCATCTGCGACGAGGCCCGGGGCTTTTACGGCGTGCAGTTCCACCCCGAGGTGAACCACACCCAGTACGGCGTGCAGATGCTGCGCAACTTCCTCTATGAGGTCTGCGGCGCCACCGGGAGCTGGACCATGGGCGACTACAAAAACGCCGCCATTGCCCAGATACGGGAAAAGGTGGGCGGCGGCAAGGTGCTGCTGGCCCTATCCGGCGGCGTGGACTCCTCCGTGGCCGCGGCCCTGCTGGCGGAGGCCGTGGGCAGCCAACTCACCTGCGTGTTCGTGGACCACGGCCTGATGCGTAAGAACGAGGGCGACGAGGTAGAGGCCGCCTTTGCCCCCTGGCCCATCCATTTCGTCCGGGTCAACGCCGAAAAGCGCTTTCTGGACAAGCTGGCGGGCGTCACCGAGCCGGAGCGCAAGCGCAAGATCATCGGCGAGGAGTTCATCCGGGTGTTCGAGGAGCAGGCCAAGCAGATCGGCCGGGTGGATTACCTGGTCCAGGGCACCATCTACCCCGACGTGGTGGAGTCCGGCACCGGAGACGCCGCCGTCATCAAGAGCCACCACAATGTGGGCGGCCTGCCCGACTACGTGGATTTCAAGGAGATCATCGAGCCGCTGCGGCTGCTGTTCAAGGACGAGGTGCGGCAGCTGGGCCGGGAGCTAGGTCTGCCGGAGTATCTGGTGATGCGCCAGCCCTTCCCCGGACCGGGCCTGGCCATTCGTATCATCGGCGAGATCACCAAGGAGAAGCTGGATACCCTGCGGGAGGCGGACTTCATCTTCCGGGACGAGATCGCCAAGGCCCATCTGGAGGGCACCATGAACCAGTACTTCGCCGTGCTCACCAACATGCGCTCCGTGGGCGTCATGGGCGACGGCCGGACCTATGACTACACTCTGGCCCTGCGCAGCGTGGTCACATCGGACTTCATGACCGCCGACTGGGCCCGCATCCCCTACGACGTGCTGGACACCGTCTCCACCCGTATCGTCAACGAGGTCTCCGGCATCAACCGCATCGTCTACGATATCACCTCCAAACCCCCCGCCACCGTAGAGTGGGAATAACTGACAAAACCCGCAAAGCCTTGAAAACACTGGGTTTTTGAAGCGGAAACGGGGCATTTGATA
>CANROZ010000140.1 GCA_947632365.1 uncultured Oscillospiraceae bacterium
CGGCCCTTGCAGCGTATCTCCGCCCGGCCTGTTTTCAGGCTCTCCACCGTCACCGCCCGCACCTCGCTCACCCGGATGCCCGTGGCGCACATCGTCTGCACCAGCAGCGCCAGCCGCTCGTTTCCGGACTCCCTGGCCGCGTTCACCAAGCGCTCATAATCCCGCTGGGTGAGTTCCCTCTCCTGTCCACAGAAAGCGCTCCGGGAGACCTTCAGATACCGCAGGCGCCACTCCGGGCAGCCCAGGAACGCCACGAACCGATTCACCGCCGCCAGCATGGAATTGACGCTGCTGGCCCGGTATCCCTGCCGCTGCAAATGCTCTTTGAAGGCGATGAGCGTGGCCTTGTCCGCTATCTCCCCACCGCAGAACGCCGCCAGGGCCCCTACATCGTGCATATACTTGGCCACCGTCGCCCCCGCGCACTCCCGCTCCTGCAAATACCCGCGGAACCCTTCTATCGCTTTTTTATCTACCAGAGACATAAAAAAACCTCCTTTCGTCTATTTTACACGAAAGGAGAGTCTTTTTGGCAAAACCGATTTTTCTATAGATTCTTCACAAAGAGACACCGGATGGCGTTGAGCACCGCCAGGACCATCACGCCCACGTCGGCAAAGATGGCCAGGTACATATTGGCGATTCCCACCGCGCCCAGGATGAGGCAGGCGGCCTTGATCCCCAGCGCCATGACGATGTTCTGGTATACGATGCCCAGGCATTTTCGGGATATTTTGATGGCCTTGGCGATCTTCATGGGGTCGTCGTCCATCAGGACGATGTCCGCCGCCTCGATGGCGGCGTCGGAGCCCATGGCGCCCATGGCGATGCCGATGTCGGCCCGGGACAGCACGGGCGCGTCGTTGATGCCGTCGCCCACAAAGGCCAGCTTGGCCTTGCCCGTCTTTTGCTGCAGCAGTTCCTCCACCTTGGACACCTTGTCCGCTGGCAGCAGCTCGCTGTATACCGCGTCGATATGAAGCTCTGCGGCCACCTGCTCGGCCACCTTTTTCCCGTCTCCGGTCAGCATGACGGTCTGCTCCACCCCCGCATTTTTCAGCGCGGCGACGGCCTTTTGGGCGTTGGGCTTCACGACGTCGGAGATCAGGATGTGCCCGGCATAGGCGCCGCCCACGGCCATATGGATGATGGTGCCCGCGTGGTGGCAGGGGATATAGGACATATGCAGCTGCTCCATCAGCTTGTCGTTGCCCGCGGCCACCTCCACGCCGTCCACCGTGGCGATGACGCCCCGTCCGCTGATCTCCCGGATATCGCTGACGCGGGTGCGGTCCGGCGTTTTGCCGTAGGCGCGCTGGAGGCTCTTGCTGATGGGATGGGAGGAGGCGCTCTCCGCCAGGGCGGCATATTCGATGAGCTTGCCGTCCTCCATGGCGCTGTGATGGATGCCGTTCACCTCAAAGACGCCCTGGGTCAGGGTCCCGGTCTTGTCGAATACCACGGTCTTGGTCTGGGAGAGGTTCTCCAGGTAGTTGGAGCCCTTCACCAGAACGCCCTCCTGGCTGGCACCGCCGATGCCAGCGAAGAAGCTGAGAGGAATGCTGATGACCAGCGCGCAGGGACAGCTGATGACCAGGAAGGTCAACGCACGGTAGACCCAGGTGCCCCAATCCGCCGCCAGGCCCATGGCCAGCATCCGCACCAGCGGCGGCAGGACCGCCAGTGCCAGGGCGCTGTAGCAGACGGCGGGGGTGTATATCCTGGCGAATTTGGAGATGAAGTCCTCGGACCTGGATTTGCGGGAGCTGGCGTTCTCCACCAGGTCCAGTATCTTGGAGACTGTGGACTCGCCAAATTCCTTGGTGGTCCGTATCTTCAAAAGGCCCGTCATATTGATGCAGCCGCTGATGATCTCGTCCCCCGTATTTGCCTCCCGGGGCAGGCTCTCCCCGGTGAGGGCGCTGGTATTCAGGCTGGAGCTGCCCTCCACGATGACGCCGTCGATGGGCACCTTCTCCCCGGGCTGCACCACGATCACGGTGCCGATCTCCACCTCGTCCGGGTCCACCTGCTCCAGAGCGCCGTCCCGCTCCACGTTGGCGTAGTCAGGCCGGATGTCCATCAGCTCGCTGATGTTGCGGCGGCTCTTGCCTACGGCATAGCTCTGGAACCACTCGCCGATCTGGTAGAACAGCATCACGGCAATGGCCTCCAAATAGTCGCCGTTCTCATAGATGGCCAGCGCCATGGCGCCCATCGTGGCCACCGCCATGAGGAAATTCTCGTCGAACACCCGCCGATTCTGGATGCCCTTTACGGCCTTGCGCAGGATGTCATAGCCGATGATGAAATAGTCCGCCAAATAGAATGCGAACCGCAGCCAGCGTCCGGCCGTCGGGAACAAGGCCCCGTCCAGCCGGGCGAACAGCGCCGCCGGGATGAGCTGGAGGATCAGCAGGATCACAGAGGCGGCCAGGATACGGGTCAGCATGACCTTTTGCTTTTTGGTCATGCCGCTGTCCGGGCGTGCTCCTATGATGAACCGGAACACCGCCGCCGTCAGGATCACCACCGCCAACAAAACATCTATCACGATCTCTTGCATCACGATCCACTCCTTATCATATCAGATTCAAAAAGAGGGCTCCCTCACGCTGCCGGACGCAGGGTAAGGGGCCCTCTTTTGCCGTC
>CANROZ010000141.1 GCA_947632365.1 uncultured Oscillospiraceae bacterium
GGTCGTTGGCATACCAGCGCATGACTCCCTCCACCGTCAGCGCGTGCTGCAGGTGAAAGTGGTCCTTGTTATACTTGGTCAGAAGCTCCCATGCCTTTTCCCGTTCCATTCACGTATCCTCCGTTTCGCATATGGTCCCGCCGCCCAGCACCAGGTCCCCGTCATAGAGGACCACCGCCTGCCCGGCGGTAATGGCCCGCTGGGGCTCGTCAAAGATCACTTCCAGCTCGTCCTCCCCGGTCTGGGTCACCGCGGCGGGCTGCTCAGCCATGCCGTAGCGCACCCGGGCCCTGCACCGCACGGTGCCGTCCAGCCGGTCCGCAGGTATCAGATTGATGTTCCGGGCCAGGAGCCGCCGGGAGAAGAGCTTGCCGTCGTCCCCCAGGACCACGGTGTTGTCCGCCATGCGCTTGGCGCACACATAAAGGGGCCGGCCCGCCGCCACGCCCAGGCCCCGGCGCTGGCCAATGGTATAGCCGATCAGCCCCTTGTGCCGGCCCAGGACACGGCCCTCGCCATCCACGAAATCCCCGGAGGGATAGTCCTTTCCCGTATACCGGCGGATGAAGGCGGCATAGTCCCCGTCCGGGACGAAGCAAATGTCCTGGCTGTCCCGCTTGCGGGCGTTAAGCAGCCCGTTTTCCTCCGCCAGGGCCCGGACTTGGGCCTTGGTCATCTCCCCCAGGGGGAAGCGGGTATGGGCCAGCGCTTCCTGGGTGAGCATGTACAGCACATAGCTCTGATCCTTGTCCTCGCTGACGGCCTTTTTCAAAAGCCACCGGCCGCCGCCGGACCGCCCGATGCGGGCGTAGTGGCCCGTGGCCACGGTATCGCAGCCCAGCACCGCGGCCTTTTGCCGCAGCAGGCCGAATTTCAGATACCGGTTGCACTCGATGCAGGGATTGGGGGTGTCCCCCGCCTCATAGGCGGCGACGAACCGCCCGATGACCTCCCGGTCAAAGTCCTGCTGCATGTTGAACACATAGTAGGGTATGCCCAGCCGGACCGCCACGGCCCGGGCGTCCGCCGCGTCGTCGGCGGTACAGCAGGTTCGGCTGCCAGGGTCTGCCTCGCCGCCCCAGAGCTTCATGGTCACGCCCAGACAGTCGAAGCCGGACCGCTGCATGAGCAGGGCCGCCACGCCGGAGTCCACGCCGCCGGACATGGCGACCAGGGCCTTCCCCGGCACGGGATCACTCCTCCGTGGGGGTATGGTCGTGCTCGTGGGCACAGGCCATGTCGCAGCCGAACACCGCCGGGTCATAGGCGATATTATGCTTGTCGTAATAGTCCTTCACCGCGGCCCGGACCGCCTCCTCCGCCAGCACGGAGCAGTGCAGCTTGTGGGCGGGCAGGCCGTCCAGCGCCTCCGCCACGGCCTTGTTGCTGAGCTCCAGGGCCTTCTCGATGGGCATGCCCTTGATCATCTCCGTGGCCATGGAAGAGCTGGCGATGGCACTGCCGCAGCCGAAGGTGATAAAGCTCACGTCGGTGATGATGCCGTCGCGCACCTTGATATACATGCGCATGATATCGCCGCAGACGGCGTTGCCCACCTCGCCGATGCCGTCGGCGTCCTCCATCTTCCCCACGTTCCGGGGGTGCTGAAAGTGGTCCATGACCTTGTCGCTGTAAAGTGCCATTTCTCGTTCCTCCTCAGATCAGATGGGGCGTCTCGCCCCGCTCCAGCTCGTCCCACACCGGGGACATATCCCGCAGGTAATCCACCACCTCAGGCACACACTTCAGGATGTGGTCGATCTCCTCTTCCGTGTTGCAGGCGTCGATGCTCAGCCGCAGGCTGCCGTGGGCGATCTCGTGGGGCAGCCCCAGAGCCAGCAGCACATGGCTGGGGTCCAGGGACCCGGAGGTGCAGGCGCTGCCCGAGGAGGCCGCCACGCCCTTGGCGTCCAGCCACAGCAACAGGCCCTCTCCCTCGATGCCCTCGAAGCAGAAGTTCACCGTGCCGGGGACCCGTTTTTCCCGGTCGCCGTTGAGCCGGCTGTGGGGGATCTGAGAGAGCCCGTTGATAAGCTTTTCCCGCAGGCCGGTCACGTAGGCCATCTTCCCGTCCAGGTCCGTCACAGCCTCCTCCAGAGCGGCGGCCATGCCCACGACGCCGGGGATATTCTCCGTGCCGCCCCGCTTGCCCCGCTCCTGCTGGCCGCCCTCGATCACATTGGTCAGGATCACGCCCTTCCGGGCATAGAGCGCGCCCACACCCTTGGGGCCGTGGAACTTGTGGGCCGCCATGGAGAGCATATCCACTCCCAGGGCCTTCACGTCCACGGGCACATGGCCCACGGCCTGGACCGCGTCGGTGTGGAACAGCACGCCCTTTTCCCGGCAGACCTTCCCGATCTCCGCGATGGGCTGGATGGTGCCGATCTCGTTGTTGACCATCATGATCGTCACCAGAGCCGTGTCCTCCCGGATGGCGCCGGCCACATCCTGCGCCGTCACCACGCCGTTTTCGTGCACATCCAGCAGCGTCACCTCAAACCCCTGCTTTTTCAGCTTCTCCAGGGTATGCAGCACCGCGTGGTGCTCAAAGGCCGTGGAGATGATGTGCTTCTTCCCCTTCCGGGCGCCCATCATGGCCTCCGGCGCGGCCATCAACTACTACTCGCG
>CANROZ010000142.1 GCA_947632365.1 uncultured Oscillospiraceae bacterium
TGGTACCCCATGGGCAACGGCAGCCTGCGGGACGTGGTGTTTTTGGGCCTGCACGTGACCCAGATGATGGGCTACGAAGATATCATGAACGCCTACCGCTTCATCACCCATAACGCCGCCCGCACTCTGCACCTGGGGGACAGCTACGGCATCGATGTGGGGAAGAGCGCCGACTTCATCGTGCTGGACGCGGACAACTATTACAACGCCCTCATCCAGGACGCCCCGGTGCTGGCCTCCTGGAAAGCGGGACGGAAGCTGGCGGAATCCTCCCCGGCGGACGGAAAAGCGCTGTTCTGAAAAAACAAAGGCAAAGCCCCGGCTCGAAAGAGCCGGGGCTTTGCCATGCGGCGGACTCAGCCCTGCAGGCCGTTCTCCTGCCGCTCCATGTTCTCCACCACCACGTCGTAGATATCCCCCAGGGAGGAGGCGTACTCCAGCACCTTCCAGGGCACGTTGGTGTGGAAGTGGATCTTGATCAGATCCTCATCGCCCACGGCCAGCAGACAGTCGCCGGGGATGTTCTGCATGATGTAGTCGTGGATCTCGTCCTCATCCAGGTCATGTCCCTCGATGAGCAGCTGCGTATCGAAACGAAATTCCAGCATGTGAAGTCTCCTATATGTAATGATGTGCGTTTTGTTTACCTGCGCTTGCGCTCCATGGGAGCACTATATTCTAGCACATATGGGAGCGGTTGTCAAAATATGCCTGCCGGGAGATACGTTTGGCAAACCTAACAGATTTGCCAAAGATGGACGGCGATTTTCGGACAGAACGCCGAATCGGCGGAACAGCGCGAATTTTTGCTTGACATTTATGTTAGGCATGGCTTACAATCTCGATGGTGTTAGGGAAATCTAACACCTATTGTTTGGCCTTGATATTAGGTTGGCCTAATACATATGTGACGGAGGACGTCTGATATGCTTCTCACAATGCTGCGCAAGGGAGACAGCAGCCTCATCACCCACATCGGCGGAAAGCCCGAGACGAAGCTGTTTCTGGAGAATCTGGGATTTGTGGTGGGCAGCCCGGTGACGGTGGTGAACGACATCGGGGGCAATCTGATCGTCAGCGTCCGGGATACCCGGGTGGCCATCAGCGAGGAGATGGCCCGGAAGATATTCGTCTGAGAGAAAGCATCAAGAGGAGAAAGGAGGAGGACATATGACACTGCGGGAGGCAAAAGTCGGCCAGACGGTGAAGGTGCAGAAGCTGGAGGGAACCGGAGCGGTGAAGCGCCGCATCATGGACATGGGCATCACCAAGGGCGAGAGCATCTATGTGCGCAAGGTGGCGCCCCTGGGCGACCCCATGGAGATCACCATCCGGGGCTATGAGCTGAGCCTGCGAAAAGCGGACAGCGAAATGATCTTAGTCGAGTGAAAGGCGGAGCCTTTCACTCGAGAAGGCTGCGGCCTGCTGCAGCGCACTCGCTGCGCTCGCACGTTTGCAGGCCGAGAAGGATTTTTTCCGACGCACATGTCGCCGGAAAAAATGATCCCGATTTATTTGCGCCTGCGGGCGCAAACTCTGCGAGGCAGAAAAGGAGGAGGAAATGGCAGAAAAGAACATCACCATAGCCCTGGCGGGCAACCCCAACTGCGGCAAGACCACGCTTTTCAACGCCCTCACCGGGGCCAGCCAGTACGTGGGCAACTGGCCCGGCGTGACGGTGGAGAAGAAGGAGGGCAGGCTCCGGGATCACAAGGACGTGACCGTCACGGACCTGCCGGGCATCTATTCCCTGTCCCCCTATACCCTGGAGGAAGTGGTGGCCCGCAATTACCTGATCGACGAGCGGCCGGACGTGATACTGAACATCGTGGACGGCACCAACCTGGAGCGGAACCTGTATCTCACCACCCAGCTGGTGGAGCTGGGCATCCCGGTGCTGGTGGCGGTGAACATGATGGACGTGGTGCGCAAAAACGGCGACCGGATCGACGTAAGGCGTCTGGCCAAGGAGCTGGACTGCCAGGTCATGGAGATATCCGCCCTGAAGGGCGACGGGGTGAAAGCCGCGGCCCAGGGGGCCATCGATCTGGCCCGGAGCGGCCGCCGGACGGTGCCCCAGCATCGGTTCGCCGGGTGCGTGGAGCACGCCCTGGCCCACATCGAGGAGGTGGCCGTGCACGGCATGCCCGCCGAGCAGCAGCGCTGGTACGCCATCAAGCTCTTCGAGCGGGACGAAAAGGTGGCGGAGAAGCTGGGTCTGTCCGCCGAGGCGCTGGCCCACCTGGAGCAGGACATCGTGGACTGCGAGCAGGAGATGGACGACGACGCGGAGTCCATCATCACCGCCCAGCGCTATGACTACATCACGGGCGTCATCCAAAACTGCTACAGCCGCAAGAGCAAGGAGAAGATGAGCTCCTCCGACAAGATCGACCGGGTGGTCACCAACCGCTGGCTGGCCCTGCCCATCTTCGCCTGCGTGATGTTCCTGATCTATTCCATCGCCATGGGCGGCTGGAGCATCTCCATCGGCACCATGGGTACCGACTGGGCCAACGACGGCCTGTTCGGGGACGGCTGGTTCGTGCCCTTCACGGCGGACAAGGACGCCTGGGAGGA
>CANROZ010000143.1 GCA_947632365.1 uncultured Oscillospiraceae bacterium
CGCTCGATGCTTGCAGCTAAAGCTTTTTGCGAGACGCCTCCACTGGCAAAGCCAGTGGTTTCCGAAGCCAATGAAAGATCCGAACACATCCCCGATTTGGGAGATGCAGTTCGGATCATCATGGATCGGTCCGAGTCCCCATAAGGGACTTGGAAAAATGCCGTATTTATGCAGCTTCCGGCCAATGAGCAATATTACGTCTTAAGATTTTTCGAGGTTCTGTCTGCAAAAAGCCAAAACTTTGGGGATGTCGTTGCAGGCCGTCTCCCACAGTATTCATCCGCTTCCGCATAGGAGTGGGCCAGCCAATTCCGCATCCCGCGGATCATCCCCCAGGGAAGCTGATCTTTTGTGGCCTCCCGAAACTCGTCGGACAGACCGTTGGATAGTTCCCCGATCTGGAGGATACACATGGCGACCGCGCTGAAATAGGCCCGGTCCGAGGTGAATGCGTCAAAATCCCGGCCAAAGCGGTCAATGAATTGTTCTATGTCCTCGCAGTAAGTGCGGATGTGCAGCAGCCGCTGCCAGTCGCCCCGAGTCATATCACCCGCATCCTTTCCGCCTGTATGTTCTGGATGAACAGCGGCGACCGCCGCTTGGTGCTGGCTTGCTCCAGGGTCTGCGTGGTCACAAGGTCCACTTCCTTGCCGATGCTGGCGCAAAGGTCCTCGTACAGCCCGCCCATCTCAAACATACCGCGAATCTTGGAGCCGGTGCGGTCGATGAGGATGTCCACGTCGCTCTGCTCTGTGGCCTCGCTGCGGGCATAGGAACCGAACAGATAGACTTCCCGCAGACCGTACTTCTCGGCTATGGGCTCTATCCGCCGTTTCAATTCTTCCACAGAGTAGATCATGTGACTGCCTCGCAACTGGACTTGAACCAGCGGCCCTGCCGCGCTTTTCGACGGCAGGGCCGTGCGGCGAATGGCCCCACTCGCTCCCGCCTGCGGCGGAACCGCTCGGGGATGCCAACAGGAGGCCGCTGGTTCTACGTCTTCAAATAAAAAACCAGGGAGCAGCGGATGCTGCTCCCTGGTTTTTGGTCCGAGTGACTGGACTTGAACCAGCGGCCTCCTGAACCCCATTCAGGCGCGATACCAAACTTCGCCACACCCGGTTACGTTTTGCTAAAGTATAGTAGCACAACGCGCCGGAAAATGCAAGCCCTATTTTCTCGTCGCCTGAAAAAAGGTTTATTTGGCGGCCTTTTCCGCCTTGCGTTCCGCCAGCTTATCCAACGTCCGGTTGCGCAGGCACACCAGGATGCCCACCGTGACCATCAGGGTGTTGACGATGTACAGCAGCATCACATACCACTTCACCGTCACATACCAAGGCTGGGGCGCGTAATAGGCGATGAGGATGCACTTGCCCACCAGGGCGAACACATAGCCCAGCCAGATGCAGGCGTAGAACAGCAGGCTGGAGCCCCGGGCGGTCCGGGCCTTCCACGCCTTGATGATGTTCAGCGGCCAGCTCACCCCAAAGCATACCACCATGAGCATCTCCATGATACTTGCGATCGTTACCATATCCGTTCCTCCCTATCCTTTCCCGAATAAGCGCGCGGCCGTCAGCCGATCTCCTCCCGGATCGCGGGACCCAGGGGCTTTGTCTTCAGATTCTCCGTGATGACGAAGGCCCAGATGAGCAGCTGCGCCGCCACCGCGGCAAAGGTGATGCTCTGGGCCAGTCCGTTCTCGTCGATGGCGCTCATGATGCACAAAAATGCGCCCAGATCGCACGTCGCCACCGCCCACAGGGGATGGGGAGAGTGGAAGAAGTACCCGGAGAAATAATACACCGCCAGCAGCACCGTGCACTGGGCCAGGATGGACACCACGAACCGCCACACGATGGGGTCCGTAGCCGCGTCCCGGTACCCGGTGATGAGCCAGCCCACCGCGAACACCAAAATGAGCACCGCGCCTCTCCGGCGGGCGCCGTCCTGCTCGGGCCTGGTGATGTTCATGGCCAGCGTCCCGGCGCCGAAGGCCCCGATCAGCGTGGCCACGCCGCAGATGCGGTGCATGGTGGGCCAGAGCACGTCCTGGCCCGGGAAAATGGCCCGGATCACCCCGGCCACCGCCAGCAGCAGCGCCGGGATCAGGTTGATGAAGCCGTACACGGGCGTCTGGCCCGCCAGGGCCACCGTCGGGTCGCCGGGGGCGTCGTACTGCTTCAGATAAAAGGTGAATCCGATCATGGCACCCGCCATCAGCACGATGATGCCCGCCACCAGCCAGCTGATGGGCGCGTTGACAGGCAGGCCCGTCTGGGAGTCCTGGATGCGCATGTCCTGCAGCCACCGGAGCAAAAACCCCAGCGCGCTGATGACGATGGTGAATCCGGATAATTTATACGCTTCGCTTCGCATATGCCGCCACACTTCCCCATAGTATTTTCCACGGCGATTATATACCCATCCACCCGCCCCGTCAAGTGACGCCGGGCGGGAGCGCGGCGGAAAGGATGTAGGAGTTACAATGATGAGTGACAGAGGCAGGAGAAAAAGATAGCGAATAGGGATAGCCTGTGTTAAGGTTGAGT
>CANROZ010000144.1 GCA_947632365.1 uncultured Oscillospiraceae bacterium
CGGCAGGGCTGGGCGCACAGGCCCCGGTTGCCGCTGCGGCCCCCCAGCATGGCGGACAGATAGCAGGCCCCGGACAGGCTCATGCAGTGAGCCCCGTGGACGAAGGCCTCCGCCGGGATGGACACGGCGGCGCATATCCGCGCCATCTCCTCCAGGGTCAGCTCCCGGGCCAGGACGAAGCTGTCAAAACCCGCGTCCTGCAAAAACCGCGCCCCGTCCGCGTTGTGCACGGCGGTCTGGGTGGAGGCCACCCGGTGGAGGGAGGGATAGCGGCCCGCGAACAGGCGCAGGGCGGCCATATCCTGCAGTATGACCGCGTCGGCTCCGGCGTCGGCGATCTGCTCAGCGGTGCGCTCCAGGGCGGGCAGCTCCCCGTCGGTGACCAGGGTGTTCACGGTCACATAGACCTTCACGCCGTGGGTATGGCAGGTCCGGACGGCCTCCGGCAGCTGGTCCGGGCCGAAGTTGGCGGCGCCCCGCCGGGCATTGAAGTCGGCGGCGCCCAGGTATACGCTGTCCGCGCCGCAGCGCACCGCCGCCGTCAGCTGCTCCATGCCGCCTGCGGGGGCCAGTATCTCCGGCTGGGCCATGCCGCCGCCTCCTCTCTGTAAGACCGTTATTTTGTTGATTTTACTTCCCTTTTTTCCGT
Organism: uncultured Oscillospiraceae bacterium; assembly: GCA_947632365.1. Taxonomy (GTDB): domain Bacteria; phylum Bacillota; class Clostridia; order Oscillospirales; family Oscillospiraceae; genus CAJOIG01. The sequence continues at coordinate 650 of CANROZ010000144.1, forward strand.
CTGTCAATTATAATGGTCAGGCGAAAGGAGCTGGTAGCATGCACATCCCGTCGGCGCCCACGGCAGAACAGGCCGTTCTCACCTTTGACCAGGCCCTGGCCCGCTCCGGTCGGTCGGAGGACTATGACCGGGAGCGGTGGCTGTATGTGCCGGATTTTTACGCCGATTACCGATACATATTGGGCACCCGGGGAGCCCGGCCGCTGATCTGCATCGGCATCAACCCCTCCACGGCGGCGCCGGGGGCGCTGGACCCTACGCTGAAGAGCGTGGAGCGCATCGCCCTGCAAAATGGCTACGACAGCTTCATCATGTTCAACGTCTACGCCCAGCGGGCCACCCGGCCCCAGGACATGGAGCGGGAGATGAACCCGCTGCTGCACCGGGAGAACATGGCGGCCTTCGCCTGGGTGCTGGCCCACGCCGGACCGGACCCGGCGGTGTGGGCGGCCTGGGGGAACATCATCGAGACCAGGCCCTATCTGAAAACATGCCTGCTGGACATGATCGACGTGGGGCGGCGATACGGGGCGGCGTGGTATACCGCCGGGCCCCGGAGCAGACGGGGCCATCCCCATCACCCGCTGTACCTGAAAAAGGACAGCCCCCTGGATCGGTTCGACGCGGCGGCGTACTGTGAGACATGCTTGTGAGGAGGAGCGGCTATGACGGACGTATTCGACTACTTTACCTGGCGGGGGGACCTGACCCTGGAGCAGAGCCCCTTCAACGAGATCGATGGGGTGATCCTGGCCCGGTTCGCCTATGTGCCCTTCGAGCACTTTTCCCAGCCGCTGCCCAAGCGGTTCGTGCCCATCCGGGAGCTGGCCGCCGCCGCGCTGGCGGATGAAAAGCTGCGGCAGGAGGAGCGATGGAAGCTGCGGGACGAGGAGCTTCTCGCGGCTATGGCGGACAGCCGACGCTTCGGCCAGCTGGAGGCAGGCTTTCACGGCAGCGTGCTGGACCCGGTGCTCCAGGCCCAGTTTTCCGCCATCACCCTGCGGCTGGACGCCGACCGCTGCGCCATCCTCTTCCGGGGCACGGACAACACGGTCATCGGCTGGAAGGAGGATATGAACATGTCCTTCCTCTGCCCGGTGCCGGGCCAGAAGTTGGCGGCGGAATACGTCCGGACGGTGGGGGAGAAGGTGGGCGGCAGGCTGATCCTCTGCGGCCACTCCAAGGGCGGCAACCTGGCGGTGTACGCCGCAGCCTTCTGCGGCGAGGATATCCAGCGGCGCATCGACGCGGTGTATAACTACGACGGCCCGGGCTTTTACGACAACATCCTGCAGGCGGAGGACTACGGGCGCATTCGGGACCGCATCCATATATACGTGCCCCAGTTCTCCGTGGTGGGCATGCTCCTGGGCCACGGCTCGGTCCCCACGGTGGTCCACAGCAGCGAGACGGGCCTGCAGCAGCACGACACCTATTCCTGGCTTCTGGACGGGCCCCGGTTCGCGGCCCTGGACACGGTGACGGAGGGGAGCCTTTTCGTGGACGCCACGCTGAAAGACTGGACCGCGGACATGAGCCGGGAGCAGTTCGAGGTGTTCGTGGACGCCATCTATACGCTCCTGACCGACACCAATATGGACACCATGCATGAGATGAAGGAGAACTGGTTCGCCACGGCCCGCAGCTTCATCCGCTCCGTGGCGGACATGGACGACAGGACCCGGGAGGCGGCCTATGAGGCGCTGAAGGCCCTGGCCCGCAGCGCCGGGCGGGAGGCCATGGAGGCCATCGGCGTGTGATGCGCGCTCTTTCGCCGTACAGTTCCCGGAGGACGGACCGCCGATCTCCGGAACTTTTCCGGGACGTTCCCGGAATAGTGGATATTGCATGAGAAAACGGCGGAAACAGGAAAATAACTATTGCAACTGGCCCAAAGTTTGTGTATTATAGGTAAGGCATGAATACTATATCTTGTATATGAACCGAGGCACGAGCCGGACAGGTTTGGAGGTGTTTCACATGTCCCTGGAGGCGCTGGATACCATCGCCCTGGCGGAGGAGAAGGCCCGTCAGATACGGGCGGCCGCCCAGACGGAGGCCAAGAAGGCCCTGGCCGAGGCGGAGGCCGCCGTGACCGTGGCAGTAGCCGCGGCAGACGGCAAGGCGGAGTCGGAGGTCAAGGAGCTGATCCGCAAGGCCGACGAGAAGGCGAAGGAGGATGCGGGTGTGCTGGCGTCCAATACCCGCAATCGGCAGGCGGCCATGAAGGCCCGGGCCGACCGCAAGATGGAGCAGGTCGTGGATAAGATCGTGGAAAGGATCGTGAACGGCTGATGGCCATTGTCAAGATGAAAAAGCTGCGCGTCATCGCCCTGCGTGACCAGCGGGACAAGCTGATGCGCCAGCTTCTGCGTCTGGGCTGCGTGGAGGTCCGGGAGCCGGAAGGGATGCTCTCCGACCCGGAGGCGGCGGCCCTTCTCCGGCCGGAGCGGGCGGGGCTGAGCGAAGCCCGCACCCGGGAGGCGGAGATGGACTCCGCTCTGCGCATCATGGCCCGGTACGCCCCGGAGAAGAAAAAGCTCCTCTCCCCCCGGCCCACCGTGGCGGAGGACTCTTTCCTGGACCAGGCGGCCCTGGAGGAGGACTGCGCCCTGGCCAAGCAGATCAATCTCTGGGACGGGCGGCTGCGCCGCCTGGCGGCGGACGAGGTGCGTCTGCGGGACGAGATCGAGTCCCTGCGCCCCTGGGAGGCGCTGGACATGCCCCTGGAGTGCGCGGGCACGAAGACCTGCGCTGTGAGCCTGTGCAACGTGCCCGCCGCGGTGGATACCGAGTCCGTGGCCGACGCCGCGGAGAGCGCCACGGAGGCGGTGCAGCTGATCCTGGTCTATGAGGACGAGCAGCAAAAGTGCTTCGCGGTCATCACGCTGAAGCCGGATATGGCCGCGGTGCTGGACGCCATGCGGGCCGTGGGGGCAACCCCCGTCACCTTCCCCGGACTGACGGGCACCGCCAAGGATAATATCCAGGCCCGGAAGCGGGAGCTGTCCGCCATCGATGTGAAGCGCAAGACCATCGAGGCCAACATCGCCCAGGAGAAGGGCCGGACAGCGGCGCTGCGCCTGAGCGCGGACCGTCTGGCCACCGCCGCCGCCGAGGCCGAGGCCGCCGAGCGGCTGCAGGGCACGGACAGCATCGTGGCCCTGGAGGGCTGGTGCCCCGCCGAGGCGGAGAAAAAGCTGACCGAATGCCTGCAGGGCCTGGACTGCGCCTGGGAGCTGAGCGACCCCGCGCCGGAGGAGTACCCCGACGTGCCGGTGAAGCTGAAGAACAACGCCCTGACCCGGCCGCTGAACATGGTCACCGATATGTACGCCCTGCCCGCCTACACCGGGGTGGACCCCAACCCGCTGATGGCGCCGTTTTTCATCCTGTTCTACGGCATGATGATGGCGGATATGGGCTACGGGCTCATCATGATGCTGGTGAGCCTGATCGTGGTGAAGAAGGCCAAGCCCCGGGGCCCCACGGTGCGGAACATGTTCCCGCTGCTGGGCCTGTGCGGCGTGAGCACCTTCTTCTTCGGGGCCATCACCGGAGGTTTCTTCGGGGACTTCCTGCCCCAGCTGGCCAAGCTGATCGATCCCAACAGCACCTTCGCCCTGCCCGCCCTGTTCAGTCCCCTGGACGACGCGCTGGCGGTGTTGGTGGGCTCCCTGGCCCTGGGCGTGGTGCAGATACTGACAGGCATGGCGGTGAGCGCCTGGAAAAAGTGCAAGGACGGAGACAAGCTGTCCGCCCTGTTCGAGGAGGGCACCTGGACCGTCATCCTGGCGGGTCTGGGCCTGTTCGCGGCGCCGGGCACCCCCATCGGCCTGATCGTTGGCGGCGTGATGCTGCTGGCGGGCAGCGTCTGGAAGGCCAAGCAGAACGGCGGCGGTCCGGTAAAGCTGGTCCTGGGCACGTTCACAGGCCTTTTCGGCTCGCTGTACAACAACATCACGGGCTATTTCAGCGACATCCTCTCCTACTCCCGGCTCATGGCCCTGATGCTGGCCGGAGCGGTCATCGCCCAGGTGTTCAACACCTTGGGCGGCATCACCGGGAACGTGATCAGCTTCGTGCTCATCTCTATGGTGGGCAACGCCCTGAACTTCGCGCTGAACATCCTGGGCTGCTTCGTGCACGATATGCGCCTGCAGTGCCTGGAGTTCTTCGGACGGTTCTATGAGGACGGCGGCAAGCCCTTCCGTCCTTTAGATATGGAAACAAAATTTGTAGATATCGTGAAAGAATAAGGAGGACAATCACATGAGTTTCTTTGAATCCTTTGGCGGCCTGGCGCTGGCTCTGCTGGGTTCCGGACTGGCCGTTGGCCTCAGCTGCGTGGGCTCCGCGAAGGGCACCGGCATCGCTGGCGAGGCAGGCACCGGGCTCCTCAGCGAGGACCCCTCCAAGTCCGGTAAGGTCATGGTGCTGCAGCTGCTGCCCGGTACCCAGGGCCTGTACGGCCTGGTGGTCTGGTTCTTCTGCCTGATCCGCATCGGCATGATGAGCGGCAATGTGGACCTGACCGTGCAGGAGGGTCTGCAGTACTTCGTGGCCTGCATGCCCATGGCGCTGGGCGGACTGCTCTCCGCCATTGCCCAGGGCCGCGTGGCCGCCGGGTCCATCAATATCCTGGCCAAGAAGCCTGACGACTGGTCCAAGGGCCTGATCCTCTGCGGCATCGTGGAGTTCTACGCCATTTTGTCCCTGCTGGCCTCCATGCTGATGCTGCTGTGGCTGTGATCGGCGCGGCGAAAGGATAAAAGTCATGAACGGCATCGACAAGATCACGGCCCGTATCGAGACGGACGCCGTGGCGGACGCCGCCCGCATCGACCAGGAGACGAAGGCCCAGTGCGACGCCATCAAGGCGGAGGGCGAGAAGAAGGCCCAGGAGGGCTACTGGGAAAAGGTCCGCCAGGGCGTCAAAGCCGCGGAGGACCGGGTCCAGCGCCTGGCCAAGACCGCCGATATGGAGGCCCGCAAGAGCGTGCTCAGCTTCAAGCAGTCCATCGTGGCGGACGCCTTCGACCGGGCCGAGGCCAAGCTGAACGCCCTGTCCGGGGACGAGTATGTCTCCTTCCTGGCCGCCCTGGCCGCCAAGGCCGCTGTCACCGGGACGGAGGAGGTGGAGCTGTCCGCCGCCGACAAAGCCGCCTGCGGCAAACAGGTGGTGGACGCGGCCAACGCCGCTCTCCGGGCCGCCGGGAAGACGGCCTCCCTCACCCTGTCCAAGGGGGAGGGGAACTTTGGCCGGGGCCTGGTGCTCCGCCAGGGCAGCGTGTCCGTCAACTGCACCGTGGAGGCCCTGATGGCCCAGGCGCGGGAGGACATGGCCTCCCAGGTGGCGGCGGAGCTGTTCGGCTGACGGCTGACGTTTGGGAGCCCTGGGACGACGATGACAAGAAGGAGGAATACTCTTGTCAAAGGTTAAGAGTACAGAATATCTGTTCCTGTCCACCTACATCCGGGCCAGGGAGAACGCCCTGCTGGGTGAAAAGCGGCTGGAGCAGATGGTGGAGGCGGCGGACTTCGACGAGGCGGCCAAGGTTCTGACCGAGTGCGGCTTCGAGGATCTGTCCGGCGCGTCCGACGCCCGGATGGAGGAGGTATTCTCCGCCCGGCGGGCGGCCTTTCTGGAGGAGATGGAAAAATTCTGCCCGGAGAAGCAGATCGTCACCGCCTTCCGCCTGCGCTATGACTATCACAACGCCAAGGTGCTGGTGAAGGGCGAGGGCGGCGACGGACAGCAGCGGCTGCTGTCCGGCTGCGGCCGGGTGGCCCCCGGGGTGCTGGAGCAGGCCTACCGGGAGGATGTGTGGACCGAGGTGCCCCAGCCGCTGGCGGCGGCCATCCGGGAGGCCCGGACCACCCTGGCCCGCACCGCCAACCCCCAACTGGCGGATATGGGCCTGGACAAGGCCTACTTCGCGGAGATGCTGGCCGTCACCGGGACGCTGTCCACCGATTTTTACACCAAATACGTGCGTCTGTCCATCGACATCGCCAACCTGCGCAGTGCCGTGCGCTGCATCCGGGGCCACATGGACGAGGGGCTCCTGCGCACCGCGGTGATCGACGGGGGGAACGTGTCGGCGGAGAGCGTGTGCCGGGTGTATGCCGACGGCGTGGGGGAGATATTCCACGACCACGCTCTGGCCCGGTGCGCCGAGCTGGGCGCGCAGGCGGCCCAGGGCGCGCCCCTGGCGGATTTTGAGCGGGAGTGCGACAACGCCCTCACCGGATATCTCACGGCTGCCAAGCGGGTCAGCTTCGGCCCGGAGGTGGCGGTGGCCTATGTGGCCAGCCTGGAGGCGGAGATCACCGCGGCCCGGATGATCCTCCAGGGCAAGCGGGGCGGTCTGGGTCCGGACGCGCTGCGGGAAAGGTTGCGTGTGAGCTATGTATAAGATCGCGGTCATCGGCGGCCCGGATACGGTCATCGGTTTCAAGGCCCTGGGGCTGGACACCTTCCCGGTGCGGGAGGCGGACGAGGCCCACAAGATATTCAAGGACCTGACGAAGCCGGATCGGCCGGACCAGTACGCCATCATCTATCTGGAGGAGGCCCTGGCGGAGCCTTTGAAGGCGGACATCGACCGCTTCAAGGATGTGCCCAGCCCGGCGGTGATCCTCATCCCCGGCAAGGACGGCTCTCTGGGCCTGGGCCAGTCGGGCCTGCAGGCTGCGGTGGAACGGGCCGTGGGCGTCAACATCCTTTGAATTTGTATATTGTTCCCTCCGCGGGAGGGCTATCTTTACCGAAAGAAGGTTGAAGCATGAGCGGAACGATCACAAAAGTTTCCGGCCCGCTGGTGGTGGCCACCGGCCTGGCGGACGCCAATGTGTCCGACGTGGTGCGCGTGGGCAGCCAGCGGCTGATCGGCGAGATCCTTCAGATGAAGGGCGACAGCGCCTCCATCCAGGTCTATGAGGAGACCTCCGGCCTGGGGCCCGGCGCCCAGGTGGAGACCACCGGCACGCC
>CANROZ010000145.1 GCA_947632365.1 uncultured Oscillospiraceae bacterium
AGGGTGTCCAGCACGTTCATCAGCTGCTCCTTCAGCAGGGTGAAGCTGGCGGCCTCGGAGGGTTCGGAGGCGCCCTCATCCTCGATGAAGTCCCCCAGGTGGGAGTCCTCCTCCTCGCCGATGGGGGTCTCCAGGCTGACAGGCTCCTGGGCGATCTTGAGGATCTCCCGGACTTTGTCCACGGGCATGTTCATCTCCTCGGCGATCTCCTCGGCGGAGGGGTCGTGGCCCAGCTCCTGCAGAAGCTGCCGGGACACCCGGATCACCTTGTTGATGGTCTCCACCATGTGCACGGGGATGCGGATGGTGCGGGCCTGGTCGGCGATGGCCCGGGTGATGGCCTGGCGTATCCACCAGGTGGCGTAGGTGGAGAACTTGTAGCCCTTGGTGTAGTCGAACTTCTCTACGGCCTTGATCAGGCCCAGGTTGCCCTCCTGGATCAGGTCCAGGAACAGCATGCCCCGGCCCACATAGCGCTTGGCGATGGACACCACCAGCCGCAGGTTGGCCTCGGCCATGCGGCGCTTGGCCTCCTCGTCGCCCTCGGCCATGCGGGTGGCCAGGGCCACCTCCTCCTCGGGGGTGAGCAGGGCCACCTTGCCGATCTCCTTCAGGTACATGCGCACCGGGTCGTCGGTGGAGAAGGTCTCGGCCACCGCGTCGGTGTCCACGATCTCCTCCTCGGGCATGTCGGCCAGCTCTTCCAGGTCCTCCAGCTCTTCCAGCTCCTCCAATTCCTCCAGAGCGGGCAGAGCGTCGTCCTCCAGAGGCGGCAGGAAATCGTCGCTGGACGTGTCCACCCCCAGGTCCTCCAGCTGGTCGTAGATGGCGTCCAGCTGCTCCTGGGTCAGGCCCATGTTGTCCAGCACGTCGCTCAGCTCCTTGCTGGTGAGCTTTCCGGCCTTCTTGCCCTTTTCGATGAGCTCGGCGATCTTCTCCGCGTTGGTCTTTTCCGCGGGGGGCTCCGGCTTGGACTGCTCCGGGGCCTCCGCCGAAGCGGTCTGCTCCTGGGCGGCTTTCTTTTTGGCGGCCTTTTTCTTGGGCGCGGGAGCGGGCTGCTCCTCTGTCACGGGGGTGTTCTCCTCCGGGAGCGCCGTTTCATCCTTTGTCTTTTTAGCTGCCATCTTTATGACCATACCCTTTCCTTTGTTTTAGCTTTTCTGCATATGCCCGCATGTCCCTGCCGCGGGCGGCCTTGTCTTTTTCTGCCTGTATCTTGTTTATGTAGTCCTTCATAGCCTGTTCGGCGGCGTGGGCAGGGAGCTCGCTGCGCTGGCAGATGCCTGTGAGGAGCGTCATCTCCTCCGGGGAGAACTGCTGGCTCAGCGCGGCCAGGGATACGCTCCGGTTCCGGCCTATCTGCCCGGCCAGGGCCTCGTACAGTTTGCCCAGCGCAGGAGAGGTGAAGTCGTCGGCGGTCAGCGGCAGGTCGCCGAACTGCTCCGGATACTGGCACATCAGCGCCAGCACGCCCTCCTCAGCCACAGCGCTGCGCACATTGGTGAACCGGAGGGAGCGGTCCTTCGGCTGGGCGGCCTGGAGGGGCGCGGTGGCATCCCGGGTCTCCTTTTTCCGGGCCGCGGCGGCGTTCTGCCGCCGGATGCGGGCCACCTCGGTGAGGAAGGCGTCCCGGGACACGCCCACCTTCTCCGCCGCCCGGACGCCATATATCTCCCGCTCCACGCTGCCGGGCAGGGAGGCGATGAGCCGGGCCGCGGCCCGCAGATAACCCAGCCGTCCCTCGTCCGTGCTCAGGTCGAACTGGGCCGCCGTCTCCTCCAGGCGGTACTCGATCTGGTTGCCGCTGCGCTCGATCAGCTCCCGGAAGGCCTGGGGGCCCTTTTCCTGGATGAACTCGTCCGGGTCCTTGGCCCCGGGTATCTTGAGGACCTTGATCTTCAGGTCCAGAGGCTGCAATATGCCGATGGCCCGCTGGGCGGCCTTCTGTCCGGCGGCGTCGGCGTCATAGGCGATGATCACCTGGTCGGTGTAGCGGGCGATGAGCCGGGCCTGGTCTGCCGTCAGGGACGTGCCCAGGCTGGCCACCGCGCTGTCGAACCCCGCCTGATGGAGGCTGACCACGTCTATATTTCCCTCTGCGAGGAGAATATATCCGTTTTTGGACTTTTTAGCCAGATTCAGGGCGAACAGGCTCCGGCTCTTGCTGTAGACCGATGTGTCGGGGCTGTTCAGATACTTGGGCTCCCCGTCGGACAGGATGCGCCCGGAAAAGCCGATGACACTGCCCCGCACGTCGATGACGGGGAACATGAGCCGATCCCGGAAGTAATCGTAGAGGCCGCCCTTTTTGCCTACCCGGGCCAGGCCCGCGTCGATGAGCTCCTGGCGGGTGTAGCCCTTGGCGGTCATGGCGTCGGTGAGGCCCTGCCAGCCGTCCGGGGCGTAGCCCAGACCAAAGGGCTTGACCATGGACACGATGCCCCGCCTGCGCACATAATCCTGGGCGGGGGCGCCGGAGGGGGCTATGAGCTGGCTGTGGAAATAGCGGGCCGCGTCCCGGTTCAGCTCCAGCATCCGGCTCCGGCGGCCCCGGTCGGCGTCATAGCCGTCCTGGGGCACCTCCATCCCCGCCCGGCGGGCCAGAAACTGCACCGCGTCGGGAAAGGAGAGGTTCTCGATCTCCATGATGAAGTTGATGACGCTGCCGCCCTTGCCGCAGCCGAAGCAGTGGTATATCTGCTTGTCGGCGTTGACGGAAAAGGAGGGGGTCTTCTCCCCGTGGAAGGGGCACAGGCCAAACTGGTTGGCGCCGCTGCGCTTGGTGAGGGCTACGTAGCCGCTCACCACGTCCACGATGTCGTTGCGGCGGGCCAGCTCGTCCAGAAAATCCTGGGAAAACGGCATGCGGACGCCCCCTTTCAAACGACTATCTCACGCTCCAGCTTGCCGGGATGAAAAGATTTTCAAAGGTATAGATGGCGAAGCTGTCGGTCATGCCGGACACGTAGTCCGTGACGGCAGCGGTGACGCCCTCGGCGTCGGCGATGGCCCGAAATTCCTCCGGCAGCTTTTGCACGTTGCTGCTGTAATAATCCACGATGGGGGCCAGGATGCCCTTCACCTTGGACTCCTCCCCCTTGGCGGTGGGGTTGCGGTACACCGCCGCGTACATGAACTCCTCGAAGGCTGCATAGGCCTCGGCCATGGCGGGGGAGAGGGCCACGGCGCCTGCGGCGCTGTGCTCGATGGCGTCGGTGACCATGGCGTTGATGCGCTGGGAATTGCGGGTGCCCACCCGGTCGCGGATGATCCGGGGCACGTCCTCCGGCCGGACGATCCCGGCCCGCTCCGCGTCGTCCAGGTCGTGGTTCAGATAGGCGATGTGGTCCGCCAGACGCACCACATCCGCCTCCAGGGTGTCCCGGGGCTCTCCGGTGGTGTGGTTCAATATGCCTATGCGGGTCTCCTGACAGAGATTGAGCCCCTTGCCGTCCTTCTCCAGCTTGTCCACCACCCGCAGGCTCTGCTCATAGTGGTGGAAGGCGCCCGTGATATCCTGCAGGGCCCGCTCCCCGGCGTGGCCGAAGGGGGTGTGGCCCAGATCGTGGCCCAGGGATATGGCCTCGGTCAGGTCCTCGTTCAGGGCCAGGGCCCGGGCGATGGTCCGCCCGATGCGGGCCACCTCCAGGGTGTGGGTCAGCCGGGTGCGGTAGTGGTCGCCCTCCGGCTGCAAAAACACCTGGGTCTTGTGGCGCAGGCGGCGAAAGGCCTTGGAGTGGGTCACCCGGTCCACGTCCCGCTGAAAGCAGGTGCGCACGTCGTCCTCCGGCTCCGGCACGGGACGGCCCCGGCTGGCGGACGACAGGGTCCCGTAGGGACCGATGATATGCTTTTCCTGCTCCTGACGTATCTCTCGGAAGGTGGGCATAGCGTCGCCTCATATGTAAAAAGGGTATCGCAGAAGATTCTGCAATACCTTTATACGCCGCCCGCGACGTTTTTCCCTTTTTGCGGGGAAAACTTTTTTCAAGTTTTTTATCTTTATCGGTCCCTTTTATCGGGGCTCTCTCTCCCCGCCACTACCGCCCGGCCGTTGGTGGCGTCCGCGGCCCGGCGGGTAAATCCCGCCGTCTGCTCCGCCAGCAGTTCCACGGTCAGCAGCGCCCGCTCCGGGTCGGATGCATAGTCGCTCTCCAGAAGGGTCCCCCCAAATTCCCGGACCAGCCGATGGACACGGTCCAGGCTGTCCCAGGGGCAGGACAGGCGCAGCGTGGCCTTTTCCGGGTCCGGCTCGGTGCCCGCGTCCGCCAGGGCCAGAGAGGCCGCCTTGGAATAGGCCCGGACCAGTCCGCCGCTGCCCAGGAGCGTGCCGCCGAAATACCGGGTCACCACACACAGCGCGCCATAGAGGTCCGCGCCCTTCAACATCGCGGCCATAGGCCCCCCGGCGGTGCCGCCGGGCTCCCCGTCGTCGGACCAGCGGGTGGCGCCGTCGGGCAGCACCCAGGCCCAGCAGTGATGCCGGGCGTCGGGATATCGCTTTTTCACCGCGGCGATGTATCCCTTGGCCTCATCCTCGTCCCGGACGGGGTATACCTCCCCCAGAAAGCGGGAGCGCTTTTCCTCATATTCCCCGGCGCCGGGCCCGGAGAGCTTTCGCCGCTCACCCATGGTCCGCCGCCTCAAAATGCCGCAGCTCCTCCCGCAGAGCGGGCCGTACCACGGCCACTATCCGGGCGCCCTCGTCGGTATATTCCACATCCAGCACGTTGGCTTCCCGCCGCAGGCGCTCCACCAGCGCCGCGTGCGCATAGGGGATGGTGAGGGTCATCCGGCGCAGATCGCCCCCCAGCCGACGGCCGATGGCGTACAAAAGCGCCCCGGTGCCCTCCCCGGTCCGGGCGCAGACGCATATCTCGTCCTCCCCGGCGGGCAGGCGGCCGAAGTAGGCGTCGCACTTGTTATAGACCCGCAGGCAGGGGGTCTGCCCGGCCCCCAGGCGGACGATCAGCGCCTCCACCACCCGGGCCTGGGTCTCCCAGTCCGGATTGGAGATGTCGATGACGTGCAGCAGCAGGTCCGCGTAGGTCAGCTCCTCCAACGTGGCCTTGAAGGCGTCCACCAGCTCCGTGGGCAGCTTGCGGATGAAGCCCACCGTGTCGCTGAGCAGTGCCTGTCCCCCCTCGGCCAGGTCCAGCTTTCGGGTGGTGGTGTCCAGCGTGTCGAACAGGCGGTCCCCGGTCTGGATGCTGTCCCCGGTGAGGGTGTTGAGCAGGGTGGATTTGCCCGCGTTGGTGTAGCCCACCAGGGCCACCACGGGCAGGGCGTTTTTCTCCCGGCGGCGGCGCTGGGTGCCCCGGACCCGGCGCACCTGCTCCAGCTCCTCGCTGAGCTTCTGGATGCGGCGGCGGATGTGCCGTCGGTCCGTCTCCAGCTGGGTCTCGCCGGGGCCGCGGGTGCCGATGGGGGCGCTGGTGCCCGCCTGGCGCTTCAGGTGGGTCCACATGCCCGTCAGCCGGGGCAGCAGATAGTGATACTGGGCCAGCTCCACCTGCAATTTGCCCTCCCGGGTCCTGGCCCGCTGGGCGAAGATGTCCAGGATGAGCCCGGTCCGGTCCAGCACCCGCACCCCCAGCTCCTCCTCCAGCACCCTGGCCTGGGAGGGGGTGAGGTCGTTGTCGAATACGGCCAGGTCGCAGG
>CANROZ010000146.1 GCA_947632365.1 uncultured Oscillospiraceae bacterium
TCCATGGAGAACATGCCGTCGGTGGAGGAGGAGTAGATGAGCCCGTCGATCTGGTGGATCTTGTTCTCCCGGATCATATTGCGCACGGCAGTGGTGGCGGTCATCAGCTCAAAGGCGGCGCTGACGCCGCCGCTGGTGTTAGGCACCAGCTGCTGGCTCACCACGGCCTGGAGCACGCTGGCCAGCTGCACGGCGATCTGCCGCTGCTGGCTGGAGGGGAACACGTCGATGATCCGGTCGATGGTATTGGCCGCGCCCAGGGTGTGCAGGGTGGACAGTACCAGATGCCCGGTCTCGGCGGCGGTCATGGCGATGGAGATGGTCTCATAGTCCCGCATCTCTCCCAGCAGGATCACGTCCGGGCTCTGCCGCAGAGCGGCCCGGAGGGCCACGGCGTAGCTGGCGGTGTCGGAGCTGACCTCCCGCTGGCTGATGATGCTCTTCTGGTGGCGGTGGAGGTACTCCAGCGGGTCCTCCAGGGTGATGATGTGTTTTTCATAGCTGCGGTTGATCTGGTCGATGATGCAGGCCAGGGTGGTGGATTTGCCGCTCCCGGCGGGGCCGGTGACCAGGACCAGGCCCTTTTTCAGGTTGCTCAGGCCGATGACCTGGGGCGGGATGCCCCGCTGTACCGGGTCGGGCAGATCGAAGGTGATGACCCGGATCACGGCGGCCAGGGAGCCGCGCTGGCGATAGGTGCTCACCCGGTAGCGGCTCAGGCCCGGGATGGCAAAAGAGAAGTCGTCGTCCCCGGTCTGGTTCAGCCGGGAGATATCCCGACTGGCCAGCTTGTAGATCTCCGAGACCAGCGACTCGGACTCGCCGGGCATGATGCGCTGCTCGCCGAAGGTCATCAGCTTCCCCTCCAGCTTGTAGGACAGCGGCCGCCCGGCGACCACGAAAAGGTCGCTGGCGCCCTGCTTTGTGGTCTCGGTAAGAAAATCCAGGATGGTCATGGCTGCTCCTCCGTATCAAAGGCATCGGGCAGACCGCCCGTGCTGAAAAGATCCATGTGGCTGTCGGCGTTCCACTCGTAATCGGACACCACCTGCCAGCGGGTGATCCGGCAACTCTGGCCCTCCGAAGGCAGGGTCAGCTCCACCGCCAGGACCTGGTCCTCCCCCAGGGGCACCTCATAGGCCGCGCCGCCCTCCGTCAGGGACACGCCTGCCCCGTCGGCATAGGCCGCCAGAGCCTCGGGGCCGTCGGCGGCGGCGTCCAGCAGGCCGGAGAGCACGTCGCTGGCGGCGTTCTCCGCAGCGTGATAATCCGTGGTCCGGTCCGCGCTCTTGCGGCTCAGACGCAGATCGGCCCGGGCGCTGACCAGGCTCAGCACCGAGAAGGTCAGCAGCGAGAGCATCACGAAGATGAGCACGATGGAGGTGGTCCCGGTGCTGATGATGGACTTGTGGGTGCTCTTTCTATCCATTTTGCACCTCCGGGGGCCAGTGCAGCGCCAGCTCATAGATGGTGTTCCCGTCCCGGCCGTCCATGCGGATAGCGGCGGTGCGCTGGGCGCCGCCGTCCTCGGTGTGGATGCGCAGGGTATAGGCCGCGTCCTCCGCCCCACAGGGGGCAAAGCCGCTGTCATAGTCCACGGCGATATCCGCCCCGTCGGCATAGGCCCCGGGGAAGCGGGCCTGCACGTCGGCCAGATCGCCGTCGGTATACTTCACCACATTGGCGGCGCTGGACACGACGGAGGAGGCAAAGCTCAGATCCCGGGCCTCGCCCGTGAGGGTGTGGGCCCTGACGAAGGCCTGCACGCACACCGCGGCGCCCAGGGAGAAGAACAGTATGGCGATGATGAGTTCAATGAGGAACAGGCTGGAACGGGTCTTGTTCTGCGCGCCCATGAGAGCCCCTCCTTTCCCGGAAGATCACGCGCCGCTGCGCAGGTGGGCGAGGTAGCGGACGGTGTGGCCGCCGCTGTCGGAGGCGGAAAACTCGTAAAACCCATCGCCCGCGTCGGCGATGGTGAAATCCTTCACGTCGATGATCTTGTTGCCCATATCGGCGGTGACGGGTGTGCCGTCCCGGACGGTGAGCTCGTAGAGGGCCTGGCCGTCGGCGTAGATATAGGTGCAGTAGCGGCTCTCGCCCACGTCGTCGTAGAGCGCCAGGGCGGGCAGACCGTCCACCTGGTCCAGGGCCACGGCCCCGTCGGCGTCGTGCTGGCGCAGCTTTTCCGCCACGTAGGAGACGGCGGTGCGGGTAGAGAAGGTGTCCTGCATATGCTCCACGGTGTTGCGGTAGGCCTGGATGCCGATCATCACCAGGATGAAGGCGGCGGCGGCGAACACGCAGAACAGGCCGATGGTGAACAGCAGGTCGGCGGTATGGGTCTGAGCCCGGTCATTTCTTCCCATGGCGGCGCCTCACGACAGTGTGATGACGGACACGTCCGGCATCAGGTTGGAGCCGATGATCTCATAGGAGACCACATACTTGTCCCGGTCGTATTGCAGGCCGTAGTGGTCCTCCAGATACCCCAGGCTGTCCGGGTAAAACCCCTCCAGGGCATAGCAGTGCACGGCGCTCTGGAGGATGAAATTTTTCAGTCCCTCGGCCTCCTGGCGGGCGGTGGTGCCGGACAGGCTGTCCAGACCCAGCAGGAACAGCGCCAGCACCAGCAGGAAGAACGCCGCCGAGGCGATCCGGCCCCAGCCCTGGAAGCGGGCGGGGGACTTCTGGAATCGGTTCATAGGCCCTCCTCAGCCGATGTTGGACATGATGCCCATGAGAGGCAGCATCACGCTCAAAAGGATCATGCCTACCGCCACGGACAAAATGGCCACCAGGGTGGGCTCCAGCTTGGCGATGGCGCTGGCCATGCCCTGCTCGATCTCGTCGTCGTACTGCTCGGCGATCTGGCGCATCACGTCGTCGATGGCGCCGGTCTTGACGCCGATATTGACCATCCGGGCGTAGACCCCGGTGAACAGCCCCGTCTCGCCGATGGCGTCGGAGAGGCTCCCGCCCTCGGCCACCAGCTGGCGGATGCGCTGGACCTTCTGGCCCACCGCGGGATGCTCCACCAGGCGGGACACGGTGTCCAGGCTCTCGTCGATGTTCAGCCCGCTGGAGAGGGCCAGATGCATGCCGCTGGCGAAGCGGGCGCAGGCGATCTTCTCCGAGAGCTTTTTCGTGCCGAAAAAGCGGGTGGCGAAGCTGCGCATCTGGTCCCGGCCCTTGCGGACGGCCAGGAAATAGGCGCACACCGCCGCCAGCATCAGGGCCACGACGACGAACACGATGGAGTAGCGGCTCATGGCCTCGCCCATGCGCAGCACCGCGCCGGAGACGCCGCTCAGCCCGGCGTCCAGCTGCTGGAACACCTGGTTGAACACGGGCAGCACCTTGATGATGAGCACCAGCATCACGGCCACCATCATCCCCAGCATGACCAGCGGGTAGGTGACGGCGCTCTTGATGCTCCGGGCCAGGGCGTCCTCCCGGCGGTAATAGGCGGCCAGGGAGCCCATCACGTCGTCCAGGCGGCCGGACTGGTCGCCCAGCTGGACCATATTGTCCATATAGACGGGGAAGCACCCGGCGTCATGCACGGCGTCGTGGAAGCTGCCTCCGGTCTCCATGGCGCCGATCATATCGTCCAGCAGCTTCCGGCCGTCCCCGGCGGGAACGTCCTCGCGCATGATGGACAGGCCCTCCAGCGCGGAGATGCCGGAGCGCAGGATCATGGACAGCTGGCCGCAGAAGGAGGCCAGCTCGGCGTTGGACAGCGGTTTCATAGGGTGGTCCCTCCTCTAATGCAGGTATTGCAGGGAGTAGTTGGAGCCGTCGCCGATATACTGGAGGATGGACTTGCTGCTCTTGCCGTTGGAGGCGAAGGTGGGGTCCATGCGGGTCCAGTCGGCGCCGGAAAATTCGATGAGCTTGTCGATCCAGCCCACGTCCTCGATATAGACGCTTATCCAGCTGTGATAGATCTGCCCCGAGTAACCGATCTCCAGTCGGGTGGGGATATCCTGGCTGCGGAGCATAGCGGCGGTGAGGGCGGCGTAATCGAAGCAGATGCCCGTGCCGGAGGCCAGGGTATCGTCCACGGTGGGCAGGTAGCCGGAGGGGACGGTGGCGGCCTTCTGATCGTCGTATGTGACGTTCTCCACCACATAGTGATAGATGCGGTCCACGGCCTCCAGGTCATTCTGGGCCCCGGCGACGGTGTCGGCGGCCACGGCCACGGCCTTGGTATCGGCGGAGAACAGCACGTACTGATTGGGGTACAGGTAGGGCAGAAACTCGCTGTCCAGCTGTGCGTCGAAGGAGCTTTTGAACAGCGTGGCGTAGGAGCTGCCGGAGATATTCTCGTAGCCCTCCGCGGCATAGGTCCCGCTGCCGCTGGTGAGGGGCAGGGGCACGAAGCTGTCGGAGGGGGGCAGGAAGTATTTATACGTGATGCCGTCCTGGCCGATGAGCTGGATGACGGCCTTGGCGGCCTGGCCGGAGTAGCGGGCCATGACGTAGCCCTGGCTGGCGTTGGAGGTATCGAGCACGAGGGGGTCGCCGCCCACGGTAGAGGCGCCGGGGGCCTGGGGCACATAGAGCACCGGGTCGCCGGAACGGCCAGCGCCGGAGCTGCTGTCCGCTGCCTGGGCGGTCTCGCCGCCGCCGCAGCCGCACAGTAGCCCCAGCGCCAGGCTCAGGCATACACACCGTATGGCAATGCGCAAGTTTATCACCTCATGCTACCAAGGAATGGTCGACCAGCGCCTCCTGCAGGGCGGTGCGGGCGGCGGTTATGTAGCGCTTGACGGAGGCCAGGCTCACGTCCATGAACCCGGCGATCTCCTCCAGCTTCAGTCCGTTCTCGTACCGCAGCAGAAATGCCTGCCGCTCCTTGACGGATCGCTTTGTCAGCACGCCGCAGATGAAGCTCCACAGCTCCCGCTCGCTGACGGTATGATAGGGGTCGTCGTCGCTGGTGCTCTTGAGGGTGAGCAGCAGCTCCTCGTCCAGCTCCGTGGAGAATTCCCGCTGGGCCCTGGCCTCCCGGGCGAAATCGCAGCACACGTTGTGGGCGATCTGCCGCATCCAGGGCATGATCAGGCGGTCGATCTTCAGGCTGCCGATATTTTTATAGACCGACAGGTATATCTCCTGCAGCGCGTCGTGCACGTCGTCCGGGTCGCGCAGGAAGCAATAGACGCTGCGATACATGGTGTCGTAGGTCGCGGTGTACAGCTCGGTGAAGGCGTCGCCGTCCCCCTCGCGCACCCGGCTGGCCAGCAGCGCGTAATACTGTTGGTCGAAAGTGCTCGTTGCCAAAATGAAGTCCCCCTCCATCCAGCATGGTTTTTGCAGGGAAAGAACTATATCCCACTAGCGTAAGTATACCAGAAAATCGCCGGGGGGGTATATGCATTCATGCGCCCTGAGTAGTCATTCGTGCGTCAGGGGGCCGTTATCTGGTCCTCCGCGGTCTGGTCGGTCTCCTTCTGGCCCAGCTCCAGGAGCATGGACAGGGGGTTGCCGTTCATATCTTCCACATAGACGCGGATGGACTGTTTGGGGAAGAGCAGGCGGATATAGCCCTCCTCCTCGTTGACGGTGGCGATATCATAATGCTCGCCGCTGTCGGCATAGGTGGCGGCCAGGGTGTCCCAGTTGATGCCGGAGCCGCCGTCGCCGTCGGTTATATAGATGTAGAGGAAGTTGATCCGCTTCTCATGGCTGGCGATGTGGGGCGGCTCGTCGTCCACGCACTCCACGGTGAAGCTCTGGGAGGTCTGCTTGCCCATGAAGGTCCGGGCGGTGATGACCAGCTCCCCGTTGCGGTCGACGGACACCTGATACTTCCCCGCGTCCAGTTCGTCCACGGTGATGCCGTGGTCGTCCAGGGTAGCGGTGACGCTGTCCAGCAGCAGCAGCCGATCCACGCCGAAGTCCACCGTCATGGCGCTGGGGCTCTCCTGGGCGTCTACGTCGTGGAACCGCACCGGGAGCAGCAGACAGATCACCACCACCACGATCACCGCCAGCAGGATGAGGATGAACGCCAGCCGGGGCCAAAAATATTTGGAGCGGGCCTGCTTTTTGTATGTATCCGTGGCGCCCGAGCCCTCGATGCCCAGCTGGTCCGTCAGGTCGTTGAGCAGATTCCTGCTTTCGCCGGATTTTGAATAGTTTTCATTGCTATTCATATTTTATGCGCTCCCTTTCCATGAATTTTCTCATAAATTTTGCGTTGTATGCACTTTTGGTCCGATCTTGTCGGGGTGTGGATATTTTGCGAATATGACGTGAAAACACCGAGTATATTGACGAATAACGATGAATGTTGTTGAAAATGACAATTTGTTACGCACTTTTGTAGCATTTGGGTGTATAATAACGTAGTTTGGAGGGGAGGTCAAGCCCCCGGACTCAAAAAATAGAGCCGAAAGTAACAAAAAGCTACAAGATTTGGGTCAGATCGGGCCGCCGGGCGGCCGAAAAGCATTAGATATTTTGCCGAAAAAGGCCGAAAATCAACTATTTTTTAAAAATTAGATGGAATAAAACAAAATTTTTTCGAAAATTTTCAAAAAAATGAGAAAAACGTGAGCCGTTTTTAAAACTTTTAGAGTCTTAACTAGTAGAAATACATTTTAAGATATAGCGCACGCATATCCGAAGAAGCTGTCAACACACATTTTAGCGCATTTCTCGCCCCGCGTAAAGAGGGAAATGCGGCCCACACAGTTAATTTGTTGTTTGAGGATATTCAAGGAGGTAGACACATGAAGACTTCCAAACGTTTCCTGGCCCTGTTCCTGGCCTTCCTCATGGCGTTTGGCAACCTGAGCTCTGTGGTTGCTGTGGCCGAGGGAGAAGAGCAGGCCGTGGAGCAGGTCGTGGAGGCCCCGGCGGAGCCCGCCCCCGCGCCTGCTGAGCCGAAGCCCGAGCCCAAGCCCGAGCCCAAGCCCGAGCCGAAGCCTGAGCCCGCGTCGGCCCCCGCAGAGGAGCCCGCGCCCGCGCCCGAGGCTCCGGCGGAGCAGCCTGCTGCCCCGGCGGAACAGCCCGCGGCGCCCGCTGAGCAGCCCGCGGCCCCCGCGGAGGAGCCTGCGGCCGAGCAGCCCAGCGTGGAGGAGCCCTCCGTAGAGGAGCCCGGCGCTGACGAGCCCGTCGTGGAGGAGCCCAAGGCCGAGGAGCCCAAGGCGGATGAAAATTCGAATGAATATACATCCACCGAAAATGCGGCACCCGCCACCTACACCGTCACCTTCAAGTTCACGGTAGACGGGGGGGTGTTGCCCGATGTGGAGGATGAGTACGCCTCCGGCGACAAGCTGACCGAGCCCGAGGAGAGCAAACCCTACGAGCTGGACGGCTGCGACATCGAATATTATAAGGATGAGCAGAAGACCCAGAAGATCGACTTCGACGTGGACGTGATCACCGTCTCCGCCGATATGACCGTCTGGGTAGTCGTGTCTCATCCCGAGAAAGACGAGCCCGCCGCTGACGAGCCCGCCGCTGACGAGCCCTCCGTCGAGGAGCCCTCCGTGGAGGAGCCCGTTGAGGGTGAGGAGCCTGTCGAGGGTGAGGAAGTGCTGGACGAGGCCGAGGCCAGCACCATGGGTCTGAACACCGGGATCATGCCGATGGCGACAAGCCAGAAGTCCATGATCGTTCCCTTTGGCTGGAGCGGCAACTTGACGTCGAACGGAACGAAGGACTTTGCGTGGAGCACCAGCAACGCGAACGTGGTGCGGATCACCAGCGACGAGACTCAGAAAAATGCCAGCCTTGAGGCTGTCAGCGCCGGTACCGCCATCGTCTCTGTTAAATCTACAAAGAAAAGTAGCTTCTTGGTGATACCAAGGGAAGAGACGACAGTCGATACCTGGCAGATCACGGTCAGTCCTGATACCGATCACGAGAGCACTCCCGACAAGATGGTTCGCATCTATGTCTACCTCCAGGTTGATGGTGACGGAGCGGACGCATATACGGATCGCTACAACAGGCAGGATTGGCTGACAGTTGGCTACTTCCTGGTTCCTCTCTCCGTAGTAGGTAAGGATTTGAAAGATTCCCATGATATTTGGCTTGGTCAAGACAAATCTCATCCAGAATATTTTGAAGCAGTAAAAAGCTATTTTAATGAGAGTACGCTCGTTCGCTACCCCGGAAACGCGGATCTGAGCATTGATTTCAGCAATGTCACTTGGACAGAGCTGAAAGCCTGCTATAACGCCACGCAATATACATCAGAAGATGGTGGGAATGCCTGGCATCTGAACGGCAAAATGACCATCAAAGAGCAGGTCAATGTGACGGTCAACTACGTTTATGGCGACGGCCCCCAGAAAGATCAGCAGGCTGCGGAACCCTTCAATCAGAAGTATCCTGCGGGCAAAGAATATACTGTCAACTCCCCCGCTATAGAGGATTATGTGGCGGTTCTTGCCAGCGTGAGCGGCCGTGCGGCCACTGACGTGAACAAGACCGTATACTACTATCAGGACAATAACGGCGACGGCATCCCCGACAAGGATCAGACGGCTTCCGGGTCTGTGACCATGGCCGACTGGACTTACGGCGATAAGCCTTCGGAGCCTGTGCCCTCTATCACTGGCGCTGGCGCTGACAAATATACCACGCCGCCCACCATTACATACTTTGTCAATGGCGCGTGGGTGGCCGAGAAGCCCACAACTGTCGGTGCGTATCAGGTCAAGGCGGTTTGGGAGAGCAATGGCCTGCCCTCCGTGGAGGCCGTGGGCAGCTTCACCGTTTCCAAGCGTGATATCACTGTCCATGTGCAGCACGACGGCGACCTGTACGTGGGCGACGACGGCCGCAACGTGGCGGTGACCGTGGAGCGCACGGATAACCTGGTTGATGGCCACGAACTTGCTCTGAAAGAGGGCACCACCGTTACGGTGAGCACTGACGCTGCGGGCGAGCAGAGTCTTACCGCCGGCCTGACTGACGCCAACGTGACCATCACGGACGGAGCTGGCAACGTTGTCACTGATAATTATAATGTGACCTTTGGCGGCACGGTCAACGTGCAGGAGCTCAACGCCCCCTCTCCGGAGGATGTCAAGGCTCTGGTTCGGGTGCAGCTCAAGTGCGGCACCCGGAAGAGCAATGGTTCGCCTTTCCACGAGAAGGAAGAGCAGACCATTCCTCTGTTTGACGTGGACGACGTCACGGTGGGCGAGATCACCGAGGACGAGAACGGCGTCAAGCAGGTGACCGTTACCCTGAAGTCCGATGCGGTTCAGAAGTATGCAGACGCCTTTGGCGGCAACAAGCATACTGCCAAGGAAGGGTCCTACAGCGTCACTCTGGACTACAATCCCGAGACAAAGACGTGGGAAGGGGGCATCATCAATGTTGATCTGACCTGCACGCTCTACAGCGTTACTTACGTGTATACGAACGAGGCGCCCGATGGTGCGCAGGCTGTTCCTGGTGTGGTGCAGGATCTGCCCTATGAGAACCTGTACACCGTAGCGGAAGCCCCTGCTTCTGTGGACACTCATGACGATCACGAAAATGTGACCGGGACGTGGACCTTTGACGGCTGGTACACGGATAGTGATCTGACCCAGGCTGCGGGGGACTCCATCACCGTCACCAGCGACGTGACCCTCTACGGCGTTTGGACCTACACCGAGCGCGACAAGAGCGAGTACAACTTTGATGTTTCCTATAGCGTGACTGGCAATGCGCCCGGCGGCTACGAGGCTCCCAAGACCGAGACTTACGCGACGGGCGAGGGCTACACCATCGCCGATGTGCCCAGCAAAGTTCTTGTCCTTGCGGACGACAACATGACGCTGAACGAGTACATCTTCGAAGGCTGGAAGGACAGCGAGGGCAACATCGTCAGCGGCGAGAAGGTCATGGGCGACGCCGACGTGACCTATTGCGGCGTCTGGACCAAGAACGTCTACACCGCCAAGCTGGATGTGACCCACACTGTTACCCAAAAGAATGATAGGGGTGAGGTTGAGACTGTTCAATCTAACGCTTATCATTACGGCGAGAAGCTGGAAACCAAGGTAACGGTCTGGCACAATGGCGAGAACGTCACCAATGAGTTTGAAGAGACATACGGTACTCCTACGTTTACGTATACCAATGATTACGTGGACGGCGAGTCGGGCATTGGCGACTACACCGCGACGGCTACGTGGTCGAATGCGGAGGGCTTCCAGAGCAACTCCGCTGCCTTCAAGATCACTCAGAGACCGATCACCTTCTCCTGCGTAAAGGTCAAGCGGATCGACCAGGAGAGTGAGAATCCGTATGCCGAAGAAAAATTTACTGGTGCGGACTGCAATATTTACAATTCGGTCGAGACGGGTGATTATTCTCTGGTAGAGGGCGATAGCCTCCATCTTGAATATACCATCTGGGGCAAAACGGCTGGTCGGTCCTACATGGCTGCTTTTGACCCGATAGCGGGTGGGCCGAATTTGGGCACTGTTTTTGAAGGAGAAATCCCAGACGGGGATGGCGGTGTGACTCCGACAGAGCTTGGTATTCACGTTTATCGCGGTGACGTGGATGTGACGAAGAATTACGCGATTGGCGGATCGCTCATTCTGGTCCTGTATGACGCCACGATAGAGCAGGATGATCTGATCTACGGCCAGAATTGCGAGGATCCGAAGTATCAGCACATTGTTGAGAAGTTTTCGCCTGAGTTGACCTTCCTTGAGGTTGATTTCACTCGTCATGTGACCTATTTCAAGGTCAACGGGGATGGAACCAAAACTCCGTTGGCTGAAAAGCCTAAGGACGTGGGCCATTACGAAGTCACAGTGACCTGGACGCCGAAAAATGAGCTCTATGTGAAGGAGTTCTCCAACAGCGACGACTTCTATATCACTCCGCTGAAGATCACCGTGAGCGATTCCGCTGAGAAGGAGTACAACGGCGAGACCCAGACGCTGTATATCACCGAGGAGGACTACAACGGCGAGAAGCTCCCCTATGGCGATGAGCTGAGCCTGAAAGCCAGCATCAGCGGCACGGAGGTCGGCACCTACGAGACAGTGGAGGGCGAAGATTCGCTGTCCATCACCAACGGCGAAACCAACGTGAGCGGCAACTATGAGGTGACCATCACTGGCGAGCTGAATATCGCCAAGCAGGCGATCGAGATCACCATCAAGGGCCAGACCACGGACAACGAGTTCACCTATGACGGCAAGCCTCACAGTGTCAGCAAGTTCACGACGGAGGGTATGCCCGATGACGCGGACTTCACCGTGGAGCTGGTGGGCGACATCACCGTGACCCAGACCAACGTGGGCACCTATACCCAGGAGATCACGTTCAATAAGTTCACGGTCACTGAGTCCAAGAACTACGACGTGACCGTGAAGTACGAGAACGGCCAACTGATCATCAACAAGGCCAAGCGGACCATCACGATCACGGGCAACAGCGGCAGCCTTGTCTACAACGGCGAGGAACAGAGCATCAGCGGCTACACGGTCGATGGCCTGATCGAAGGTCAGATGGAACTCGTTGGCCCGAGCCAGAACGAGATCGTCGCCAAAGGCACGAACGTGGACGACTATCCCGTTGACGTTCAGAACAGATTCACCGTTGAGTCCAAGAACTACGACGTGACCGTGAATGCCGTGAACGGCCAGCTGACCATCACCCCGGCCAGGCTCACCGTGACGGCCGAAAAGACCGAGAAGTACACTGGCGAGGAGATCACCGCTTCCTTCACTGAGGATGATGTGGAAGCGACGTTCTTCGCAGAGGATTATTTTGAGAACTTCTCCGCCAGCGTCAGCGGCACCAATGTGGGCACGTATACGACCGGCACTTCCAGCTACAAGATCGTTAATGACGATGGCAAGGACATCACCGGCAACTATATCGTGACCTTCGTCGGCAAGCTGATCATCGAGAAGGCCGAGGACAGTGTTTACCAGGCCACGGTGGAGCAGGAGAGCTGGATCTACGGAGAGGAGCATGATGGCCCGACGGCCAACATCAAAGGCCCCGGCGCGGAAGGTTACGACACGCCCAAGATCACCTACTATGAGGTGAAGGACGGCAGCGAGACCCCTGTGGAGGCTCCCACGAACGTGGGCACCTACAAGGTCAAGGCCACCTGGGCGGAAACCGAAAACCTGCCCGAGAAAACCGCAGAGGATATCTTCCAGATCACCAAGCGGTCTGTGACCCTGACGTCTGCGGACGGCAACTGGAACTACGACGGCATGGATCACCAGAAGGAGAAGGTGACCGTCGGCGGCATGGGCTTCGTGAACGGCGAGGGCGCCACATACAGCGACTTCGCCTCTGTCAAGAACGTGGCCGATACCAGCTCTAAAAACAACACCTTTATGTACGCGCTGAACAAGAACACCAAGGCTGAAAACTACGACATCGCCATGGTGAACGGCACCCTGACCATCAACCCGCGCCCGGTGGCCCTGTTCAGCGAGAACGCCAGCAAGGTCTATGACGGTATGCCGTTCGAGCTCACCGATGAAAGCATGAAGGTCGGTATGGTTGGCTTTGTCGGGGACGACGGCGTGACGGACATCACATGGACCAACCGGACCGATGCGGGCTCCAGTGCCAACGAATTTACGTACAAGGCGAAGGAGGGCACGGACCTCAACAACTACAGCATCAGCGAGAGATTCGGCACTCTGACCGTGACGCCGCGGACTGTGATCCTGGTCTCCGGCAGCGGCACCAAGGAGTATGACGGCACCGCGCTGACCAATTATGCGGTCGACGTGGGCAATGGGACGGACTTCGTGGAAGGCGAGGGCGTGAAGTGCACCGTGACCGGCAGCCAGACCTTGGTCGGCAGAAGCCCCAACACCTTCACCTATGAGGCGATAGAGGGCACGAAACTTGCCAACTATACAATCATCAAGATCACGGGCATGCTGGTCGTCACCGACCGCACCGAGAAGTATGAGATCGAGGTCGAGGCCAAGAGCGACGAAGTGACCTACGACGGCACCGACCACGTCGTGAGCGGCTTTGTGAACGAAACCCTGACCTTCGAGGTGGACGGCCACACCTACACGGTGGAAGGCCTGGAGGCCAGCGTCAGCGGTACCGACGCGTACGAGTATCCCGTCCAGATCACGGGCACGCCCGTGGTGAAGGACAGCGAGGGCCATGACGTGACGGCGCAGTTCAATGTCACCACCAAGAACGGCCAGCTGACCATCAACAAGCGGACCGTGACCCTGACCTCTGCCGACGACACCAAGGAGTACGACGGCACGCCGCTGAGCAACGATGAGATCACCGTGGGCGGCGACGGCTTTGTGGAAGGCGAGGGCGTCATATGCAGCGACTTTGCCTCTATCACCGACGTGGCCGAGAGCAAAGAGGGGAACAATACCTTCAAGTACGAGCTGGACGAAAATACCAAGGCTGAAAACTACGAGATCACACCGGAGTACGGTACCCTGACCATCACCCAGCCCGACGCCAGCGAGTTCACCGCCACCATAAGCCAGGCGAACTGGTATTACGGCGACGAGAAGGACCCGGAGGCCTTGATCACTGGCCCCAACGCCGATGAGTATGTGGTCCACTACGAATACGGCTTCACTGGCGACCACAACTACAACGGCGAGTGGACCGACGACCCGATGTTCAGCCCGGATCGGCTCATCGACGCCACCATCTGGGGAGAGCCCTACGAGGAGTACACCCCGACAGAGGGCGGTTATACGGTCAAGGCGACCTGGACCGACCCGAAGGGTAACCTGCCTGAGATCGAAGCGACGACTACATACAACGTCTATCCCCGGCCCATCCGCATCCAGACGCCCAGCCTGGCCAAGATATACGACGGCGAGCCCGCTGAGGCACGGGACGCCTATCTGGTGGGCGGCGAGTACAATGGCGTGAACTACTACGGCACCCTGGCCTACAGCGACACGTTCGAGTTCGATCCGGCCAGCTTCCACTCCCAGACCGACGTGACCGTCATTGGTGGCATCGACAACGATGACGCGGGCTTCAACAACAGATGCGATTGGTGGATCACAGACAGCGATGGCGTTGTGGTCGCTGCCAGCTATAACCTTGGCATCGTGGCCAACTACCAGATCCTGGAGGACATCGGCGGCATCGCCGTGTACCGTCGGCCCGTGGTGTTCCAGAGCATGGACCTGAGCAAGATGTACGACGGCGATCCTCTGAACGACTTCGAGTACAATGGCCAGAGCATCGCGGAGCTGGAGAACGCAGGCGTGATCTCCACCAAGTGGGATTACAACAAGTTCAATGACGTGCATGCCGCCGGACCCAACCGGGGCGTGGGCGGCCTGCTCCCGGCGGACGCCGCGAAGGTGACCGTCACCTTCACAGGCAGCGAGACGCTCCCCGGTACGTATGTGAAGGGGAACAGGTTCACGGTCAACTGGAACGGCGTCACGATGACCAACTACTACACCGGGAACAGCTACGGTGATCTGGAAATCACCGACCGCGATTCGCTGTATGTGATCGACGTGCAGCCCAACGGCGGCACCGTGACCTATGACGGCGAGCCTCACGATGTGAGCGGCTTTGTGACTGAGACCTTCGAGGTGGAGGGCAACACCTACACCGTGGAAGGCCTGACCGCCGAAGCCAGCGGCACCAATGCTGACACCTATCCCGTTTTGGTCAACGGCACGGCCGTGGTGAGAGACGCCGAGGGCAATGACGTGACCAGCCAGTTCCAGGTGAACATCGGCGAGGCGACGCTGGTCATCAACCCGAAGACCTACACCGTGACCACTGACAGCGCCGAGAAGGTCTACGACGGCGAGCCTCTGACGGCTCCCGGCCGGATCAGCGGCCTGGTGGATGCGGCTGACGCGGAGCTGACGGTCACTGGCAGCCAGATCAACGAGGGCTCCAGCGACAACAGCTATGAGATCGAGTTCGCCGAGGGCATGGCGAGGAACTACGAGCTGGACGACGAGAGCATCGGCACCCTGACCGTGACCGCGCAGAGCATCGAGCCCGACCCGGAGAACCCCGACGATTCCAACGCCATCGAGATCGATAGCCCCACCGACTACGTCTACGACGGCAACGCGCATCAGTGGGCGCCTACCGTGACCGACCCGGAGACGGGCGCCGATCTGGTGGCCGGACGTGACTACACGGTGAGCTACAGCACGAACGATTTCACCAACGTGACCGGAGAGATCACCGTGACCATCACCGGACAGGGCAACTACAGCGGCGAAGTGACCCGGACCTATCAGATCACCCCGAAGGGTTACACCGTGACCACTGACAGCGCCGAGAAGGTCTACGACGGCGAGCCTCTGACGGCTCCCGGCCGGATCGAGGGACTGGTGAATGCGGCTGACGCGGAGCTGACGGTCACTGGCAGCCAGATCAACGAGGGCTCCAGCGACAACAGCTATGAGATCGAGTTCGCCGAGGGCATGGCGAGGAACTACGAGCTGGACGACGAGAGCATCGGCACCCTGACCGTGACCGCGCAGAGCATCGAGCCCGACCCGGAGAACCCCGACGATTCCAACGCCATCGAGATCGATAGCCCCACCGACTACGTCTACGACGGCAACGCGCATCAGTGGGCGCCTACCGTGACCGACCCGGAGACGGGCGCCGATCTGGTGGCCGGACGTGACTACACGGTGAGCTACAGCACGAACGATTTCACCAACGTGACCGGAGAGATCACCGTGACCATCACCGGACAGGGCAACTACAGCGGCGAAGTGACCCGGACCTATCAGATCACCCCGAAGGGTTACACCGTGACCACTGACAGCGCCGAGAAGGTCTACGACGGCGAGCCTCTGACGGCTCCCGGCCGGATCGACGGCCTGGTGGATGCGGCTGACGCGGAGCTGACGGTCACCGGCAGCCAGATCAACGAGGGCTCCAGCGACAACAGCTACGAGATCGAGTTCGCCGAGGGCATGGCGAGGAACTACGAGCTGGGCGAGGCGACCATCGGCACCCTGACCGTGACCGCGCAGAGCATCGAGCCCGACCCGGAGAACCCCGATCCTGAGCAGGACATCCAGATCGACAGCCCCACCGACGTGACCTATGACGGCACTGCCCATCAGTGGGCGCCCACCGTGACCGACCCCGAGACGGGCGCCGATCTGGTGGCCGGACGTGACTACACGGTGAGCTACAGCACCGAGGACTTCACCAACGTGACCGGAGAGATCACCGTGCCCATCACCGGACAGGGCAACTACAGCGGCACCGTGACCCGCACCTATCAGATCAACCCCGCTACCGCTACCGTGACCACGGCCAGCGCGACCCGTGCCTATAACGGCGCGGCCCTGACGGCGGGCGGCACGATCAGCGGCCTGGTGGCAGGGGAGACCGCGACGGTCAACACCACCAGCAGCATCACCAACCAGGGCACCCAGGCCAACAGCGCTTACACCATCGCTTGGGGCACCGCCCAGGCTCGGAACTACAACGTGGTGACTGGCGCGACGGGTACCCTGACCGTGAACCCGCGGCTCGTGACCCTGACCTCCGGCAGCGCCACCCGTGCCTATGACGGCACCGCGCTGACCAACGGCACCGTGACGGTGACCAGCGGCAGCTTCGTGGGCAACCAGGGCGTGAATACCAACGTGACTGGCAGCCAGACCGATGTGGGCACCAGCGCCAACACCTTCACCTACACCATGCGGCCCGGCACCCTGGCCCGGAACTACACCATCACCGTGGTGCCCGGAACCCTGACCGTGACCGCAGCGGCCGGAGCTATGACGGCCAACGCACCCACCAACTTCGTCTACGACGGCGCCGCCCACCAGTGGGCGCCCACCGTGACGGGTATCGGCGGAGCGGCCCTGACCGAGGGCGTTGATTACACCGTGACCTACAGCACCGCGGATTACACCAACGTGACCGGAGCCATCAACGTGACCATCACAGGTATCGGCAACTACAGCGGAACGCTGGCGCGCAGCTATCAGATCACCCCGCGCACTGTGACGCTGACTTCCCCCACCGCGACCCGGGTGTATAACGGCACGGCCCTGCAGTCCACCAACATCGCGGTCGGCGGCGACGGCTTCGTGAGAGGCGAGGGCGCTACCTACGATGTGACCGGAAGCCGCGTCACCGTCGGCACCAGCCGCAACAACTTCACCTATGCGCTGAACGCCAACACCCGCGCAAGCAACTACAATATCTCCCAGGCTTACGGCAGCTTGATCGTGACCCCCGCACCGCTGGCGGCTAACGCCCCGGCCAACTTCCTGTACGACGGAGCGGC
Organism: uncultured Oscillospiraceae bacterium; assembly: GCA_947632365.1. Lineage (GTDB taxonomy): Bacteria > Bacillota > Clostridia > Oscillospirales > Oscillospiraceae > CAJOIG01. Next base: position 17,252 of record CANROZ010000146.1, read on the forward strand.
CCACCAGTGGACGCCCACCGTGACCACCCCCGCCGGACTGGCTCTGGTGGCCGGACGTGATTACACCGTGACCTACAGCACCGGGAACTTCACCGATGTGACCGGAGCCATCACTGTGACGATCACCGGACAGGGCAACTACGCAGGCACTCTGAACCGTACATACCAGATCAACCCGCGCCTGGTCACCCTGACCTCGCCCAGCGCCACCAAGGACTTTGACGGCACCGCGCTGCGGGCCACCGACATCACGGTCGGCGGCAACGGCTTCGCGGCGGGCGAAGGCGCCCAGTACAATGTGACTGGCAGCCGCATCCAGGCAGGTACCAGCCGGAACGCTTTCACCTACACCCTCAACGCAGGGACCGACGCTGGCAACTACACCATCCGGCAGTTCTTCGGAACGTTGACCGTGGTGGCCGCGCCTGAGATCGGCCCCGATGTGCCCGAGGAGCCTCCCGTGGACATCACGCCGGACGACACGCCGCTTGGCGGTCTGCCTGAGCTCCCCGACGACGGTTACACCCTGAGCGAGGAGATGATCATCGACGAGAACGAGACGCCTCTGGGCGCCGGACCTGGCGAGCATGTCTGCTGCATCCTGCACTTCATCATCATGCTGGGCGCGCTGACCGTGGCTGTGTATTACACCCACGACCGCAAGCGCCGCCAGCAGCGGGAGTTCGAGCTCCGCGCTGAGCTGCAGGACCAGGATATGTAAGCGGGACTGAGGAAAGGAGAAAACGATGCACGAGTATTTCCACACGAGATTTGGTTTCTGCCTTTGGGACCTGGCCGCGCTGATCGTGCTGGTGGTGATGGTGGTCGTTCTGATCGTCCACATCATCCGGCAGAAGAAGCGTGAGAGCGACTTTGAGGATGAGCTGTCCGAGCGGATGGCTGAGAACTCCGAGGAGCCCGCCGTCAAGCACTGAGCTACAAAAACCGAGCGAGAGCCCTCTCCGTCCACGACGGAGAGGGCTTTTGCGTGGGGCGGTGTTTTGGCCGTCGTTGACGGAGCGGCGGTTTTACGGTAAAATAACCCAAGAAAGGGGGGCGGGGCTGTGTACAGGATATTCATCGTGGAGGACGACCTGGCCCTGGCCGAGGCCATGTCCAGGCAGATACAGTCCTGGGGCCACCAGGTCCGGTGCGCGCGGGACTTTCAAAACGTGATGGGGGAGTTCGGGGACTTCGACCCCCATCTGGTACTGCTGGATATCGCGCTGCCCTTCTATAACGGTTACCACTGGTGCGAGCGCATCCGTGCCGTGTCCAGCGTCCCGGTGGTGTTCATCTCCTCCGCCTCGGACAACATGAACATCGTCATGGCCATGACCATGGGCGGAGATGATTTTCTGCCCAAGCCCGTGGACCTGGCCGTGATGACGGCCAAGCTGCAGGCGGTGCTGCGCCGGGCCTATGACCTGGGGGGCAAGACCCCGGTGCTGGAGCATCGGGGGGCGGTGCTGAATCTGAACGACGCCAGCCTCAGCTATGAGGGGCGGCGGGTAGAGCTGACCAAAAACGAGTTTCGCATTTTGCAGACCCTGATGGAGAACAAGGGCAAGGTGGTCAGCCGGGACACCCTCATGACCCGCCTGTGGCAGATGGACTCCTACGTGGAGGAGAACACCCTCACTGTGAACGTGACCCGGCTGCGCAAAAAGCTGGAGGACGCCGGGCTGCACGGGTTCATCACCACCCGGGTGGGCGCGGGATACATCGTGAACTGATATGGACAAGAAGTGGTATGAACTGATCGGGCCCTACCTGCGTACCTATCGGCGGTTCGCCCTGGCCCAGGTGCTGTTCGCGGCGGTGTTCGGGGCGGTGTTCGCCCTGTACGGCGCCCCGGTGGAGGCGGTGGTCTATGCCGCCGGGCTGTGCCTGCTCATGGGGTGCGTGCTGGTGGCGGTCCATTTTCTGCGGTATCTGCGCCGCCGGGAGCAGCGGCACACGGCGGCGGAGACGCTGCTCACCTCCGGTCAGCCCCTGCCCGCGGCGGACAGTCCCGGGGAGGCGGAGTTTCGGGACATGGCGGAGCGGGTGCGCCGGGAGTGCGCCCAGCTCATGGCCCGGCAGGAGACGGAGCGGCGGGAGGTGCTGGACTGGTACACCGCCTGGGTCCACCAGATTAAGACCCCCATCGCCGTGATGCAGATGACGCTGCAGGGGGAGGATACCCCGGAACACCGGGCGCTGGAGGCGGAGCTGTTCCGGGTACGGCAGTATGCGGAGATGGCCCTGAACTATCTGCGCCTGGAGAGCGGTAGCTCGGACCTGGTGATCCGCGCCTGCCCCCTGGACGGCGTCGTCCGCCAGGCCGTACACAAATACGCCCCCCAATTCATCCGCAAGCGGCTCTATCTGCGCTATGAGGGCACGGAGCAGACGGTGCTCACCGACGAGAAGTGGCTGTCCTTCATCATCGAACAGCTGCTGGACAACGCGGTGAAGTACACCCAGGCGGGCGGCGTGACGGTGACGGTGGACGGGGAGAAGGTGCTGCGCATCGCCGACACGGGCATCGGTGTGGCGGCGGAGGACCTGCCCCGCATCTTTGAGAAGGGCTTCACGGGCTATAACGGCCGCACGGACAAGAGCGCCACGGGACTGGGGCTCTATCTGTGCCAGCGGGCGGCTCATATGCTCCACCATCGGCTGTGGGCGGAATCCGTCCCCGGCCAGGGCAGTGTGTTCTGCCTGGACCTGCACTCCGACAAGCTGGAAGTGGAGTGAGAGCGGGCGCGCTTGCCGTCGGCGCGGACCGGGCAGGCTCTCGTCGACAGCATCCGTGCGCACTGGCTCGCTGCGCTCGTCAATGTGCTTTGCGCGGACGCTGCCGTCTCGCCCTGCCGTCGGTGCGGACCGGGCAGGCTCTCGTCGACAGCATCCGTGCGCACTGGCTCGCTGCGCTCGTCAATGTGCTTTGCGCGGACG
>CANROZ010000147.1 GCA_947632365.1 uncultured Oscillospiraceae bacterium
TGCGTCTTGAGACGCCTGCCGATCCCAGGCCCTTCTAGGGCCTATTCAAGCCTCCGGCTTCGCCGGAGGTTTTGACTATTCCCCCGTAAAAGCTCAAACCGCGACCCAGCGTGAGCGGTCGCGGTTTGAAAAGGAGAAAGGCTTTTGGCCGACGTGTGGGGAGCCGCTCGCGGCTCTCCAACGTCTCCAAAAGTCTTTCGACGTGGTGACCCGTACGGGACTCGAACCCATGTTACCGCCGTGAAAGGGCGGTGTCTTAACCACTTGACCAACGGGCCAAAAAAATGGTGGAGACTGCGCGACTCGAACGCGCGACCTCATGCGTGTGAAGCATGCGCTCTAACCTGCTGAGCTAAGCCTCCATCTTCATTTTCCGGGAGAGGCGGGGCCCTCTCCCTTATGGTAGCGGCGACTGGATTCGAACCGGTGACACTGCGGGTATGAACCGCATGCTCTAGCCAACTGAGCTACGCCGCCAAACAGCAATAGGGATTATACAAGATTCCGAGCGGCTTGTCAATAGTTTCCGGCACAAAAGAATCGGTTTTTATCCGCAATATCTCCCGCAGGCAGGAAGGGGCCTTGTCGGCGTCCTGTCGGGTGTTGAGGAAAGTGAGCACGCCCTGGAGCAGGGCTTTTCCCGCCTGGGGGGCGATGGTCCTGCGCATGGACTGGGCCAGCAGCTGACCGCTGGCGGCGGCGTGCTGGACGCCGAAAAGTTTTGCCGCCGTGGCGACGGTCTGCGCCTTTGCCTCGATGGTATCGACGTCGGGTGCCGTGTCCGATCTCTCCGCAGGCGCGGCCTCGGCGGGGGACTCCTCCGGCAGGGCGGGGCCGTGGCCTATGGGCAGGTCCTCGGTCACAGCGGCGCGATAGACGCCGGACTGCAAGGGTTCGCCGGAGGGACGAAGGGCGATGGAGCCCTCCTCCGTCTCAACGGCCGCGGCGTATACGGTGGCGTTTTCCGCCACGGTAAGGCTGGTGACGCGGGAGGCACGCTGCACGACCCATATGCCGCCCTCCTCCACGGTGACGTCGGCCGTGGGGCTGCCAAGGGGCGACGCGGCCGCCCGTGCATAGCCGTCGGACAGGGAGATATCCCCCTGGAGCAGAGCGCCCCGACCCACCGAGACGGCGAGAGAGGCCCCCTCGCTGCCGTTATAGAGATCGCCCTTGTAGGCGCCGTTGGAAAAGCGTAGAGAGAGGCTTCCGTCGGCACTGCTCTCCTCCATCCGGAGCAGGACGTCCGCGGCGGAGCTGAGTCTGGCATTATTGAAGAAAAAGCTGCCGCTGCCGCCCTGATAGAGGACGACCGCGTCCTCGCTGGTGACGGTAGTGCCGTCCTCCACGTAGACGCCGCCGGAGACAGCGCCCTTCATGAGAAAGCCTACCGTGCCACTGATGGCGGTATCTTGGCAATCGCCCCAGACGATCCCTGTGGTGGAGCCCCGGCCGTCGTAGAGGGGGATGGAGCCCCGGGAGGAGCCGTAATAGCAGACGCCCGCATCCTCGATGAGGGCACCGTAGGCGACGCCGGAGATGGTCGCGCCGTAATAGTACTGGCTGGAGCCGTCAGCGTAGTAGGAGCCGCAGCTCTCGCCGCCGTCCGCAGGGCCGTTCATCTCGCCATCCACCACGCTGATGGGCGCGGCGGCGCTGGCGGGCTCGCTGCTGGTGGGGATGAGGTCCATGCCCAAGCCGACCATGTACACTTTGCCCGCGCCTGTCCAGCCCACAGGCTCCTCGTCGGCCAGGACGGGGACTGTCAGCAGCAGGCAGCATATCGTTATCATGGATAAGAGCCGAAGCGCTTTTCTCATGGTTCGCTCCTTTCGGTGGCTACGGGTACACTTTGATTTTAAGGCAAAATGGGCGGCGATGCAACCGAAAACCGACGAGACAGGGCACAAAATCGCAGTTTTGTCTACTGTGCCGGAATACGGAGCGTAATATTTTTATGAAAACCTTACCGACAGACTGTATAATTCACAGTTTGTTCAACACAAAAGGGAGCGGTTGGGGTATTCTTATTACAATAAATTATCACGGCAAGGTGATAGCATGAATTTCAGACAGAGGCTCCAGCAATTTATGTATGGGCGCAACGGGTATGACCAGTTGGGCAGGGCGCTGCTCCTGGCGGCTATCCTGTGCGTGTTTCTGGGCATGATCCTGCCCAGGGCGGTCTATCCCTTTTTCCTGGCGCTCCAGTACGCGGCGCTGATATTCTGCATATACAGGGCTCTGTCCCGCAATACCTTCCAGCGGCAGAAGGAAAACGCCTGGTATCTGCGGAAGGAACAGGCCGTCCGAGGCTGGTTCCGCTCTCTGCGGGACCGCTGGCAGCAGAGGAAGGACTACAAGTTTTTCCGCTGCCCCTCCTGTCACGCGCTGCTGCGGGTGCCCAGGGGGAAGGGAAAACTGCTGCTCACCTGTCGCAAGTGCGGCAACCGTTTTGAGCGCAAGACATGAATCCCTATGACGTTTTGGGCGTGGAGCCCGGCGTGTCGGACGAGGAGCTTGCCAGGGTCTACAAGCGGTTGGCCAAGAAGTACCACCCGGACCTGAACCCGGGCGACGCTACGGCTGCGGAGCGGATGGGCCAGATCAACCAGGCCTATGACGCCATCAAGGCCATGCGCCAGCGGGGCGAGAACACTACCCGTCCGGGCTATCAGCCGGGCGCGGGACCAGGCGGGCCGTTCGAACCCTTCGCAGCGGGCCGAACCTACTATTATTCCTACCGCCCCCGCCGCAGCCCCATCGGCGTGCTTATCGCCGTGATCGTGACCATCTTCATCGTTCGGCTGCTGTTGAGCGTGCTCTTTGGTGGCTTTGGGGGCTACTACTATGTGAATCCGAACTACGGCATGCCGCCGGGCTATGGCTATTATCAGACCGTCCCCTTTGGTGATTAAAAAACGGACAGCCAATGCTGTCCGTTTTTTGTGTGTCACCGACGCCCGGCGCCACGGCCGCCGCTGTGGCCTCCGCCGCCGGAGCCGCGAAAGCCGCCTCCAAAGCCGCCGGAAGAGCGTCCGCTGCCGCCGCCGCGGGTAAAGCCGCCGAAACCGCCGCCCCGGGGGGCAGGAGAACGGGGCGCGCTCTGCCGAAAGACGTTCGGTCCAGGCCCAGGCCCGGGTCCGCCGAAGCCGCCCGGTCCGGGCGGGGGCGGGGGCTGCCGCCGATACCAGTCGTTGTAGCGGCGTCTGCCGCCGAACCAGAAGATGGGGAAGAACCCGCCGCTATAGCCCCAGCGGCGCATCCTGGTGAAACGGCTGGCCGCACCCAGGACCCAGAGGATCACGACGCCGATCAGCAGAAGTACGATGAGACCGAAGACGGAGCTGATACCGGAGGAGGAAGGCGCCTGCGGCACCACCTGCTGCGGCTGGTAGCTGACGCTCTCGTCCTGATAGTCGTACAGATCCAGGTACAGCGCATACAGCCGGGCGGTCAGCTTCTGCACCGCGTCGTCGAAGCGGTCATCGTCCACGTCGGGCCAGAAGTAATCCTCCATATACTGGTCGGCGGCGTCCTCGGTAAAGTCGTCGTCGATGCCAGCGCCCAGGGCCAGCCAGCCCCGGTGCTCGTTGGCCACCAGCAGCAGGAGCATGCCGTTGGCCTGGGAGGAGCTGCCCACACCCCAGCTGTTCATGAGCCGGGCGGCCGCCACATCGGCGTCCTCGTTCAGGTAGCTGACGGTGACCACTACCAGCTGGGCGCCGTCACAGCCGCTCTCCAGCACGGCGTTATACTCCGCGATGGTCTGCTCCGTCTCGGCGGAGAGGACGTTGGCAGTGTCCCGCACGTAAAAACCGCTGCCCGTGCCGGGCTCGATATCGGCCAGGGCGGGGGCGGCCAGCATGGTGACCGCCAGGAGCACTGCCAGGGAAAAGGCAAAGAGCTTTTTCATATCACACTACCTCACGGAAAGGTCTCCGGGGCCTTTACGCCCAGGAGGTGGCGGAGAATGTTGGCGGGGAAAGCGCCCAGCACGTCGTCCTGGAAAGCCAGGATGTGATCACTGTAAGCCTGATCATCCAGCACCGCCTGAGCGCTGCCAAAATCGGCCACGATGGCGTCATAGTCGTCGTAGCTGCTGGGCAGCGGAGCGCCGGAGTCCTTTGCCGCCTCCACCGCCGTCACAGCCTCCACAAGGGCCTGGTTGGCCTGGGAGATCTCGGGGATGTTACGGCCGTCCAGCGCGTCCATGAGCCCCAGACGGGCCTGCACCAGCCCCTCGTAGGCGTCAGTCCAGGGGCCATCCGTGCCGATAACGGTCAGCAGGCGGGTGGCGTAGTCCACGCAGTAGTCCAGCTGTTCGCCAGGGCAGGTATAGTAGCCATCGGCGTGGAGCAGGGACTTGTCGAAAAAGGCGGCCTCCGCCTCCCGACAGGCCTTGTTCAGGCTCCGGCGTGCGCCGATGAAGGTGAACAGCACCACCACCAGCACGAATATGACGATGGCAGTTGAGCGCTTTTTGAAGAACTCCATAGAAAAGCCTCGCAGAGTTTGCGCCCGCAGGCGCAAAGAAAGTTGGATATGATTTCCGGGGACATGCGCCTCGGAAATCATTCTTTGCGGCTCACGCAGTGTGCGAGCGCAGCGAGTGCGCTGCAGGGGGCTGCATCCTTCTCGCTGAAATGCGGGCATTTCAGCGAATTAACCGCGCATCTCCAGCAGCTTCTGCTTCAGCTGGCCCTCGATGCGGCCCAGCTCCACCTCGGCCTGGGCCCGGCGGGCACGGCCGTCGTCCTGTATCTTGCGCACGTCCTCCAGGGTATTGATGAGCTCCTGGTTGGTCTGCTGGAGGGTCTCCAGGTCCACGATGCCACGCTCGGCCTCCTGGGCAACGCCCACGGAGCCCGTGTGCAGCGCGGCCGCATTCTTCTTCAGCAGCTCGTTGGTCACCTCGCTTACGCTGTGGGTGGCCTCCATGGCCTGCTTGGAGTTATACATGCTCATGGCCAGGACCATCTGGCTCTTCCACAGGGGGATGGTGTTCACGATGGCGGTCTGGATCTTCTCCGCCATGAGGGAGTCGTTGTTCTGGATCAGCCGTATCTGGGGACCCATCTGGATGGAGATGATACGGGTCAGCTCCAGATCGTGTATCTTCTTCTCAAAGCGGCCCAGCTGGGCGGCGTAATCGTTGGCGGCCTGGGCATCCTCGGGCGCGCCCGTCTCCTCCGCCTTCTTCATCAGGGCGGGCAGCTCCGTGGCGCGCAGCTCCTCCAGACGGAGCTTTCCGGCGATGATATACATGGTCAGCTCCTTGAAGTAGGCCTGGTTCATCTCATACATGTTGTCCATGGTGACGATATCCTTGTTGAGGGTGATCCAGTGCTGGTCCAGGGCGGCGGATATCTTGTCCACGTTCACCTCGGCCTTGTCGTACTTGGTCTTCAGGTCCGCGATGCTGTTGGTGGCCTTCTTGAAGAGGCCCTTCAGCCCCTTGGGCTGCTCCTGGGATACGTCCAGGCCGTTGAGCTGGTTCACCAGGTCCGAGAGCATGTCGCCCGCCTCGCCCAGGTCCTTGGTGCGGACGCGCTCCAGCGCCTGGGTGGAGAAGTCGGCGATGTTCTTCTGGGCGGCGGAGCCGTAGTTGAGCACCTGCACGGAGTCGGTCACATCGATCTTCTTGGCGAACTCCCGCACGGCGGCCTGCTCCTCCGGGGCCAGGGTCTCGATGTCCAGCTTCTCCACAGGGGCCTCCTCCTGGGGCTGGGCGGCCTGCTCCGCGGGAGCGGTCGCAGCGGCGGCCTGCACAGCCGTCTGGGCAGCGGCCGCGGCCGCGGTGGGAACGGGCTGGGCGTCAGGGGCGGCAGGCGCCGCAGGGACAGGGTCCAGCGTCAGATTGATCTCGTATTTCTTCTCGTCTGCCATGATGCTTTTTTCCTTTCCGTATATCAGTTATTCTTTTTTGTTTCCGCTTTTTTGAAAAACTCCTGCAGCTCGTCGCCGCCGCTCAGGCCCTCCCGGGCCAGAAGGTTCTCCATCACCTTGATGTCCGCGTCCACATCCATGGCGTCGTTCTGGTACAGGGCGTCCAGCTGCTTTTTGAAAGCCTCGATCTCCGTGTCCAGCATCTGGACGATGCGGTCCTTGGAGCCGGAGATGTTGGCGCCGTCCACCTGCTGGGCGCTCATGCGGTCATAGGCGTTGAGCAGCGCGATGGTGGAGGGGAGGAAATAGTTCTGGAATTTCTTGATCTGGGGGATATCGGAAGCGTCCTGGACGGCGTCCTGTGCGATCCGGTCAGAGAGGGTGGCCAGGTCCGCGATCTTTGCCTTCACGGCGTTGTCCGGGATGGAGGCGGCCAGCCGCTCCATCTCGGTGCGGGCGGTCTTTGCCTCGGCCAGGATGGCGTCCGCCTCGGCCCCGTAGGACACGGGCTCCGGTTCGGGCTCGGGGACGTATTCCACCTTGGGAGCTATCAGCTTGTCCGCCAGCAGCCATGCCCCGGCCGTCACCAGCGCCGCCGCCAGGAAATGCCAGAACTTATACAGCGGCAGCAACAGCGCCCACAGCGCAAATACGGCGGCTGCGATATATACAGGCAGCGCCGAACGGCGCTTCACTTGACGCATGAGACAAGCCCCCCAGAACAGGATACATATATTTTATGCTAAAGAGACAATATCGTCAAGGCCTACTTGCCACTTTCATCCAAAGCGTGATATACTGTAAAAGTATTATAGTGTGAACGAAACGATGGGGACAGACCAGGCAGAGCCCGGCCCATCCCCTATATGAAAGCCCGGTCGCGCGCGGCGCGGCTGAGACATAGTATGCAGCGAGGGAGCCATATGTCAAACATCAAGATCGCCCCGTCGATCCTGGCGGCGGATTTCACCCGGCTGGGTGAGGAGATCGGCGCTGTGCTGAAAGGCGGCGCGGAGTATATCCATGTGGATGTGATGGACGGGCGGTTCGTGCCCAATATCTCCATCGGCGTGCCCGTGGTGCAGAGCATCCGAAAGTCTTTCCCGGACGCCTTTCTGGACGTGCATCTCATGATCGACAAGCCGATCCGGTACGTGGAGACCTTTTGCCGCGCGGGGGCCAGCCATCTGACCTTCCATGTGGAGGCGGACGCCCCGGAGAACATCACCGCCGCCCTGGAAAAGACCAGGGCGATGGGGGTGCGGACGGGGCTCTCCGTGAAGCCCGGAACAGCCGCCGCGGCCCTGGAGCCCTGGCTGGAGGCGCTGGATATGGTGTTGGTGATGACGGTGGAGCCAGGCTTTGGCGGGCAGAAGTTCATGGCGGATATGATGCCGAAGGTCACCCAGCTGCGCCGGATGCTGGATGGGGCGAATCCCGGCTGCGATCTGGAGGTGGACGGCGGCGTGGACGCCCATACCGCCCCGATCGTCCTGGAGGCGGGGGCCAACGTACTGGTGGCGGGCTCGGCGGTGTTCGGCCGCGAGGACTATGCCGCTGTGATCCGTTCTTTGCGGGGCAGGTGACAGACGATGGCATTTTTTCCCGTATCCTTTGAAGAACTGATCGACCGCTTTGCGGCCCTGCCCGGCATCGGACGCAAGAGCGCCCAGCGGCTGGCCTTCCATGTGCTGGCTCTGCCGGAGGGAGAGGCGGAGGCTTTTGCCGAGACCATTTTGCGGGCCCGGCGGACCGTGCACACCTGTCCGGTGTGCCAGAACCTCACGGACGGTGAGCTTTGCGCCGTATGCGCCGACGAACGGCGGGACCGGAGCGTCATCTGCGTGGTGGCGGAGGCCCGGGACGTGGCCAGCCTGGAGCGCAGCCGGGAGTATAACGGCGTTTATCATGTGCTTCATGGGGTGCTCAGCCCCATGAGCCACATCGGGCCCGACGATATCCGTATCTCGGAGCTTGTCAGCCGCGTGGCCCAGGGGGATGTGAAGGAGGTCATCATGGCCACCAACCCGGACACCGAGGGAGATGCCACGGCCATGTACATCGCGCGGCTTTTAAAGCCTTTTGAGGTGCGGGTGACACGCCTGGCCTATGGCATCCCTGTGGGCTCCAATCTGGAGTTCACCGACGACGCCACCCTGGTCCGGGCCCTGGAGGGCCGCCGGGACATGTAAAACGACGGAACGGGGAATATTTTTCCCGGATGCGGGTATGATCTTATCGGACAGGCGGGAGCCTGTCCCAGCGCGTGATACATAGTGTAAGGAGTTTTACTTTTTCAATGGCACAAAAATTAAAGATCATGGCTCTTGGCGGTCTGGATGAGATCGGCAAGAATCTCTACGTTTACGAGTATGGCAAAGATATTTTGGTGATCGACTGCGGCATGGGCTTTCCCGACGAGGACATGTACGGCATCGACGTGGTCATCCCGGATATCACCTATCTCGTGCAGAACAAGGACCGGGTGCGTGGCATCGTGCTGACCCATGGCCACGAGGACCACATCGGCGCGCTGCCCTATGTGATGAGCAAGCTGGACTGCCCGGTCTACGCCACCCGCCTGACGGCGGGGCTGGTGCGGCTGAAGCTGGAGGAACACGGCCTGACGGAGAAGGTGAAGCTCGTCACCCACTCGGCGGGGGACAGCTTCAAGGTGGGCGGCAGTTTTGCCTGCGAGTTCATCCATGTGAACCACTCCATCGCCGACAGCGTGGCGGTGGCGGTGAAGACCCCCATCGGCACAGTGATCCACACCGGAGACTTCAAGATCGACCTGACGCCCATCGAGGGCGGCGTGTTCGACTTTCACCGTTTCGCGGAGCTGGGCAAGGAGGGCGTCCTGGCATTGCTCAGCGACTCCACCAACGTGGAACGGCCCGGTTATTCCGAATCGGAGCGCCACGTGGGGGAGAGCATGGAACGGCTGTTCCGTGGCTGCAACAAGCGCATCATCGTCACCACTTTCGCCTCCAACGTCCACCGTATCCAGCAGATCATCAACTGCGCGGCCCACTATAACCGCAAGGTGGGCATCACGGGCCGGAGCATGGAGAACGTGCTGAAGCTGGCCGTGGAGGAGGGGTATCTCTCTGTGCCCAAGGGCGTGCTGGTGGATATGAACCGCATCGGCAATCTCCCGGCGGATCGGGTGGTCATCATCACCACCGGCAGTCAGGGGGAGAGCATGTCCGCCCTGTACCGGATGGCCTTTTCTGAGCATCGGCAGGTGCACATCGGTGCGGGGGACCGGGTCATCATCTCCGCCTCCGCCATCCCCGGCAACGAGCGGACCATCACCAAGGTCATCGACGAGCTCTTCTGGAAGGGCGCTGAGGTCATTTACGACCGGAGCATCGACATCCACGTGTCCGGCCACGCCTGCCAGCAGGAGCAGAAGACCATGCTGGCCCTCACCAAGCCCAGATTCTTTATCCCCGTCCACGGCGAGCACCGCATGCTCTGCCGCCACGGTTCCCTGGCCCAGGAGATGGGCATCGACCCGGCGAACATCGTGGTGGCCGGGGTGGGCGAGGTGGTGGAGCTCTCCGCCAAGCGCATCCAGAAAAACGGCTCCGTCCCCTCTGGCCGGGTGCTGGTGGACGGCACCACCGAGGAGGGCGTGGAGAACATCGTCCTCCGGGACCGCCAGCATCTGGCCCAGGACGGCATGCTGGTGGTGGTCATGACCATGTCCACCCAGGACGGGACCATGATCTCGGAGCCGGAGATCATCACCCGTGGCTTTGTGTATGTGAAGGACAACGCCCAGCTCATGGAGGAGATGCGCCGGGTGGTGTACGAGTCCATCGAGTCCTGCGAGCGCCAGCGTATCACCGACTGGGCGGAGATCAAGGGTAAGGTCAAGACCAATCTGAGCGGGTATCTCTACAAGATGACCCGCCGCAGCCCCATGATCCTGCCCGTCATCATGGAAGTGTGAGTGATGAACATCCAGATTTTCGGCAAGAACAAGTGCTTTGACACGAAAAAGGCCCAGCGTTACTTCAAAGAGCGGCGGGTGAAGTTCCAATACGTGGACATCCAGCGCTACGGGATGAGCCGGGGGGAGCTGACGGCCGTGAAGAATGCGGTTGGTCTGTCCGCCATGAGCGACGCGCCGGAGGTCGGCTATCTTGCCTATGACCAGGACAAGATCGAGAAACTGTTCGAGTATCCGGAGCTTTTGAAGACGCCCATCGTGCGCAACGGCAAACAGGCCACGGTGGGCTATTGCCCGGATATCTGGAAGACATGGGAATAGGAGAGTACATATCATGGATCGAAAAGTGATCATTGCCGGAGCTGGGACCATGGGCGCGTCCCTGGCCCAGGTATACGCCCAGGCCGATTGGGATACCGTGCTCTACAACCGCAGCGAGGCGGGCCTTGAGCGGGCTGAAAGGCTCATCGAGATGAACCAGGCCACGCTAGTGGAGGAGGGCATGCTCAGCGCCGAGCGATCCGCCACCGTGAAAAAGGCCATCCGTATGACCACCGATATATCCGTGTTCGGCAGCGCCGACCTGGTGGTGGAGAGCATCGCGGAGGACCTGGAGGTCAAGCAGCACTTTCTGGCGCAGGTATCCGCCGTGGCCCCGGACAGCGCGCTGCTGGCCACCAATACCTCCGGGCTGCATATCTCCGATATCGCCAAGGCGGTGCGCCTGCCGGAGCGGTTTATGGGCCAGCACTGGATCAATCCGCCGCATCTGCTGCCGCTGTGCGAGCTGGTGATCGGGGAAAAGACCAGCCCGGAGACAGTGGAGCGGATGCGCGCCATCGTGGTGGAGCTGGGCAAGACGCCTGTAACGGTGAAGGATATCAGCGGTTTCATCGTGAATCGGCTGCAATACGCCATGCTGCGGGAGGCGCTGTATATCGTGGAGCAGGGCGCGGCCACGGTGGAAGACATCGACACCGTGCTGAAGGCGGGCATGGGCCTGCGGTATGCGGCCCTTGGTCCCTTCGGCGTGGCGGACCACGGCGGGATCGACGTTTTCTCCCACATAACCGACTATCTGAACGAGCAGCTGTGCGACGAAAAAGAGGGCAGCCGTCTCATGCGGGAGATGGTGAAGCAGGGAAAACTAGGCGTAAAGAGCGGCGCCGGGTTCTATGACTATAGCGGCGACAAGGCCCGCGAGGCCATTCGGTACCGCGACCGGATGTATATCGACCTGGCTAAGGTGCTCTATTTCCGTGACGACGGGGACGAAAAGAGAGGCTGAGAACGATGGAGATCGTAGTATTTGGCAGCGGTGCCTGGGGCACCGCCCTGGCTATGCTCCTGGCCTACAACGGCCACAGGGTGAGCCTTTGGTCCCATGACGGGGAGAAGGCGGAGGCCGTGGCCCGCACCAGGAAAAATCCGGCGCTGCCCGGCGTGCCCCTGCCGGAGGACATCGCCGTGATCAGCGACCCCTCGGCTGCGGAGAAAGCGGAGCTGGTGGTGTTCGCACCACCGTCCAACGTGCTGCGCTCCACCGTGGAAAAGGCCGCGCCCCATATCCGTCCCGGCACGGTGATCGTCTCGGCCACCAAGGGTATCGAGGCGGGCACGGAGCTGCGCATGAGCCAGGTGATCCGCCAGATCACGCAGGACGCGTTCCCCGTTGCGGTGCTGAGCGGCCCCTCCCACGCGGAGGAGGTATCCCGCCACATGGCCACGGGCTGTGTGTCCGCCTGCGAGGACAAGGCGGTGGCGGAACTGGTGCAGGGCGTATTCATGAACGACATGTTCCGGGTCTACGTCAATCAGGACGTGGTGGGCGTGGAGCTTTGCGGCGCGGTGAAGAACGTGGTTGCCCTGGGTTGCGGCGTGGTGGACGGTCTGGCCCTGGGGGACAACGCCAAGGCGCTTTTCATGACACGGGCCATGTCGGAGCTGGCGGTGCTGTGCCAGAAGGCAGGGGGCCTTAGGAGCACCTGCTCGGGCCTGGCGGGGATGGGCGACCTCATCGTCACGTGTCTTTCAGTCCACTCCCGGAATCGCCGGGCCGGACAGCTCATCGGCCGAGGCGCTCCCGTGGCACTGGCCCTGCGGGAAGTGGGCGCCGTGGTGGAAGGCTATTACGCCGCCGCCAGTGTGAAAGCGCTGTCGGAGAAGCTGGGGGTGGACCTGCCCATCTGCCGGAGCGTATACGGCATCCTCTATGAGAACGCCGATGTCACCAAGGCCGTTCACGAGCTCATGAGCCGGGACCGCCGCAGTGAGTTCGACTACCGCTGGGACAGTAAGTCAAAACCTCCGGCGAAGCCGGAGGCTTGAATAGGCCCTAGAAGGGCCTGGGATCGGCAGGCGTCTCAAGACGCATCGAAATTTTGCCTCTTGCATCACTTGCCCCACAGCCCGTAAACGGGCGATCCCTTTTCCCGTTAGTGCTCTCGTTGATTAAGTTTTTACTTGTAGCTCGCTTCGCTCGATGCTTGCAGCTAAAGCTTTTTGCGAGACGCCTCCACTGGCAAAGCCAGTGGTTTCCGAAGCCAATAAAATATGCCCCGGCGCGCGGCGCCGGGGCATATATAATAATGTATGAAAAGAGCGCCGTTGCTGCGGCGCTCTTTCAAAGTGTCACACGAAGTTCAAAGCCAGGGTCAGCAGCACGAAAACGATGGCCACCCACTTGGTCATCTTGGCCAGCTTGGCGTCCCAGGTCTTGGCCTTGCTCTTGCTCATGAAGGTATCCGCGCCGCCGGCGATGGCGCCGGACAGACCGGAGCGCTTGCCGCTCTGGAACAGGATGACGATGATGAGGAACAGGCATGCGATCAGGTCCAATATAGAAAGTGCAATAGTCATGACAGAATCACCCTTTTTCAAAATTCGCTTGATTACTATACCATATATAGAATAGTAAATCAAGCCTTTTTTCACGATTTTTCCCTTTTTGCGCCCGGCGTCTTGCGGGCGGTCGGGACATGCCGTATAATTATAATGTTGTCAGCGGGAGGGTGTATGGAATTTCTCTATCTGGACAAGCGGATAGCGGTCTGCGTCAAACCCCGGGGCGTACTGTCTACGGACGGGCCCGGCGGTATGCCGGAGCTGGTGCGGCGCGCCTTGGGGGACGAGCGCGCCTGTGTGCGCACGGTCCATCGCCTGGACCAGGTGGTGGGCGGCGTGATGGTGCTCGCCCGCTCCGCCCGGGCCGCCTCTGAGCTGAGCCGCCAGATGCGGGAGGGGCAGTTTCAAAAAGAGTATCTGGCCGTGGTGCACGGCTGCCCACAGCCGGAGCAGGGCAGGATGGAGGACCTTCTCCGCCGGGACCGGGAAAAACGCATGACCTTCGTGACCCACGAGACGGGGAGAGACGCCCGCCCGGCTGCGCTGGAATACGAGACCCTGGGCACAAGGGAGGATATGAGCCTGGTGCGGGTGCGGCTGCTCACCGGACGCACCCATCAGATACGCTGCCAGTTTGCCAGCCGCGGCCTGCCCCTGGTGGGGGACAGAAAATACGGTCTTGGGGACGACGGCGAAGAAATTGGATTGTGGTCGTATAAACTGGCCTTTATTCATCCGGAGACGGGAACGAGACTGGAGTTTATGCAGAAATTTCCGGATGTTTACCCATTTTCGCCTTTTATCGCCCTGATTTGAGTGAATAATATTCGTAAGCGACCATTTTTCAAATGAGCACTATCCAAACGAAACAGCCAAAGCGCTATTTCAGCTGCCCGGGACTGACGCCGAAGCTCTCCCGAAAGGCCCGGAAAAAGGTGGAGTATTCCTCAAAGCCGCTGTCCGCGGCGGCCTTGTTCACGCTCTCCCCCTGGCGGATGCGCTGGGCAGCATAGAGCAGCCGCCGCTGGCGCACATAGGCGTGGACCGTGGTGCCCGTTTGGGCTTTGAACAGTCGCATGAAGTGATATTTGCTCAGATATACCCGCTCCGCCAGCGCCTCCACCGTCAGCGGAGAGGCCAGATTCTCATTGATGTAGGAGAGGGTGCTGGCGATCTTGGGGTCGTACTGTGGCGCGGCGTCCTCCGTGGGCGGCGCGTCGGCCAGGGACAGGCGGTTCACCAGGATGAGCAGCTGCACGAGAAAGGTGCTCCGCAGGGCCTGCGCGCCAAAGGCGCTGTCGGCGTGGGACCGATCCAGCGACTCGATGAGCCCGGCCAGCATCTTCTGCTCCTCCGGCGGGGGCGTCAGCAGATACCGCCCCAGCTTGTCGGCCCGGTCAAAGCACTCCATCAGCCCGGCCCCCGGCATGGCCCGGTCGATGTATTTCCGGTCCAGATAGAGGATCACCCGCTCGTAGGGCCGGGACTGGTCGATCAGCGCCTTGTGGATGACATGGTGGCCGATGAGCAGCACGTCCCACGGCCGCAGGGCATAGGTCATCCGCTCCACCATATAGTCCACCCGTCCGGCCAGGAGGATCACGATCTTGTCGAACTCGTGGAAGTGGAAATCCCGCTCCTGCCCGGCGGTGTCCCGCAGATGAAAGAAATGATAGTCCTCTGTCAAATAGCCTTCCCGGCTATAGCTGCTGGGGCTGTTCATGGCTGACCTCCCGGATCGATGTGCGTAGCAAAAATAGTATAGAGCATTTTTTTCACACTATCAAGTCGATCGGCTCATAATAATTGCGTATCCGACGGCCATGGCCCGCGTGCTGAAAGCAAGATATAGCGTCGGGGAAGGTCGACGGTCCTGTTTTCGCAGCAGATGTTGAAAAATTTTTTAGAAAATTTTTCGAATATGAGCGCAAAAATGTTACAAAAAGTTACGGAATGTCCAGTGTTTTCAAGGGTTTGCGGGCTCTTGGAGGCGTTACAAAATATTGAAAGCGAAGGTGTTGACAAGCACAAGATGTTGTGCTAGTATAGCTTTCACCGACGTTATGTAACCGTGGGCGGCCCGGAAGGCCGAAAGAGAGAGGAAGGCGCTGGAAATGAAGATCATCAAGAGAAACGGCTCGGAGGTCACCTTCGACATCACCAAGATCATCAACGCCATCACCAAGGCCAACGCCGTGGTGGACGAGGATCTGCGCATGACCAACACCCAGATCCACCGCATCGCGGACTCGGTGGAGAAGAGCTGCGTGGAGCTGGGCCGGTCCCCCTCCGTTGAGGAGATCCAGGACATGGTGGAGGAGCAGATCATGGCCCACGGCGCCTATGAGGTGGCCAAGCGGTACATCACCTACCGCTACACCCGGAGCCTGGTGCGCCAGTCCAACACCACCGACGACAAGATCCTGACCCTCATCGAGTGCAACAACGAGGAGGCCAAGCAGGAGAACTCCAACAAGAACCCGGTGGTCAACTCCACCCAGCGGGACTACATGGCCGGCGAGGTCAGCCGGGACATCACCAACCGCATCCTCCTGCCGCCCGACATCGTCCAGGCCCACGAGGACGGCATCATCCACTTCCACGACACCGACTATTACGCCCAGCACATGCACAACTGCGACCTGGTGAACCTGGAGGATATGCTGCAAAACGGCACTGTCATCACCGACACCCTGATCGAGCGGCCCCACAGCTTCGCCACCGCCTGCAACATCGCCACCCAGATCGTGGCCCAGGTGGCCAGCAACCAGTACGGCGGACAGTCCATCTCCCTGGCCCACCTGGCCCCCTTCGTCCAGGTCAGCCGGGACAAGATCCGCTCCATCGTCCGGGACGAGATCAGCACCCTGGGCGTGGTCCCCACCAGCGAGCAGGTGGATCAGATCGTGGAAAAACGCCTGCGGGAGGAGATCCGCCGGGGCGTGCAGACCATCCAGTACCAGGTGGTCACGCTGCTGACCACCAATGGACAAGCCCCCTTCGTCACCGTGTTCATGTACCTGAACGAGGCCAAGAGCGAGCAGGAGAAGCGGGACCTGGCCATCATTATCGAGGAGACGCTCCTGCAGCGCTACGAGGGCGTGAAGAACGAGCAGGGCATCTGGGTGACCCCCGCGTTCCCCAAGCTCATCTACGTGCTGGAGGAGGACAACGTGGACGAGGGCACGCCCTACTACTACCTGACCAAGCTGGCGGCCAAGTGCACCGCCAAGCGGATGGTGCCCGACTACATCTCCGAGAAGAAGATGCTGGAGCTGAAGGGC
>CANROZ010000148.1 GCA_947632365.1 uncultured Oscillospiraceae bacterium
GGCGTCACCAAGCTGACCCGGGTGCAGTACAGCACCCTGGAGGAGGCGCAGATGGAGAATCTGCGCAAGATGCTCCTGGCCATGGCCAAGGACATCCGGGTGATCCTCATCAAGCTGGCCGACCGCCTGCACAACATGCGCACCATGGAGTACCAGAGCCCGGAAAAGCAGCTCTCGAAATCCCGGGAGACCATGGAGATATACGCCCCCATCGCCCATCGGCTGGGCGTGGAGAAGATGAAGGACGAGCTGGAGGACCTGGCGCTGCTATACCTGGACCCGGTGGGCTATCGGGAGATCACCAGCATCCTGGACAAGCGCCGCCAGACCATGGAGGAGTTCCAGAAGGCCATGGAGGAGCGCATCGGCCAGCGGATGGAGAAGGAGGGCATCTCCTGCAAGGTCTACGGGCGGCTGAAGCACATCTACAGCATCTACCGGAAGATGTACGCCCAGCATCTGGGCGTGGAGGAGATATTCGATCTGTGCGCCTTCCGGGTGATCGTGAACGACCTGGCGGACTGCTATAACGTGCTGGGCATCATCCATGAGATGTTCCGCCCGGTGCCCGGGCGGTTCAAGGACTACATCTCCACCCCCAAGCCCAACAACTACCAGAGCCTGCACACCACCGTCATCGGCACCGAGGGCATCCCCTTCGAGGTGCAGATCCGCACCTGGCAGATGCACATGACGGCGGAATACGGCGTGGCCGCCCACTGGAAATACAAGTCCGGCCCCATGGGCCACAAGGAGGGCGACGAGGAGAAATTCGCCTGGATACGCCGCCTGCTGGAGACACAGCAGGACTCGGATGTGCAGGACTTCTACCACGACCTGAAAATGGACCTGTTCGACGACGAGGTGTTCGTGTTCACCCCCAACGGGGACGTGAAGAGCCTGCCCGCCGGAGCCACGCCCATCGACTTTGCCTATGCCATCCACTCCGCCGTGGGCAACTCCATGACCGGAGCCAAGGTGAACGGGCGCATCGTGCCCATTGCCTATCCCCTGCAGAACGGGGACATCGTGTCCATCATCACCTCCCACGCCTCCGCCGGGCCCAGCCGGGACTGGCTGAACATCGCTAAGTCCGGCGAGGCCCGCTCCAAGATCAAGCAGTGGTTCAAGAAGGAGCGTCGGGAGGAGAACATCGTCCAGGGCCGCGAGATGTTCGAGGCGGAGGCCAAGCACGCGGGCCTGGCCATGGCGGACGTGAACGATCCGGAGATGCTGCCCCACATCCTCAAGCGCATGGCCGTACAGGACATGGACGACGTATACGCCTCCATCGGCTACGGCGGCATGACCGCCGCCCACGCAGTGGGGCGCATCCGGGACGAGATCGTGCGCAACCGCACCACCGTGCGCAAGACCGAGCTGGAGAAGATGCAGGAGCGGGCCGACCGCCGCCAGCAGAAGGAGCTGAAGGCGGTCCAGGGCGTACTGGTGGAGGGGCTGGACAACTGCCTCATCAAATTCTCCCGCTGCTGCACCCCGGTGCCCGGCGACCCCATCATCGGCTTCATCACCCGGGGCCTGGGGGTGTCCATCCACCGGAAGGACTGCGTCAACTACCGCCGGGACGAGGACAAGGGCCGCTGGATCACCGTCTCCTGGGCCGACAACATCACCGACAGCTATGCGGCGGACCTTTACATCACCTCCGACGAGCGCAGCGGCCTGGTCATGGACATCGCCACCATCCTCAACACCCTCAACGCCAAGGTCCGCAGCCTGAACGCCCGGGACACGGGCAAGGGCCTGTCCACCGTCATCATCACCCTGGAGGTGAACCACGCCAGCGAGCTGCAGACCATCATCAACCGCCTGCAGGCCGTGCGGGGCGTCCGGGACGTGAACCGGGGAGGCGTGTGAGATGCGGGCTGTCGTGACAAGAGTGAAAAGCGCCTCCGTGGAGATCGACGGCGCCATCCACGGCCAGATCGGCCAGGGCTTTCTGGTGCTGCTGGGGGTCCATGTGGACGACGGCCCCGCCCAGGCGGAGAAGATCGCCGACAAGATATGCGGTCTGCGCATCTTCGAGGACGCGGCGGGCAAGATGAACGTCAACCCCACGGACGCCGGGGCCAACAGCCTTCTCATCATCAGCCAGTTCACCCTCTTCGCCGACTGCCACAGCCGTCGGCCCGGCTTCACCGACGCCGCCCGGCCCGAGCAGGCCATCCCCCTGTACGAGTCGGTCATCGCCCAGTGCCGGGACCGGGGCTTCCACGTGGAGACGGGGGTGTTCGGCGCGGACATGCAGGTCCGCAGCCAGAACGACGGGCCCGTCACCATCATCCTGGACACCAGAGAACTGTGAAGGAGGACCAACCATGCTCATCAAATGCCTCACCGTGGGCCAGATCGAGACCAACTGCTACATCGTCACCGACGAGGCCACCCTCCAGTGCGCCGTCATCGACCCCGGCGACGAGGTCAACACCATCATGGACTACCTGGAGGAGCACGGTCTCACCGCCAAATATATCCTGCTCACCCACGGCCACTTCGACCATGTCCTGGCGGCGAACGGCGTCCGGGAGGAGACAGGCGCCGTCGTGTGCATGAGCCAGAAGGACGTAGGCCGGGGGGATTACCGCTTCGACCCGCCGGAGGGCTCGGTCATGGTGCGGGAGGGGGATGCCGTCTCCGTGGGCGGCCTCACCTTCCGGGTGATGGAGACCCCGGGCCACACCCCCGGCGGCGTGTGCTACATCTGTCAGGACGCCCTCTTCTGCGGTGACACCCTGTTCGCCGACTCCTGCGGCCGGACGGACCTGCCCGGCGGGGATATGCCCTCGCTGCTGCGGAGCCTGAAGCGATTGTACGACCTGCCCGGGGACTACGAGGTCTATCCCGGGCATATGCAGACCACCACCCTGGACAAGGAGCGGCGCTTCAATCCCTTTATGAAATACGCCGTGGAAAACAGCTGATACGGATGCGCCTCCCTCTGCCGAGGGAGGCGCATCGTTCAGTGCGCAGTGAAGAGATGTTGTCGGGGCAAGCCGCACATCTCTCCTTCCGTCGCGGCTGCCGCCGCGCCACCTCCCTCGTCAGAGGGAGGCATATTACCGGGTGCAGCCCAGTATCCGGCCCCCTCAGACGAGGGGGCTGCCGAGCGAGTGCGAGGCTGGGGGAGGGAAAAGCCCTTAAAACGCCAGCCTCACGAAGCGCCCGCTCGCCGACGGTCTTTTTTCTGTTAAATTGTCCATAGAATCGGCCCCGCGGCTGTGCTATACTGCGAAAAAACAGCGGTACGAGGCAAAATCATGAAAAACAGATCGGCGCTTTCTGTGCTTCTGATACTGGTCGGCGCCTCCGGGTGGGGCGTCATCGGGCTGTTCTCCCGGCCCATGTCCGCGGCGGGGCTCACCGCCTTTCAGGTGACCTTCGTGCGCAGCGTCACCACGGTGGCGTTGATGGGACTGTGGCTGCTTTTGCGGGACCGCTCCCTGTTCCGCATCCGGCTGCGGGATATGTGGATGTTTGTCGGCACGGGGCTGGTGAGCATCATATTTTTCAATGTGTGCTACTTCACCACCATCCAGCGGACCACCCTGGCCGTGGCCTCCATCCTGCTGTATACGGCGCCCTGCTTCGTGATGCTGATGAGCGCCCTGTTTTTCAAGGAAAAGATCACCGCCCAGAAGATCGCGGCTCTGGCGCTGGCCTTTGGCGGGTGCGTGCTGGTCAGCGGCTTTGCCGGGGGCGAGATCGCTCCGGCGGCGCTGCTCACAGGCATCGGCTCCGGCCTTGGCTACGCCACCTACAGCATCTTCGGCAAGGTGGCCCTGCGAAAATACCACACCTTCACCCTGGTGTTCTATACCTTCCTGGTGTCCACGGTATGTCTGGCGCCCTTCGTGCATATCCCCGCGGCGGCCCACATCCTGGCGGGCAGCGGAAAAGCGGCGGCATGCGCGGCGGGGCTGGGGGTCATATCCACCTTCATGCCCTACGTGTGCTACACCACGGGGCTGGAGAACGTGGAGGCGGGCAAGGCCTCGGTGCTGGCCTTTGCCGAGCCCATGGTGGCTACGCTGTGCGGCATCGTCGCGTTCCGCGAGCCGCTGCACCTGAAAAACGCCCTGGGCATCGGGCTCATATTCGCGGCCATCGTGCTTTTGAACGTGCCGCTACGGGCGCGGCGAGCCGCGCAGAAAGGAGAGCAGTCATGAGCGTGCGCATCATCACCGATTCCGCCTGCGATATCCCCCAGGCGCAGGCGAAGGACCTGGGCCTGGAAGTGCTGCCCATCACGGTGTCCTTCGGCGGCCAGGAGTATCTGGACGGGGTGGACCTGTCCGGCCAGGCGTTTTTTGAAAAGCTCATCGAGTCGGACGTCCTGCCCCACACCTGCCAGATCACGCCCTTCCAGTATGGGGAGACGTTCCGCGCCGTGGCTCAGGCCGGGGACGAGGCGGTTTGCATCACCCTCTCGGGCAAGCTCTCCGGCGGCTGGAACAGCGCCGTGATGGCGGCGGCGGACTATGGCTGCGTCACCGTGGTGGACAGCGAGAACGTGAGCATCGGCCAGCGCATCCTGGTGATGCTGGCGGTGCGTCTGCGGGACGAGGGCCTCTCCGCGGCGCAGATCGCCCAGCGGCTGGAGACGGAGAAAAAGCGGGTGCGGCTGCTGGCCCTGCTGGACACCCTGGAGTATCTGAAAAAGGGCGGGCGCATCTCCCCGGCGGTGGCCTTTGCCGGAGGGATCCTGTCCATCAAGCCCGTGGTGGCCGTGCAGGACGGCGAGGTGGCCCTCATCGGCAAGGCCCGGGGCTCCAAAAACGGCAACAACCTGTTGATGAACTTCGTGGAGAAGTCCGGGGGCATCGACTTCTCCATGCCCTACGTGCTGGGCTACAGCGGCCTTTCTGACGCGCTGCTGCAAAAATATCTGGCGGACAGTCATTCCCTCTACCGGGGCCGGGCGGAGGATATCCCCATCTGCCGCATCGGCTGCACCATCGGCACCTACGCCGGGCCCGGCGCCATCGGCGTGGCCTTTTTCAGCCCGGGTCCCGGACAGGGCCCCGCCGTTGGCACCAAATGATTCGCCTCCCCTCCACCCCGCACCCTCTCCTGGGTGCGGGGCTTTTTTGCGCCGTTTGGGGCGGAATTAAGGTCTGATTCATCATTTTTCGCCCCTCATCCGTTATTATCTACGGAGACGGCACAGGGAGGTGACAGCCGTGAGCGACGACGAGCTGGTGGACCGGATACGGCAGGGCGACGCCGACGCTGCCGAGGCGCTGGTCCGCCGCTGGTATCCCGCCATCCTGCGGTACTGTCGGCGGTGCTGCGCCAGCGCCGAGACGGCGGAGGACTTGACCCAGGAGACGTTCCTGCGGCTGTTCGCCGCCCTGCCCAGATACAAAAAGAACAAGCGCTTCCGCGCATTCCTGTATACCATCGCGGACCATCTGTGCATCGACGAGAGCAGAAGGCGCTGCCAATACCCCCTGGAGGACGAGCAGCGGCTCCCCGCCGGGCCGGACCCGATCCGCCAGGCGGAGGACCGGGACGAGGTGAACGCCCTGCTGGCGGCGCTGAGCCCGGAGCAGCGGCAGGCGGTCCTCCTCCGATACGGGGCGCAGCTCACCTTCCGCCAGATCGCGCAGGTGACGGGCTGCGGCCTGCGCACGGCCCAGAGCCGTGTCCGATGGGCGCTGAAGATCATGAGGCAGGTGAAGGACGATGAGAAATAAGGCGCTGAAAAGAATGCTCCGCCAGGACCTGGGCCACGGCGGCGAGCCCGTGCGTCTGGAGGAGACGGTGGCGCTCTGCCGCCGCCTGGCCCAGGCCCACCCCGCCGATACGGAGGCGCGGCAGGGCTTTTGGGGCTTTCTGGCGGATGTGTTCCACTTCGAGGGGATACCCCTGCTGCTGTCCCAGCTGGCGGTGCTGCTGGCGGCCTGCCTGGCGGCGCTGTCCTCCCGCATGGGCGTATACGAGGTGCCCCACTATATGCCCCTGTTCATTCTGGCGGTGGTGCCCGCCTTTTTCCGGGGCCAGCACTACCGTGTCAGCGAGGTGGAGGCGGTAACCCGCACCTCCGGGGCCCTGCTGACCCTGGCCCGGCTGGTGATCGCGGGCGGGGGCGCGCTGGTGTGCCTGACCTTCCTGCTGGCCCTGGAGATCTGGCTGCAGCGCTCCTGCGAGAATCTGGGCCACATCGTCATCTACTGCCTGGTGCCCTATCTCACCTGCATGACCGCCATGCTGGCCCTGATCCGCCGGAGCAAACGGGACGGCGCGCCCCTGTGCATGGCCATCGCCCTGGGGTCGGTGTTTTTCTGGCGCCACGCCTCGTCCCTGTTCCCCTGGCTCTACGAGGCGTCCGCCCTGGGGGTCTGGGTGGCGGCGGTGCTGGTGTATTCCTGGCTCTTTGCAAAAGAGATAGTCTATATCATCCATGCCAACAAGGAGGTCAACATGTATGGAATTGTCGATCGATAGGCTGACGAAACACTACGGGCATAAGATCGCCGTGGACTGCGTCAGCGCCACGCTCGGCCCGGGAGTCTACGGGCTGCTGGGGGCCAACGGCGCGGGCAAGACCACCCTTATGCGGATGCTGTGCGCCATCCTGGAGCCTACCGCCGGGGAGGTGCGCTTCGACGGCAGGGAGGTTTCCGCCATGGGGGAGGCCTACCGGGATGTGCTGGGGTATCTGCCCCAGGACTTCGGCTACTACCCCACCTACACCGCCGCGGAGTTTCTCAGCTACATCGCCGCCCTGAAGGGCATCCCCCGGGACCGGGCGGGCCGACGGGTCCGGGAACTGCTGGAGACGCTGGACCTCACGGCCGTGGCCGACAGGAAGATCAAGACCTTCTCCGGGGGCATGAAACAGCGGGTGGGCGTGGCCCAGGCCCTTTTGAACGACCCCAAGGTCCTGATCCTGGACGAGCCCACCGCCGGGCTGGACCCCAAGGAGCGGGTGCGGCTGCGCAATCTGCTGTCGGAGTACGCAGGGGACCGGATCGTGCTGCTCTCCACCCACATCGTGTCGGACGTGGAGGCCATCGCGGATCGGGTGTTCGTGATGAACGCCGGAAGATTCATCATGTACGGCACGGTGCCGGAGCTGGCAGAGCAGGTGCGGGGAAAGGTCTGGGAGCTGACCGTGCCCCGGGAGCAGGCCCGATTCTGGCAGGAGCGGTGCACCGTGGCCAATTACCGCCACGAGGGGGAGCAGGTGGTGCTGCGCATCATCGCGGATGCAAAGCCCGCAGACGGGGCCGCGGCCTGCGACCCCATACTGGACGACGCATATCTTTATCACTTCGGCAAGGAGGCCTGAGATGGAGCTTTTCACTTTGGAACATAAACGGCTGTGGCGGACGCCCCGGGTGTGGATATGCGTGCTGCTGTGCTTCCTGTACAGCGTCCTATATGGGGGCGTGCTCTCCTTTCAGTGGTTCGTTTTCGGCAGCCTGGGCGAGGACACGACCAGCCCATACGAAAACAATTTTGACGGCTATTTCGCGATCCGGGACTGGCAGGAGCGGTTTTCCCAATTCGGCGACTACTGGACAGACGAGACGCTGCAAAAGATCGTGGCGGACTATGAGAGTTATGACCCGATGGAACGTCCGGGGCTCCAGTCCATGGGCGATTGGATACTGGCGTCGAGTTATCTCAACAAGCTATACCCGGAACTGGAGGACAACGCCAACCAAACGTATCAGCCGCTGATCCACTACGTGGACACAGAGAAGCTGACCGACTTCTATGGAAAGCGGCAGTGGTATCTGGATTTCAACCTGGAAGTCGCCCGGCAGGGCGGCCTGCTGACCGAGGCCGACGTGGATATGCTCCAGCAGATGAACAGCCAGATCGAGGAGCCCTGGAAATACGGATGGACACAGGGATGGAACTACATCCTGACTGGCGCGCTGCCCAATATCAGCGCAAAAATAGCGCCATTCCTCGCCATCTCCCTGGGACTGCTGTTCTCCGGGGAGTGGCACGACTGTACCGCGCCGCTGCTGCATACCACAAAGCACGGCTGGCGAAAGCTGGCGCGGGTGAAGGTCATGAGCGGTCTGGCCTTCGCGGCAGAGCTGTTCGTGCTGATAGCGGGAGGCATGGTCGCGGCGCAGCTGATTTTCTTTGGTACGTCCGGGTGGGACATGCCTATCCAATTCATCAAAGAGGTCGCCGTGGCCCCCTGGAACATGCTGAAAGCGGAGCTCTTCGAGCTGGCTTTTATCTTCCTGGGCGTCATAGGCTACGCGGGGATGACCATGCTCTTCTCGTCGCTAGTGAAAAGCAACGTGCTGGCCCTGGTGTTCAGTCTGTCCATCACCTATGTGCCGAACCTGCTGGGTCGTTACCTGCCCCTCTGGGCACAGAATGTGTCCCAGTATCTCCCGCTAGTGGGCGCCCCCACCGACATCTTCCGCACGAATGTATTCCACATCTTTGGCAAGGGCATCTGGATGCCGTATATGCTGATCAGCGTCCCGATCCTGATCGGCGTTATCTGCCTCCCCCTCGCCGTCGGAAGCTGGGCCCGCCGCCAGCGGACATGACACACAGCAAAAACCGGACCCATATCCCGCGGGATATGGGTCCGGCTCTTATTGTTTGGGCAAAGCTGTTTTCGCTCTCATCCCTGGAAGGGCACCACGCCCGCCACCGCGTCGGCGGCGGTGATGCGTTTGTCGCCGTTGTCCACGTCGATGAGGATATAGCGGTCGTTGCCCATGCCCAGCTCTTTCATATAGGAGAGCTGCCGGAAAGCATGGCGGGTGGTCATGCGCTCCATGAGCGCGTGGTGATCCTCCTCCTTCATGGCGGCCACCATGTCCACGCTGGCCTGATCCGCCGCCAGGATATCCACGCTGGCGAGGATGCCCACGTTGGGCGTCACCACAGGCTCCGCCTCCACGCCCTCGCAGTCGCAGGACACGGACATGTTCCGCAGCACGTTCACATAGGTGATGTGCTTGCCGAAGTGGTCGATGACCGCCTTGGTGGACTCGCTGATCTTCTCCATCAGCTCCTCCTGGGTCACGCCCCAAAACTCGCCGTTCTTCTCGTGGAGCATCTTCTTGCCCACGCGCCCGTCGGCGCAGCCGATGCCGATGTTCTTGTTGGAGCCGCCGAAGCCGCCCATGAGATGGCCTTTGAAGTGGGTCAGCACCACCAGGGAATCGTAGGTAGGCAGGGACGCGCCCACGCTCATCTCCGTGAACCACTTGCCGCCCTTCACGGGCAGCATCGTCGTGCCGTGCTCGTCGGTGATGTCCACGGTGGTGAAGTCCGTCCAGCCGTTGATCTTCAGGGTCTGGCGGTGCTGCTCGGTGGTGTAGCGGTCGCCGTCATAATAGGTATTCGTCTCGATGATGGTGGCGTCGGGCAGCTCCTTGGCCATGAACGCTTTGACCCACGCCGGGGGGATGATGTTGGGGCCATGGGGCTCGCCTGTGTGCAGCTTGATGGCCACCTTGCCGCTGATGGCGCCGTTCACCCGTTCGTAGACCTTCATAAGCCCCTCCGGGGACAGGTCCCGGGTGAAGTACACGATGGATTCGTTTCCGGTGCGCTCGGCATAGGGGATATACCGCTCCCCGCCAGTCGCCGCTGTTGGTTGTCCTGCCATAGTTATACCTCCGTTCAGTTCAGTTTGGAATACTCTTCTTCGCTTACAGGCTCCAGCCACTGGTTGGAGCCGTTTTCGCCCGGCACCTCGATGGCCAGATGGCTGAACCAGCTGTCCGGTGCGGCACCGTGCCAGTGCTTCACGCCCACGGGGATATTGATGCAGTCGCCGGGCTTCATCTCCACGGCGGGCTTGCCCCACTCCTGATAGTACCCCCGTCCGCCGATGCAGACGAGGATCTGTCCGCCGCCCTTGTCGGCGTTGTGGACGTGCCAGTTGTTGCGGCAGCCCGGCTCGAAGGTCACGTTGAAGATGCCCACCTGCTCCCTGGACACGGGGGCGAGATAGCTCTGGCCGCTGAAATACTGGGCAAAGCCGTCGTTGGGCGCGCCGATGGGGAAAAGGATGGTGTTCTGATACCTGTCCTTTTCCGTCAGCGCGGGCTCGGCCTCGTTCCACACATCCTTCGCCAGACGGAACACCGCCCACGCTTTGGGCCAGCCCACATAGAAACCAACGTGGGTCACGATGGCGGCGATCTCCCCGCGAGTCACGCCGTGGGCCTTGGCATTTTCCAGATGGTAAATGAGGGACGAGTCCGTGATACCGGAGGACATCAGCGCCACCACGGTGATGACGCACCGGGTCTTTAGGTCGATGTCGTGGTTGTTCCAGTTCTCCCCAAAGAGAACGTCGTCGTTGAAGTGGGCAAAGTCCGGCGCGAAATCGCCAAGCTGATTTCTGCCCGCTGTCTGTGTGATCTTCTCCATGATAATACCTCCTTATAAACAAAATCATTCCATCGTGAGCGTGACGGTCACGTCGCCGCCGCCCAAAAGTGCGCGCATCCCGTCCGCGTCCTGATCTGTCACATGCCCCAGGCGGGTATAGGCCCAGGCATTGGAGCCGTAGAACACCACCATCTGGTCGCCGGAGTAGAGCACGATGTCCCCGGCCTGAGTGGTGGTCTGCGTATCGTCTCTCGGCAGGCTCGACCCGATATCGCCCACCTGCTCGAAACCGCCGTACATGTGCAGCTGGATGGTGAGCGGTCCCTGGCCACACAGCGCTTTCAGCGCCTCCACGGACGCATTGTCCTCCCACGCCACGGTCACGGGCGTGTCGCCGATCGTCATGTTCATAACAGTTTCCTCCTCCGTTGTCTCATTTTGTTCCGCCCGGGCGTCCGGCGCGGCCGCTGGGATAGCCCCGTTCTCCCGGGCCCTTCCGCCGCCGCAGGCGGCAAGCGCAAAGCACACGCAGCACGCCAGCGCGATGGACACGATCTTTTTCCGTCCGCTCTTCATACCCTTCAAACCACGTTTCCGGCCTTCTGCTTGCCGTTCTGGGCCATGACGCCCACCAGAGCGTGGGGGACGTACAGCTCCTCCAGATAATCAGTCTCCTCCGGGGTCAGCTCCAGGTCC
Source organism: uncultured Oscillospiraceae bacterium (assembly GCA_947632365.1). Taxonomy (GTDB): domain Bacteria; phylum Bacillota; class Clostridia; order Oscillospirales; family Oscillospiraceae; genus CAJOIG01. The sequence continues at coordinate 11,050 of CANROZ010000148.1, forward strand.
ACGGCCTTGGCAGCCCCCTCCACATGGGAGAACTTCGTCGCGCCCACCACCGGGGCGGTCACCTTGGTCAGCAGCCAGGCCAGGGACACCTCTGTCATGGACACGCCCCGCTGGTCCGCTATCTCCGCCACACGGGCGATGATCTTCCCGTCCGCCTCAGCCGTGGCAGCATATTTAAATTTGGCGTAGGCGTCCTCCCGCAGGCGCTTGCTGGTCTCGCCGGGGCGCTTGGAAAGTCGCCCGCCGGCCAGAGCGCTGTACGGCGTCATGGCAATGTTCTGATCGGCGCAGAAGGGGGCCATCTCCCGCTCCTCCTCCCGGGCGATCAGGTTGTAGTGACCCTGGATGGATACGAATTCCGTCAGGCCGTTCTCCCGGGCGTAAAAGTTGGCCTTGGCAAGCTGCCAGGCGAAGCAGTTGGAGATGCCAGCATATCGGGCCTTTCCCGCCCGGACTACGCGATCCAGCCCCTCCATGATCTCCTCCATGGGCGTGTGGTAGTCCCACATGTGATAGATGTACAGGTCCACATAGTCGAGGCCCAGATTGCGGAGGCTCTGATCAAGATAATTCTCGATGTGCTTCTGCCCGCTCACGCCGCCGTCAATCTCCTCCTGGGTCCGGGGCGTGAACTTGGTGGCAAGCACGTAATCGTCCCGCCTGGCCAGCTCCCGCAGCGCCTTGCCCACATACTGCTCGCTGGTGCCGTTCTGGTAGGCGATGGCGGTGTCAAAAAAGTTGATGCCCAGGTCCAAACCGTGTTTAATGATCTCCTTCGTCTCGGCCTCGCCCACCGTCCAGCTGTGCTGTCCCGTGGCCGCGTTGCCAAAGCCCATGCACCCCATGCAGATGCGGGAGATGGTCAGGTCGGACTTTCCCAGTTTCGTGTACTTCATTTTTCGCCTCCCAGAAGCCGTTTCACACAGTTGTATGTGATCTCATAAATGGACAGGAACACATAATTGACCCCCGCCTCCTCCATGGCTGTCCGCTGCTTGACCGTGACGAAGGTGTAAGGGTAAATGCCGAACATGAACGGGAAAAAGGTGTAGATGAAGTCCTGCTTTTCCTTCTGGGACATTTCGGGGAAGAACTTATCCAGGCACGCCCGAACGGTCTGCAAAGACTTGCCATAGACCGTTTTGAACTCCTTGAGCCTTTCCGGACGGCTGCCCGTCTCCATGTCGTAGTGGTTCATGCTCATGATCTTCAGAAGCTGGGCGCGCTTTTCCAGCGTCCGGGCGAATTTGTCCGCGAACGCCTCTTTGGTCAAGGCGTCGTTTGCCTCCATCATGGCGGTCAGGTCCGCTATCCACAGCTCATTCTCCCGCTGGAGCAGGGCCAGGAATATCTCCTCTTTCGTCTGGAAATAGTTATAGATGGACGTTCTGGTGAAGCTGGTGGCGGAGCTGATGTCCTTCATGGTGATCTCTTTGAAGCCCATGGTCTGATAGAGCGCCTCGCAGGCGTTTATGATCTCCTCTTTCCGGGCGTTCGTCAGCTCCGGCGATCCCTTCGGCATGTTGCGCCCTCCTTATACTGACTGTGTCTCTTTGAAGGACAGGCATTTCCCGATCACGTCGCCCGTCCCCAGATAGTGGTAGGTCGGGAACTCGAACAGCACAGGCTTCAGGGTGTTGTAATCGATCTTGCCCGACCCGTCCAGATGCTCCTCCGCCACATAGGTATTGTCAATGGAGCAGATGAAGCTCTCGAAATTCGGCGTGGTATAGATGTCCTCCACGCTGCACTCCATCGTGAGGGGCGAATCGCTTATGATCGGCGCGTCGGCCTCGCCCCGCTCCCAGGCGAACACGGCAGATTTGTCGGTCTTATTCCCGCTGACGGATCCCACATAGTCGGCCTTGGCCAGCAGCGCCTCATCCACCAGATTGATGGACAGCTTTTTCGTCTGCTTGATCTTCCCGTTGATAAAATGGGGCGCGGCCAGGCTCACCAGCACCCGGTCGTGGCCGATGATGCCCAGGTGTCCCGCCAGGGTCCAAGTGGGCTTGGCCCCATTCATCGCGCCGATCACCGTGATGGGCACAGGGTACAGCGCCAGCTTGGAACCGATGTTCTTCTTCATATCCACGCCTCCATTCATATTCTGACATATTGTCAGAACGCAGTATAGCACCGTCCTGACATAGTGTCAACATATTTCTTTCGGCCATGGAAATGACCGCATCCGGCAGGACAGGATGCGGTCATTTTCTCACTTATCCACGCCGCCGACGGCGGCTCCGGGGGTCAGGCGCTCAGCACTTCTCCCAGATGGTGGCGACGCCCATGCCGCCGCCGATGCACAGGGTGGCCAGGCCCAGCTTGGCCTCGGGACGCTTCTGCATCTCGTGCACCAGGGTGACGATGATACGCGCACCGGAGGCGCCCACGGGGTGGCCCAGGGCGATGGCGCCGCCGTTGACGTTGACCTTCGCCATGTCGAAGCCCAGCTCACGGGCCACGGCGATGGACTGAGCCGCAAAGGCCTCGTTGGCCTCGATCAGGTCGATGTCGTCGATGGTGAGGTCGGCCTTCTTCAGGGCCTGACGGGTGGCGGGCACGGGGCCCACGCCCATGATCTTCGGGTCCACGCCGCCCTGGCCGTAGCTGACCAGCTTGGCCATGGGCTTCAGGCCGTACTTCTTCACGGCCTCGCCGCTGGCGATGATGATGCAGGCGGCGCCGTCGTTGATGCCGGAGGCGTTGGCGGCGGTGACGCGCTGGACATGCTTCTTGGTGTCGGCCTCATGGACCTGGGTGGGCTCAAAGGTGTGGACGATCTCGTCCTCCACGCCCTCGGGGCCTACGGGGAAGGCGCCGCGCAGCTTGGCGATGCTCTCGGCCGTCACGCCCTTGCGGGGGAACTCGTCGACCTTGAACTCGATGGTCTCCTTCTTCACCTTCACGGGGACGGGGACGATCTCGTCGTCGAACTTGCCGGCGGCCTGGGCGGCCTCGGTCTTCTGCTGGCTGGAGGCGGCGAAGGCGTCCAGCTCCTCGCGGGTGATGCCCCACACGTCGCAGATGTTCTCAGCGGTGGTGCCCATGTGGTAGTTGTTGTACACGTCCCACAGGCCGTCGCTGATCATGGTGTCCTTCAGAACGGTGTCGTTCATCCGGGCGCCCATGCGGGTGGCGGGGGAGGCGTAAGGCGCCATGGTCATGCTCTCCATGCCGCCGGCCACGATGATGTCCGCGTCGCCGCTGTCGATGGCGCGGGCGGCCTCGATGACGCTCTTCATGCCGGAGCCGCAGACCATGCCCACGGTGTAGGCGGGCACGGAGTAGGGCAGCCCGGCCTTCACGCCCACCTGGCGGGCGGGGTTCTGGCCCAGCCCGGCGGTGAGGATGCAGCCGAACATCAGCTCGTCCACGTTCTCAGGGGCGATGTTGGCCCGCTTGAGGGCTTCCTTCACCACGATGGCGCCCAGCTCCACGGCAGGGGTCTTGCTCAGCGTGCCCTGGAAGCTGCCAATGGCGGTACGGCAGCAGTTTACCAGATAGATGTCTTTCACGGGGGAGTTCCTCCTTCAATAAAATTACAAAATGATGCGCCTGTCCGGAAGCAGGCCATATTCCGGGATTGTTTATTTTTTATCATTTTTCAGTATAGTACAGGCCACGGCAAAAGTCAAGCCCCGGCGCGCAGTAAATTGCGGATATCCGGCATGGCCCGCCGCACTTGACAATCTGCCCGCGCCCCGTTAAAATACTGCCAAAGCATTTTTGCAAAAAGGAGAGTCTAGATCATGGACTATCAGGCACTGTATAAAAGCAAGCTCACCACCCCGGACGAGGCGGTGAAGCTGGTCAAGAGCGGGGACTGGGTGGACTACACCTGGTGCACCATGCATCCGGTGGAGCTGGACAGGGCCCTGGCCAAGCGGGCCCCCGAGCTGCGCGACGTGAAGGTCCGCGGCGGCGTCACCATGTGGATGCCCGAGATCTGCAAGGCCGACGACGCGGGCGAGCACTTCGCCTGGCACAGCTGGCACTGCTCCGGCATCGACCGGAAGATCATCGCCAAGGGCATGGGCTGGTTCAGCCCCATCCGCTACTCCGAGCTGCCCCGGTACTACCGGGAGAACGTGGACGTGGACGTGGTGATGGTCCAGGTGCCCCCCATGGACGCCCACGGCAACTTCTCCCTGTCCCTGAGCCCCTCCCACCTCTATGACATGTGCGCCAAGGCCAAGCACATCATCGTGGAGGTCAACCAGAACCTCCCCGTGGTGTTCGGCCTGTGCAAGAGCGAGATCAACATCCAGGATGTGACCTACGTGGTGGAGGGCTCCAACCCGCCCGTGGCCCAGCTGGGCTCCGCCGCCCCCGGCGAGGTGGACAAGGCCGTGGCCAACCTGATCGTGCCCGAGATACCCAACGGCGCCTGCCTGCAGCTGGGCATCGGCGGCATGCCCAACGCCGTAGGCGCGCTCATCGCCGAGTCCGATCTGAAGGACCTGGGCGTGCACACCGAGATGTACGTGGACGGCTTCGTGGACATCGCCATGGCCGGGAAGATCAACGGCAAAAACAAGAACGTCGATTACGGCCGTCAGGTGTTCGCTTTCGCGGCGGGCTCCCAGAAGTTGTATGATTATGTAAACCAGAACCCCGACGTGATGGGCGCCACGGTGGACTACACCAACGACGTGCAGGTCATCGCCCAGCTGGACAAGTTCATCTCCATCAACAACGCGGTGGACCTGGACCTGTTCGGCCAGGTGAACGCCGAGTCCGCGGGCATCAAGCA
>CANROZ010000149.1 GCA_947632365.1 uncultured Oscillospiraceae bacterium
AGCCGCTCCTCGCGCTGGCTGCCGCCGATGATCTCCCCGATGCCCGGCACCAGGCAGTCCGCCGCGGCCACGGTCTTGCCGTCGTCGTTCAGGCGCATGTAGAAGGCCTTGATCTCCTTGGGGTAGTCCGTGACGAACAGGGGCTTTTTGTATATCTGCTCGGTGAGATACCGCTCATGCTCCGTCTGCAGGTCCATGCCCCACGCCACGGGGTATTTAAACTCCGCCCCGGATCTTTTCAAAAGCTCCACCGCCTCGGTGTAGGTGACCCGGCCAAAGTCGCTGCCCGCCACATGGCGCAGCCGCTCCAGCAGGCCCTTGTCCACGAAGGAGTTGAAAAACTCCAGCTCCTGTGGACACTTTTCCAGCACGGTGGTGATGATGTATTTCACCATGGCCTCCATGCACTCCAGGTCCCCCTCCAGGTCGCAGAAGGCCATCTCCGGCTCGATCATCCAGAACTCCGCCGCGTGGCGCTGGGTGTTGGAGTTCTCCGCCCGGAAGGTGGGGCCGAAGGTGTATACGTCCCCGAAGGCCATGGCGAAATTCTCCGCGTTCAGCTGGCCGGACACGGTCAGGTTGGTCTGCTTACCGAAGAAATCCTTGGTGTAGTCCACGGAGCCGTCCTCGTTCCGGGGCGGGTCGCTGATGTCCAGCGTCGTGACCTGGAACATCTCCCCGGCGCCCTCGCAGTCGGACCCGGTGATGATGGGGGTGTGCACGTATACGAATCCCCGGCTCTGGAAAAACTCATGGACGGCCTGGGCCGCCACGGACCGCACCCGGAAGGCCGCGGAGAACAGGTTGGTCCGGGGCCGCAGGTGCTGGATGGTGCGCAGATACTCCACCGTGTGGCGCTTTTTCTGCAGGGGGTAGTCCGGCGCGGACACGCCCTCCACGGTGATGGACCAGGCCTTGATCTCAAAAGGCTGCCGGGCCTCCGGGGTGAGCACCAGCGTGCCCGTCACGATCAGCGCCGCGCCCACGTTCAGCTTGGCGATCTCGTCATAATTATCCAGCACGGCCCGCTCGAACACGATCTGCACGCCCTTGAAGGAGCTGCCGTCGTTCAGGTCGATGAAGCCGAAATTCTTCTGGTCCCGGATGGTCCGCGCCCAGCCGCATACTGTGATGTGCCTGTTCTCGAACGCCGCCGCGTCCGCCCAAAGCTGGGCGATCCTCGTTCTGGTCATGTGTGTTCCCTCGCTTTGCCAAATCAGTATGCCGCCATTATACACAGAATATTTTCTTTTTTCAATATTGGATGAAGGGACATTTGAGCCACTAGGTCCATACCCGGTCCGCCACCCGGGTCTTCACCACGCCCCCGGCGTGAGAGATGGCCTCCCCGGCCCCGCCGCCGCCCACGTACACGCCGATGCGCCCCTGGGCGTATACCAGCAGCCCCGGCCTCTCCGGCAGCGTGTCGATGGGCCATTTTACGGCGGCGGTCGTGGCGTATCGAGGCAAAACTTTGACCGGGAGCTCAAGATCTTCTTAAATCGCCGGAGATGCTGCCAAATTTCGGCTCATTGCATAGGTTTGGGACTTTTGCGGATAATAAATCCTGTCCGACAAAAAGATGACAGGAGGATAAAGATGAAAGCAACAGGGATCGTGCGGCGCATCGACGACCTTGGCCGCGTGGTCATCCCCAAGGAGATCCGGCGCACCATGCGCATCCGCGAGGGTGACCCGCTGGAGATCTATACAGAGAAGGACGGGGAGGTCATTTTCAAGAAATACTCCCCCATGGGCGAGCTGAGCTCCTTTGCCGAGCAGATATGCCAGTCCATGCAAAAGACGGCGGAATACACCGCCGCCGTATGCGACCGGGACAGCGTCATCGCCGCCGCCGGAGCCGGAAAAAAGGAGATCATGGACAAGCACATCAGCGCCGAGCTGGAGGAAATCATGGAGGGCCGCCGGGCCTACCGGGCGGAGCCCGGCGGGCGGCGCGTGCCCGTGACCGACGCGGAGAGCGCCCCGGCCGCCGCCGTGGCGGTGCCCATCCTCTCGGAGGGGGACGTGCTGGGCTGCGTGGTGTTTCTGGAGCGGGGCGACGGCGTCCGGGCCGGAGACACGGAGCTGAAGCTGGCCACCACCGTCAGCGGCTTTCTCGGCAAGCAGATGGAATCATGAAAAACACCCTGCCAAGGCAGGGTGTTTTCTTGACGGCTGCGGGCTTCCCATCGGAAACATCGCCGCACATGCAAGGACGCCTCCGGCTTTTGCCGGAGGCGTCCCCTGTCGTTTAGTTGTGTTTTCCCGATATCTGCCGCGCACGCCTGCGCAGCACCGCTGTCAGCGCTCCGGCGCAGGCCAGCAGCAGCACCGTCCAGGCCAGCAGGTCCGTCCCGTCTCCGGTATCGGGCGCCGTGCCGCCAGGCGTCGAGGTGGGGGTCGCTTTGTAGTTCGGGTCCTTCGCCCCGCAGTTGGTGCAAACCCCGTCCTTATAGTCGTGGCCCAGAGCCGACGTGACCACGTCCTTGGAGGCCGTGGCGAGCAGGCCGTCCTTCTCATAACTGGCGGACAGCCGATCCAGTCCGGTGGTGGTGCAGTCGGCGGCCTTCACCGTCTCCTTTATCGCCTTCACCGTCACCTGATCGGTGTGGCTCTTGTCGCGGTTGCAGATGAAGTCGAAGGTGACCGTAGTGTTGTCCTCCGACCAGGTGGCGGTATACGTCCAGTCATGGCCCAGAGGGGAATCCCCATCCACTGTCTTGCGGGCCGTGACGGTGGCGCCGCCAAGTTGGGCCGTGGCGGTGTACACAGCGTGCCCCCTTTCTCGCAGGTGGCCGGGGTCTCAGTCGGCGGGCCCACCACAGTCTGCGTCTCGACCTTGCCCTTGTGCCAGCCGTTCCTACAGCGGAGGGTAAAGGTGGCACGCGTATGATCGTCGCTCCATGCCACTTCTTTCTCCTCGTCGAACGTCCAATCATGGCCCGTGGGCGGAAGGCCGTTGATGGAGGTAGTGTACGTCTCGGACTTGCCTCCCAGCTCCACCTTGGCGGTGTAGTCAGTGCTGCCGACCTTTTCACAGCCCGGATGCGGATCGGCCGCCACGTCTGTGATCCCTCCCCATGAAATCGGGGCCCTGGCCCGCATCCTGCTTCCGGAGATACAAGCCTTTTTTGAGAACGAGGAAGGACAGAGGGAGTATGCAGAGTGGAAGGCCCAACATTAAGCGCAGAAAAACGAAAAATAGACCCCAGGGCGGGAACATCTTAAACGATGCTCCCGCCCTGTTCTGCTTCGGATCGGAAAACACTTGCACGAAACCCAACAACGCGTTATAATGACAGTAACGAAATAACAAAGGCAGGACTTGAGGCGGTGACAACACCCCAAGCCCTTATGCAGGAGCTTGGACCTCCTACACAGCTTTTCAGCGCCCAAGGTCCATTATACTTTCTCCCGCTTGTTTTTACAAGGGGAAAAGGTTGCTGGCTTTGTGTTGTGTTGTGCGCGGTGTGGGGATTTACCCTGCACCGCCTTTGTTGTTTCGGCGGGAAAGTTCGCGGGGCAGGTCTTTCGGCTTGTTCCCGCGGGCAAGTACCGTTGAGACAGCGCAGCGCGACACCGCCGGGATAGATACGTTTCCTTTCTGACGGTGGCTGTAAATTTCAATCAAGGAAGGAAAGCAAAAGATGAAGAAAAGAATGTTAGCAACCATTCTGGCCCTGTGCATGGTCCTCCCCCTTGGGGCTGGGGCTTTCGCAGCGGAGGCAGAGATGGCGGAAGTAAACGAGTATGGACTCACAGATGCCGCTACACAGGCGCTGGCCAGTAAAATCAGGGCGCATCTGTGGGAGGATTATTTGAGCGTTTACGATATCGCCGCGTCGGATTTTTCCTGGCCGGAGGCAGGATCCGATGTCTGGCGCGCCGTCGTGACTGTGCCGACCATGGCCTATTCGACAGGAATGAGCCTGACGGATGCCCCGGAAGAGCTGGGCGCTACGTTTGAGGATGAATCGCTGAACGCGCTGGCGGGCGCCGTGGCGAGCGCTCTGCGGGAATGGGTGCTGGAAGAGGGCGACGACAGCTTTGAAGCCCTGTGGGGTTCGTTGACCGATGGGCGGACGTTTTCGCAGTTCGTCACGGAGTATGCGACGTTCCGGCCCGCCAAAACTGCGGAGGATTCCCATCCCATTTCGGACGAAGATATGCAGGAACTCATGTCTTACGTCGGAAAGTCGTTTTCCGAAGAATATTTCGTTCCGAATGAGATCAGTGCGGAAGATTTCGCGTGGCCTGACGATGACGCTGCATGGTTATATTATAACACCCTGCTCACGCAAGTTTATTTTAAGGCGACACTGGGTGTAGCCCGTGATGAACTCATTACGGAAGACATCATTCCTGCGTCGCCTGATAAGGAGATCATGGATGCGGTGGCGCACGGCATTTTAAATTGGCTCTATCAATTTGAAAGTGTCGAATCTGTATATCTAGATGATCTATTCGTGACACTGAGAGACTACCAATATATCAAAGATAACGTGACCTTTTAATAAGACGGGACCTCATCACCCTTGAGCAAAATTTGAAATGGTCATTTCGGTTTTTGCCGAAATGACCATTTTCATAAAATTTTCTCAATGGGAATGAAAAATCCGAACACATCCCCGATTTGGAAGATGCAGTTCGGATTATCATGGATTGGTCCCGTCGGCGGCGGCCGAACCGTCGCCAACTAGGGGGTAAAAGTGACCTTTTGGACGCCCCGGCCGGGCGTTATCTCATGGCTCCTGCTTCTCTCCGTTCACCAGCACACGCACCGCCCGGGGGATGTTCTCGCAGTATACCTCGCTGTGCATGCCGCCGTCCTCCCCGTCCATGGTCCAGTTCACCGGCTCCTGGAGGGTGACGCGCACCGTCCGGCTCTTCAGCAGCGTCACATACTCGCTCTCGAACTTGTTGGCGAAGATGTCCGTCAATATGGCGCCCACCTGGAGCACGTTCTCCGGGTTCCGGACTAGGATCACCTCAAAAAGCCCGTCGCTCAGGGATACGCCCACGCTGTTCAGGTGGATGAGGCCCGCCACGGAGCGGGAGTTGGTGATGCCGCAGAAGATATAGTCGTCCTCCAGCACCCCGCCGTCGTATTCCACCCGGGCCCAGCGGTGGGTCAGGTTGGGCAGGCGGCTGATGCCGTCCAGCAGGTAGGCCAGGCGGCCCAGGGCGTTTTTCTGGTCCTGGGGCGTCTGATAGGACACCTCCGTGAAGGCGCCGAAGGCGGCCACATAGGTGAAATACCGCTCATGGTTGAAGCAGCCCACGTCGAAGGGGATGCTCCGGCCAAAGGCGGCGGTCTCGGCGGCCGCCGCCATCGCCTGGCTGATGCCCAGGGTGTTGGCACAGTCGTTGGTGGTGCCCATGGGCACATAGCCCACCTCCGGGCGCTCCTGCACGCCCATCAGCCCCGCCACGGTCTCGCTGAAGGTGCCGTCGCCCCCCACGCACACGATGCGGTCGTATCCGTCGGCGGCCCGGGCCGCGATGCGGGGCGCGTCGCCGTGCTTGTCCGTGAAGGCCACGGTGGTGGAAAAGCCCGCCCGGTGGAAGGTCATGAGCACCTCCCCCAGGCCCGCTTTGAACCCGCCCTTTCCGGCGTTGGGATTGATGAGCAGCAGCAGTTTTTTCATACGTCTATCACCCGGCCTCATTATAGCGGCCAGCGGGAAAAATTGCAACAACCGGAAGTTTTTGGCGCAAAAACCAGGTATTTTCAAAAATTTTTGATGATTTTTGCGTCGAAAACCTTGGAATCAACGAGATTTCACGTTATAATGGAGAATGTGAGCAAATGCCCAAAGGCAAGAACGTCTTTTTCTCCCCGGCTATGTCGGGGAGGCGGGAGGTACATCGGCAATGAATGAATGGACGGAGCAGGAAGAGCAACAGATGATCGAGCGGGCCAAAGCGGGCGATCCGCAGGCCAACTACGAACTGAGCCTGTGGGCCCTGAGCCGCAGCGAGGAGGAGCCGGACGAGCCCCGTTGGAACCGTCTGGCCGCCAAGTGCCTGGTGAAAGCCGCCGAGGCGGGCTACGGCCCGGCCAAAAAGCGGATGGCGGAGCTGCTGGAGCAGGCCAAGGGCAAGGCGCCCGCCGCCCAGACCACCGCCCGCCGCCCCCAGCCCAAGCAGGAGCCTGAGCCGGAGGAGGACGAGGAGGAAGAGGAAGATTACGACGAGCCCGCGCCGCCGGAGCCCGTCCGCATCAGCGACGCCAGGCGCTCCCGCCGGGGCGGCCGCCAGCAGTCCACCGCCCGCCGTCCCCAGCCCGAGCAGGACTGGGAGGACGAGTCCGAGCGGGGCCGGGCCCGCCGGGCCCGGCAGGAGGAAGAGGAGGAGCCGGAAGAGGAGCCCTACGACGACGACAGCGACGAGTACGAGGACGAGTGGGACGACGATTACGCCGACGAGGACGAGGATGACGACGACGGCGTGTTCCCCTTCCAGGGTCTCTTCGGCCGCGGCAAGAGCCGCGGCGAGGGCGGCAACAGCCGCCAGTGGGGCGAGGCCCAGTGGCGGAAGATGGAGATCATCTGCGTGGCCGTGTGCGCGGTGCTGCTGCTGCTCATCGCCGTCATGATCCTCACAGGCCGCCGCAGCAGCACTTCCAATCCCGGGAACGTGACCTCCGCCATCCCGCCCGCGAGCGAGGTGACCGCCGCGGCCACCCCCACGCCGGAGCCGCCGCAGTACCCGGATGACGCCACCATCGCCGCCATCCAGGCCGCCGATCTGGAGATATACCCCGAGGACACCGAGTTCGTCACCGTGCCCACCTCCGCCACCGTGCGGGTGAGCTCCACCTCCCTGCGGCTGCGCAAGGGCCCCAGCACCGAGATCGACAAGATCGCCGACATGCCCGACGGCACCCAGGTGGATATCTACGCCACCAAGGACGACTGGTGCCTGGTCCGGTATAACGACGCCGAGAAGGGCACCCTCTACGGCTGGTGCTCCAGCGAGTATCTGATCGTCAGCGCCGGGACCACCGCTCCCGCCAGCACTGAGGCCCCCAGCGTGGGCTGACAACATTAAAATAAAAAGGCGGCGGGCTGTGTGAGCAGCCCGCCAAAGCATAGGGTTGTGGGATAAAGATATGAGCCGGGCCCTCCAGGACCCATTGGATAAGCTGTATCCAGAGCATAGCCCTTTTCGGGGGATTTGTAAAGAGCGAAGGCCGTCGAAGGGGCACTAGTTTTGTCGGAGGGCAAAATTTTTCACAGGAGGCGCGCATGACCGCCACGGTGCTGGCCTACGGCTACGAGGGAAAGGAATTGAAAACGCTCAAGGGCGTGTGCGCCCGGATGGGTCTGCGCCTGCGCCGGGTGGATGCGGCGGGATACGCTCGCCCGGTGGGCTCGTTTTTCGCCCCGTCCCCCCGGCCGGAGGGCGGCCCCGCCGGGACCGTCCCCGGGCGGATGGTGGTGCTGGCCCATCTCACCGATCGGCAGCTGGACGCCTTTCTGTCCGCCATGAATACCGCCCGGGCCGGGACCTGCCTGAAAGCGGTGCTCACGGAGCAGAACGCCGCCTGGACCGGGCCGGAGCTCTACGCCGAGCTTGCCCGGGAGCGGGACGCCCTGGGCGGATGAAAAACAGGGATATACGAAAGACCATCGACCGGGATGTTGAACTGTACCGGAAAAAACAGGCAATAGGAAAAGCCACCCCCTGGTGTAAGATAGAAAACACCAGGGGGTGAACTA
>CANROZ010000150.1 GCA_947632365.1 uncultured Oscillospiraceae bacterium
TGGGTGGCGGAGTGGGCGCGCATGACGGCCTTGCGCCGCTCCGTGTCGATGGAGGCGGTGACGGCGTCGCCCAGCTTCAAAACGCCGCTGGTGAGCTTGCCGTAGTGCATGTACTTGCCGCCCTTGTTCTTCTGCACGTCGGTGACAGTGAAGGTCGTCTGGCCCGCTGTGATCACGCCGTGGTCGCCCACCTGGCCGCCCATCTCAGCGTAAAACGGGGTCTTGTCCAGCACCACGATGCCCTCCACGCCGGGCATCATCTGGTCGGCCTGCTCGTTCTCCACCACCAGGGCGACCACCTTGGCCCCCTCGATAACGGTGTGCTCGTAGCCGTCGAATACGGTCTCGGGCACCTCCTTGCCGAACTCCACGCCGGCCCAGCCCAGATCGCCCAGGGCCTCCCGAGCCTTTCTGGCCCGCTGGCGCTGCTCCTCCATGCGGGCCTGAAAGCCCTCCTCGTCCACAGTCATGCCCTGCTCCTCGGCCATGTCAGCCGTCAGGTCCAGGGGGAAGCCGTAGGTGTCATAGAGCTTGAAGGCGTCCGCGCCGGAGAACACGCTCTCGCCCCGGTCCTTGTGCCCGGAGAGCATCTCGTCAAAGATGCGCATGCCGCCGTCGATGGTGCGGGCAAAGTTCTCCTCCTCCACCCGGATGACCTTGGTGATGTACGCCTGCCGCTCCCGCAGGTCGGGATAGTGGCTCTCGTTCTCGTGGACCACGATGTCCACCAGCTTATAGAGGAAGGGCTCGTTGACGCCCAGCAGCTTGCCGTGGCGGGCGGCCCGGCGCAGCAGGCGGCGCAGCACATAGCCCCGGCCCTCGTTGGAGGGCAGCACCCCGTCGCAGATCATCATGACGGAGGCCCGGATGTGGTCGGTGATGACCCGCAGGGACACGTCCATCTTGTGGCTCTGGCCGTAGGTGGCCCCGGTGAGCTTGGACACCTCGTTGGTGATGTTCATCACCGTGTCCACGTCAAAGAGGCTGTCCACATCCTGGCACACCACCGCCAGGCGCTCCAGACCCATGCCCGTGTCGATGTTCTTCTGCTTCAACTCGGTGTAGTTGTCGTGGCCGTCGTTGTCGAACTGGGAGAAGACCACGTTCCAGACCTCCATGTAGCGGTCGCAGTCGCAGCCCACGGTGCAGGTGGGTTTGCCGCAGCCGTACTTGGGTCCCCGGTCGTAATATATCTCGGAGCAGGGGCCGCAGGGGCCGGAGCCGTGCTCCCAGAAGTTGTCCTCCTTGCCGAACTTATAGATGCGCTCGGCGGGGATGCCGATGACCTCGTTCCAGATGCGGAAAGCCTCGTCGTCGGCGGGGGTGGTCTCATTGCCCGCGAACACGGAGGGATACAGCCGATCCGGGTCCAGGCCCACCCACTCCGGGCTGGTCAGAAACTCCCAGGCCCAGGGGATGGCCTCCTTCTTGAAATAGTCGCCGAAGGAGAAGTTGCCCAGCATCTCGAAATAGGTGCCGTGGCGGGCGGTCTTGCCGATGTTCTCGATGTCGCCCGTGCGGATGCACTTCTGGCAGGTGCAGACCCGGTGCCGGGGCGGCTCCTGCTCCCCGGTGAAGTAGGGCTTCATGGGGGCCATGCCGGAGTTGATGAGCAGAAGGCTGGCATCGTTCTGGGGGATCAGCGAAAAGCTGGGCAGGCGGAGATGGCCCTTCGTCTCGAAAAAGGACAGGAACATCTCCCGCAGTTCATTCACGCCGTATTTTTTCATATTTCTACCTCTTGTTCTGAGTTTCTCGGTCTTAGAAGGGGTTGGCCGCGATAAAGGCGACACGCTCGTCGTCGTTGGCGAAGAAGTACGTCTCGCCGTTGACGGAATACCAATAGTAGTAGCCAGTGCTGGCGGGCTCCGCCACCGCCTGGATGGACGCCAGGCCCGGGTTGCAGATGGGTCCTGGAGGCAGACCGTGATTCTTATAGGTGTTGTAGGGGCTGTCCACCTCCAGGTCCTCATAGGTCAGGTCCAGGGTGTTGGTGCCCAGCGCGTAGTTGACGGTGCTGTCGATCTGCAGCGGCATATCGGCGGCCAGACGGTTGTAGATGGCAGAGGCCATGTTCTCCCGCTCGCCCTCGGCTCCAGCCGCCTCCTTCTCGATAAGGGAGGCCATGGTCAGGCCCTGCTGGATGGTCAGGCCGTGGTCGGCAAAGCCGTTCAGGATATCCTCGCTCAGCTTTCTCTCCAGGTTATCCAGGAAGCGGCTGATGGCCGCCTCGGCGGATTCGCCCTGGTAGAACTCATAGGTGTCCGGGAACAGGAAGCCCTCCAGCCGCTTGGCGTCTCCCAGCGGGATGTCCGCCAGGAAATCGTAGTCGAAGTCGTAGTTGGCCGCCGCCTCGTAGAGTTCCTCCTTCTCGCAGATGTAGTTCTGCTCCAGCAGGGTGAATATCTGCTCCATGGAGAAGCCCTCCGGGAAGGTGACCTGCTTGGTCTCCTGCCGACCGGAGCCGAACTGCATCACCGTCACCAAGGCCCGGTAATCCAGCGTGGTGCTCAGATCATAGGTGCCCGGGTCGATCTTGATGTTGGCGTGGGATATCTGGGAGAACAGCTTGAAAAGCCATTTATACTCGATGATGCCCGCGTCCTTCAGTGCCGTGGCCACCTGGTCGATGTCCACCTGGATGGGCACTTCCTCGATCTCGCCGTCGGAATTTTTCCGCTCCACCACGGCGGGCATATCCCCTGTGGGCTCGTAGGGCAGTATCTCCACCGGGGCGCTGATGACCTCCTTGTTCAGGGCCAGCACGTCCACCGCGCACATCCAGGCGAAGCAGGCCAGCACGATGCTGATGCTGATGACGAACAGCGCGTACAGGATGCCGCCGCTGATGCCCAGACGGCCGTACCGCCGGAACCGGATGGGCAGATAGTCCCGCATCTCCGGCAGATCGTCCGGATCGGTGTAATCCACATCGTCCAGCTCCGAGTCGTAGACCAGCATCTGGCCGCCTTTCAGGTCCTTGCCCACGGTGAGGGGCTCCCGGACATACTTCTCCGGCACAGCCAGAGCCGCTTTTCTCTCCTTGCGGGAGAGCTTTTTGACAGGACGGGATGCCTTGGAGGCCTTGTCCGCCGCCTGATCCTTGGCGCCCTGCTTCTTCTGGCGCAGCGCGGCGCCGCCTATGGCAAAACGGCCTTTTTTCTTCCCTTCGTCCGACGGGACAGCGGCCGCGGCGGCTGGCTCTTCCTCCGGAACAGGTTCCTCCTCCGCAACGGGCACTTCTTCCGTGACAGGCTCTTCCTCCGCGACGGGTTCTTCTTCCGGGATAGGCTCCTCTTCCGCGACAGGCTCTTCTTCCGCGACAGGTTCTTCTTCCGCGACGGGCTCCTCCTCTACAGTGGGTCCCTCATCCCCGGCGTACTCCTCGTCTTCGGCGTACTCCCCGTCCTCGGCATACTCCTCGCCCCCGGCGTACTCCTCGTCTTCGGCGTACTCCCCGTCCTCGGCATACTCCTCGCCCTCGGCGTACTCTTCGTCCCCGGCGTACTCCCCGTCCTCGGCGTACTCCTCGTTTTCGGCGTACTCCTCGTCCTCGGCATACTCCTCGTTTTCGGCGTACTCCTCGTCCTCGGCAGGCTCGTCATCCCAATGCAGGTCGCCCTGGTATCTGCCGCTGCGTGAGGAACGGGGGGCATAGTCCTCCTCGCCGAAGTCTTCGGGCTCCGGAAAATCGTCACCGTGTCTCTTTCTTTTGAAAAACATGAAAACGCTCCTTTATCCTTTCGTCACGCAAAAGGGCCTTGCTTCATAGTATGTCTCGGATGGAAACGCGCCGTTCGCCCCACCGCGCAGACGGCGGTCACGAACTAAACAGAGCGCGGAGAAAGGGAAACAAAATGTTCTACAACAATTCCTATAGCTGGCTCTGGCTCATCATCATCCTGATCCTTCTGTTCTCCGTCGCCGGCGGCTATGGCTGCGGCTGCGGCTGCAACGACAACAACAACGGCTGCGGCTGTGGCTGCGGCTGCGGCAACTGAGCAAAGGCTCTGCAAACAGAGACGCGCCATATCTCCTCGGGGCTCATTTGAGCCCCGGTTTTTTTATCCTCCGGGCCAGCACCGCCAGCGCGAACAGGGGCAGGCGTATCTGCCGGGTCAGCCGCCGCGGGTCGCGGAGAAGCCGATACAGCCACTCCAGATTCAGCCGTATCCAGCGTTCCGGGGCCCGCTTGGCCCGCCCGCTGAGCACGTCCAGACACCCGCCCAGCCCGGCCATCAGGCCTACCGGGAGCCGCCCGGCGTTCTCCCGCATCCACAGCTCCTGGCGGGGGGAGCCCAGGCACACCAACACCAGATCGGGCGTCATATCCTCCACCGCCCGGCGCTGGGCCTGCACATCGCCGTAGCCGTCCATCACGCCGCACACCGTCAGCTGGGGAAATTGCTTCTCGATGGCAGCGGCCGCCGCCGCTGCCACGCCGGGCTTGCCGCCCAGCAAAAACAGCCGTCCCTGGAATCGTGCCAGCAGCGCCAGCAGAAAATCGTATCCAGTCACCCGCTCCGGCACGGGACAGCCCAGCACCCGGCTGGCCCAGACCACGCCCACACCGTCCGGCAGGACCATATCCGCCCCGGCGATAGCCGTGGCCAGCGCCTTATCCCGGCGGCAGTCCCAGACGATCTCCGGGTTGGGGGTGCACACGTAGGCGCCCCGGTGCTCCTCTATAAGCGACAGCGCCCACTCCACCGCCTGATCCATGGTCACCGGATCAAAGGCGACGCCCAGCACCTGGGACCTCATAGCTGGGAGAACACCTGGCCGATGTTGCCGCGGACGATCAGATCGGCCTCCCCGTCTCTGGGGGTAGCCCCCCGATTCACCAGCGCCAGCTTATGGCCCCGGTAGTAGTTGATGAGCCCCGCCGCGGGATAGACCGCGAGACTGGTGCCGCCGATGATGAGCATATCCGCCCGGCTGATGTACCGCACGCTCTTTTCCAGGATATCCTCGTCCAAAGTCTCCTCATAGAGCACCACGTCGGGCCGGACGATGCCGCCGCAGTCGCAGCGGGGGATGCCCTCCCCGTCGTTGACGAAGCTGGCCGGATAGCTCTTCCGGCACCGGGCACAGTAGCACCGCAGCGTGGAGCCGTGCAGTTCCAGCACCTCGCGGCTGCCCGCCGCCTGGTGCAAGCCGTCTATGTTCTGGGTGATAACGGCCTTCAGCTTGCCCTCCCGCTCCATCCTGGCCAGCCACAGATGGGCGGCGTTAGGCTTTGCGTCCCGCGCCACCAGCTTGGCCCGGTAGAAGCGGTAGAACTCCGCCGGGTCCCGCTCAAAGAAGCTGTGGGAGATGATGGTCTCCGGCGGATAGGCCCACTGCTGGTTATACAGCCCGTCCACGCTGCGGAAATCGGGGATGCCGCTCTCCGTGGATACGCCCGCGCCGCCGAAAAAGACGATGTTGTCGCTCTCCTCCACCCACTTTTTCAGGGTCTCCACTGCCTGATCCATCCGCTCCTCACCTCGTTTTCTGGCAGTATCTGCGCAAAATGGGTATTTTCAACTAATGTATTATAATATACCCAATTTCTTTTTTCAATAGAAAATCCGCACAGGAAAGCCACCGCCCATCCGGCCCTGTCTGTGACTATTTCTGACGCGCACGGGACCCTCTCCCCCGCCCGGTCCGGTTCTTTTGCACCCCTCCGCCGCGCCCATACGGAAATTTTTCCGCAAACCCCGTAGTTTTTGCGCTTTTATCCAATTTCTCACCGGGTTTTCCCGGGCAGTTTTGTGGACGGCTCCTTTTTTTGTAGAAAACCAGCCCGTGAAATTGTAGGAACTTTACAAATTGTAGATGACTCACCAAAAACGCAAATTTTTGTTTGAAAAAACAAAGATAACAGTATATTATAGTATTTACTAACGCAAGGTCCCTGACCTGACGCAGCAATAAAACCAAAAGGAGAGATGCTTATGTTCGAGAACCTGTTTTGGATCGGCTTCGTAGGCGCCGCCGTGGCTCTGCTCTTCGCGCTGATGCAGAAGAACAAGGTCATGCGCGCTTCCGAGGGCAATGAGAAGATGGTGAAGCTGGCCTCCGCCATCCGGGAGGGCGCCAACGCCTACCTCAAAGCCCAGTACACCACTGTGGCCAAGGTGTTCTGCGTGGTGTTCGTGATCCTGCTGATCATGGCCTTCGGCACCAACGGGCAGATGCTCCCCAAGGTCACCCCCATCGCCTACCTGACAGGCGGTATCTGGTCCGTGCTGGCTGGCTTCATCGGCATGAAGATCGCAACCAACGCCAACGCCCGCACCGCCAACGCCGCTAGCGAGAGCCTAAACAAGGGCCTGAACATCGCCTTCTCCGCCGGGTCCGTCATGGGCTTCGTGGTGGTGGGCCTGGGCCTGCTGGACATCACCATTTGGTTCTTTGTGCTGAAATATCTCATGGGTGAATCCGATCCCCACGCCATCGCCAACATCATGGTGATGAACGGCATGGGCGCCTCCTTCGTGGCCCTGTTCGCCCGTGTGGGCGGCGGCATCTA
>CANROZ010000151.1 GCA_947632365.1 uncultured Oscillospiraceae bacterium
CCCTGATCACCACCAACTGCGCGGTGCTGGGCGTGGTGCTGCTGAACACCCAGAACAACTACAACTTCCTGGAGAGCCTGGTGGACGGCTTCACCGGCGGCCTGGGCTTCACGGTGGCCATCGTCCTGTTCGCCAGCGTGCGTGAGCGGCTGCAGTTCGCCGATTACCCCAAGGCCTTCGAGGGCTTTGCCATCTGCCTCGTGTCCGCGGCTCTGTTCGCTCTGGCGTTCATGGGCTTCTCCGGCATGAAGTTCCCTGTATAAGGAGGGCCGCTGAACAATGTCTGTTGTATATGCTATCTTGATTCTGGGCGCCCTGGGCCTGGTGTTCGGCGTACTGCTGGTCATCGCGGGCAAGGTGTTCCATGTGGAGAAGGACCCCAAGGAAGAGGCTGTCCGTGCGGTGCTGGCCGGCGCCAACTGCGGCGCCTGCGGCTATCCCGGCTGTGACGGCTATGCCGCCGCCGTCGCCAAGGGCGAGGCCCCGGTGAACGGCTGCGTGCCCGGCGGCGCCAAGGCTGCCGAGGCTATCGGCCAGATCATGGGCGTCTCCGCCGCGGCTGGCGAGGCCAGCGTGGCTTTCGTCCGCTGCTCCGGCACCTGCGGCCACACCAAGCAGAAATTCGAGTACGAGGGCCTGACCTCCTGCCTGGCAGCCACCCGTCTGGGCGGCGGCAACGGCGCGAACATCTGCCCCGCCGGATGCCTGGGCTTCGGCGACTGCGTCAACGCCTGCCCCTTCGACGCCATGCACCTGGTAGACGGCATCGCCAAGGTGGACACCAGCAAGTGTGTCGGCTGCATGAAGTGCGCCGAGACCTGCCCCAAGAAGCTGATCACCAAGGTCCCCGCCTCCTACACCAACGCGGTGGGCTGCAACTCCACCGACAAGGGCGCGGCCATCACCAAGTACTGCGACTTCGGCTGCATCGGCTGCATGAAGTGCAAGAAGGAGTGCCCCGCGGACGCCATCACCATCACCAACTTCCTGGCCACCATCGACCAGTCCAAGTGCGTCCACTGCGGCCACTGCGCGGAGGTCTGCCCCCGCCATGTCATCCACTCCACCGCTGTCACCGCGGCTGCGGAGTAAAAAACCGAACCACACAAAAAGCGCCCGGAATCTCCGGGTGCTTTTTTAGTTTGACAAAGAAACGGGACAAGTCTGCAAGGGGGAGCTCGAGGGGGACGGGAGTCCCGCCTCGAATGGGATCTGATGCCCCGCGCAGAGCGCGGCGAGCAGCGTGAGGACTTTTGCGAAGCAAAAGTAACGGCATCATTAAGCGCCCGGAGGTTCCGGGCGCTTTTCCTTTTGCGCGCCGCCCTTGACATTCCGGGAAAAACAATGTATCATAGCAGCGACATCGATAGGGGAGGGCCCTTATGCGCTTCAGCTTTACCGCAAACTTTAGCTTCTTTACCTTTTTTGCCAAGAGGTAAGGGCGCTTCTCGCTGCGGTAAACAGACAGACTATCTGCTGTGCGGTGAGTGCGCCGCACAGCTTTTGTTTTAGAAAGGGAACAGCGACATGGACTTGGAACAGATGAAAAAGCAGCTGGAGGACCTGGACGGGGAGATGAGCCGTCTGTTCGCCCGGCGGATGGAGCTTTCCGCCCAGCTGGCCAAGGCCCGCTCCGAGCAGGGCCTTGCCGGGACGGATATGGTGGGCCAGCGGGAGGCCAAGCAGCGCTTCCAGCAGACGGCGGGGGAGAGCCTGGCCGGATACGCCGGGGTGGTGTACTCCACCCTGGAGGACGTGAGCCAAAGCTATCAGGCGTCCCTGCTCCGGGAGCCCAGCGCCCTGTGCGAGCGGATCACCAAAAGCCTTGCCAACACCCGCCAGCTCTTCCCCGAGTCGGCCACCGTGGCCTGCCAGGGGGTGGAGGGGGCCTACGCCCAGATCGCGGCGGATAAGCTATTCCAGGACGCCCATATCTCCTACATGAAGAGCTTTGAGGCGGTCTTTTCCGCCATCGCCAACGGCTTCTGCCAGTACGGCGTGCTGCCCCTGGAAAACAGCACTGCCGGCTCCGTCAACCGCATCTACGATTTGATGATGGCCTACAACTTCTCCATCGTCCGGTCCCTGCGGCTGAAGGTGGATCACAACCTGCTGGCCCGGCCCGGGGTGAAGAAGGAGGATATCAGGGAGATATTCTCCCACGAGCAGGCCATCGCCCAGTGCTCGGAGTTTCTCAAGACCATGCCCGGGGCAAAGGTGACGGTGTGCGAGAACACCGCCGTGGCCGCCAAGCGGGTGGCCCAGTCGGACCGGAAGGACGTGGCGGCCCTGAGCTCCCACGCCTGCGGCGCCCTTTACGGCCTGGACACCCTGGCCGCCGACGTGCAGGACAAGGGCAACAACTACACCCGCTTCATCTGCATCGGCAAGGAGCCGGAGATCTTCCCCGGCGCGGACCGCACCAGCGTCATGCTCACCCTGAGCCACCGCCCCGGGGCCCTCTACCGGGTCATGAGCCGGATCACCGCCCTGGGCATCAACCTGACCAAGCTGGAGAGCCGCCCCCTGCCTGACCGGGATTTTGAGTTCATGTTCTACTTCGACCTGGAGACCAGCGTTTACTCCCCCCGGTTCATCCAGCTGCTGGCGGACCTGGAGGAGATGTGCGAGACCTTCCGGTATCTGGGCAGCTATTCGGAGCTGGTGTGAGCCATGGGTGTGGACAGACTTCTCTGGGTACTGAGCGTACTGTTCGCGGTGCTGTCCATGTACGGCGCCGCCTGCCAGGTGCGCAATCCCCAATTCAAGCAGCCCTGCATATTGATGATCGCAGGCGGGGCGGTGCTCATCGGGGCGGTGGCGGCCAGCCTGGACGGCCTGCCCTACGACTGGCCCGTGGCCCTGGCCGGGTGCGCCGCCATCTGCGCCGCCGCCATGTGGAACGGCAAGCGCTGCAACAATCTCCACCTGAAGCACCACGTGCTTCGCATCGCCTTCTGCCTGCTGGTGGTGGTGGGCTTTTACTTCTACTGAGACAGGACAAAATAATATAGGGCGCGTTAAAAACGCGCCCTTTCTTTTTATCCCTCTGTCAGGATGTCGTACAGCTCTCCGGGGGAGGCCACCAGCCGCCTGGCGCCCTTTTCCTGCAAAAACGCCGCCTCCCGGAAGCCCCAGGTGACGATGAGCTCGTCCAGCCCGGCGTTCCGGGCCGTAGCGATATCCACCTCCGAGTCGCCGATGTACACCGCCTTTTCCCGGGAAATACCAAGCGCCGCCAGCACGCTGTTCACCAGGTCCGGGGCGGGTTTTTTCGCCACGCCGGGCTTTTCCCCCGCCGTCACGTCGAAGATGTGGGGGAAGAAGTGCTCGCACAGGGGCCCCACCGCCCCGTCCAGCTTGTTGGACACCACCGCCAGGCGCATCCCCTTCAGCTTCAGTCCCTTCAACAGGAAGGTGATGTAGGGATAGGGCCGGGTGGCGTCCATGCTGTGGTCGGCATAGTGGGCCTTGAAGGCGGCGAACACCCGCTCCACGTCCTCCGGACCCGTGCCCTCCGGCACCGACCGCTCCACCAGCTTGCGCACCCCGTTGCCCACGAAACGGCGCACCTCGTCGATGGTCCGGGTGGGATAGCCGCAGGCGGCCAGGGCGTGATTCACGCTCCCGGCCAGGTCCTCCAGGGTGTCCAGGATGGTCCCGTCCAAATCGAAAACAGCCAGCTCGTACCGCTTGGCCGGGCCGCCCTGGGCCTGGATGGCCTCGTCGATCTGATGATACAGCGCCGCCAGCTCCGCCGGGGGCATGGGCTCGCCCTCCGGCAGCCACATCTCCGCCAAAGCCTCCGCCAGGTCCGCCTTCTCCGGCAGCAGCTCCGCCGTCTTGTCCCGGGCAAAGCGGTTGGCATCCATCTCCCCGGGCTGGCTCTGGTAGGCCAAGGTGAAGCGCTCACCGCCCCTCTCCAGTTTGCACTTGGACCAGCGATCCCCGTCCAGGCGGCAGCAGGTCCCGTCGTACCCGATCACATACCGGGACCCCCGGCGGATATCCTCCCCGAACAGCTCTGGCCGCTGGTACTGCATGGCGTGACGCAGCTCGTGAAAGAGATAGAACAACGCCTCGTGCTCCGCCGCGTCTGCCAGGAACGCCCCGTCCATAAAAATCGTTTTTGTGGTGGGGTCAAAGCTGCCAAAGGCGTCCTCATACCCTTCCGGAAGCTGATGGCTCAGCCGCACATCCAGGCCGTTTTCCCGGACGAAATCTGCAAAAAGTCCCTCGATATCGTATCGCATATCCTCGCTCCTTTGAAATGTCTTTGGTCTCCGTCCTCTGCGTCATGTTTGTTTATTTTTAGCGTTCATTTGGCATGTACCACCAGGAATTGAAACCGTAGAGATAGGTCCGCGCGCCCTTTGGCATCTGGGCGGCGGCGTTGTATACGTTATAATAGTCGCCCGCGCCCATGCCGAGGCACAGCGTGCCCATGGCGAGGCACCAGACCAGCCGGGGCCACAGCATCCCGATGATGTAGGGCACCAGACCGAACACCAGGTTGGGCAGCAGGGACATGAGGATGAATCGGCTCTTGCTCATGGTCTCCGGCCCCACCACGAACAACATCCCCTGGGCCAGATTGGTGTAGAGATACACATCCTCCCGGAAGCACACCGCATGTAGCAGCTCGTGGGGAAACAGCGCCAGCAGCGACGCGGCGCACCCCAGCGGCAGCTGCCAGCGGGCGCCCCACAAAAAGGGTCGGCACCGCACCGCCGCCAAGGCCCCCAGCAGCACGATCAGCACCAGGCACAGACCGTTGGCGATCAGGCCCATCTGCTTGGTGTTCTCTACCTCTTTGAAGGGCACCGCCCCCGGCATGTGCTCCCCGTGGGGGAGGCTGGCTGGGTCCAAATCATACTTGCCCTTGTAGTGTAGCTTCATGGCTCCTCCCGTTCCGGCCGCCATTGGCAGCGATCCATGTCCACCGTGCCGTCCGGGCGGAACACCACGCCCTCCGCCTCCAGCAAAAACCGCTGGCCGTCGGGCATATAGTCGTCAAAGGCCTTTTTCGTGCCCCCAAAGCGGTCCACCACCCGGTGACAGGGGACATCTTTCCCCGCCGGACAGGCGGCCATGGCATAGCCCACCAGCCGCGCGCCCCGGGGCCGCCCGGTCATGCGGGCGATCTGGCCGTAGGAGGCCACCTTCCCGGCGGGTATCCGCCGCACCACAGCCCATATCTCTTCAAAGGTTCCCATGGCCCTTCTCCCCGTCCGCCTGTCTTATATACACACCATTTTATAGCATCATTATAACACGGGAAAGACATCCGGGCAATCGTCAGGAACCTGCCGATTTTCGACGGAGATTTGTTCAGGGCGAGGCGGAGGACCGAAGGCGGGCTTTGTGCCCGTTGAGGGACGGCAACGACGCCGTGGGCAAATCTACACGAAAAAGCTCCCGGAGCGATTGCTCCGGGAGCTCGGTGTTGGCAGCGACCTATTTTTCCAGTCCGTCTCCAGACAAGTATCTTCGGCACAGGCGGGCTTAACTGCCGTGTTCGGAATGGGAACGGGTGGACCCCCGCTGTAATAGCCACCAACTTGGTTCAGGGCGTGCGCCCTGAAGACTGAACAATGGGTGTTGGGAATACAAGGCTTGAGTCTGCATACCATGTTGGTCAAGCCCTCGGGTTATTAGTACCGATCGGCTGAACACATTACTGTGCGTACACCTTCGGCCTATCAACGATGTAGTCTTCATCGACCCTTACTCCCTAAAAAGGATGGGAGATCTTATCTTAGGGGGAGTTTCACGCTTAGATGCTTTCAGCGTTTAT
>CANROZ010000152.1 GCA_947632365.1 uncultured Oscillospiraceae bacterium
AGCGTTTCATCGAAATAAGCTCCTTTCATCGTCGGTCTGTCCATAGGACGCGCCGGGCCCGAAAAAGTTCCCGCATCATTCATGAACATTATAGCACATGGCCGCCGTTTGGCAAGAAAACGCCGTCGAGCGGCGCAAAATATGCTTGACATTCCCGCCGGAATCTGCTAATATGCTCCTGTTCAAAGACAGCAGGCAGCCCATCCGGGCGTAAGTCCCGCCGAGGACGTCAAATAGGATCATGATGTTTCTATGTGTCGTTGTCTCTTTGGACAAGGACATTTTTCATTATCAGGAGGTGAAATCCAACTCATGCCCAGCAAAGCAGTATTGACCGAGAAGCAGGCCATCGTGGACGCGCTGGCCAAGCGGCTGCAGGAAGCCCAGGGCGGCCTTCTGGTGGACTACAAGGGCATCAACGTGGCTCAGGATACCGAGCTGCGTCGGGACCTGCGCGCCAAAGGCGTGGAGTATTCCGTCGTGAAGAATACCCTGACCCGTCTGGCCCTGGATAAGGTGGGTCTGTCCGGACTGGACGACCAGCTCAACGGCACCACCAGCCTGGCCACCAGCGCTGAGGATCCCCTGGTCGCCATCCACGAGCTGACCGAGTTCAGCGAGAAGATGGGCCAGATGTTCACCATCAAGGGCGTTTTCGTGGACGGCAAGGTCCTCAACGACGCCGAGGTGGCGGAGCTCGCTCCCATCCCCAGCCGTGACGCGCTGTATTCCAAGGTCCTCGGCACCATGCTCGCCCCCATCACGTCCCTGGCCGTCGTCCTGGGACAGGTCGTCGAGCAGAAGGGCGGCGCACCCGCCCCCGCCGCTGAGGAAGCCCCCGCCGCCGAGTGACGCGGCACACCATCCATTCTGACATCTGACAATTATTAAAGGAGAAAAGTAAAATGGCTAGCGAAAAAGTTACCGCTATGATCGAAGAGATCAAGGCCCTGTCCGTTCTCGAGCTGGCTGAGCTCGTACATGAGATCGAGGACGCTTTTGGCGTCTCCGCCGCCGCTGCCGTGGCCGCCCCTGTGGCCGCCGCTGCTGGTCCCGCCGCTGAGGAGAAGACCGAGTTCGACGTGGTCATGACCGACTTCGGCGCTGAGAAGATCAAGGTCATCAAGGAAGTCCGCGCCATCACCAACCTGGGCCTGGCCGAGGCCAAGGCCAAGGTGGAGGGCATCCCCGCCGTCATCAAGGAGCAGGTCTCCAAGGAAGAGGCCGAGGAGCTGAAGAAGCGCCTGGAGGACGTGGGCGCGAAGGTCGAGCTCAAGTAAGTCGTTCGAAAGGCAGAGCCTTTCAAACGAGAAAGATGCAGCTTGCTGCAGCGCAAAGCGCCTCCGCCGATCCGGCGGAGGCGTTCACGTTTGCAAGCTGAGAAGTATTTTTTCCGAGGCGTATGTCCCCGGAAAAAATGATCTCGATCTCTTTGCGCCTGCGGGCGCAAACTCTGCGAGGCAAAACGATGCGATACGAACCGAAAACCATCACCCTCAAGGACGGCACACAGGCCCTGTTCCGCGCCCCAGAGCCGGAGGACGCTGCCGCTTTTCTGGACTTTTTCAGCGCCGTCCGCACCGAGACGGAGTTTCTCCTGTCCGGCCCCGGGGACCCGCTGCCCACGCCGGAGGAGGAGCAGGCGTGGATCGCGAACAGCCTGGATTCACCCGCCCAGATGATGATCGCCTGCGAGATGGACGGCCGGATCGTCGGCAACTGTCAGATCGTCCTTAAGCCCAACGCTAAGAACCGCCATCGGGCTTCTCTCGCCATCGCCCTGCGGCAAGAATACTGGGGCCGGGGCATCGGCACCGCCATGTTCACCGAGCTTTTCACCGTGGCCCGGGCCTACGGCGTGACCCAGCTGGAGCTGGATTACATCGAGGGCAACGACCGGGGAAAGGCGCTCTACGAGAAAATGGGCTTCCGCCCCTGGGGCGAGCTGCCCGACGGCATCCGCCAGAGCGACGGCTCCATGCGCAAACTCATCTATATGCGGAAGGTATTGCAATGAACGCGGCATACGAAAAGGCGCTGGGGCAGAACATCCAGCAGCTGCGAATGGAGCGCGGTCTATCCCAGGAACAGGTCTCGGCCCGGCTGCAGGTGCTGGGCTGTGACATCACCCGCAGCGCTCTGGCCAAGATCGAGGCGGGCCAGCGGCATATCTATCCCGACGAGCTGATGCGCCTGCGGGAGGTATTCGCCGTCAGCTATGAGGAACTATTCGTGTGATATCTGATCCAGGAGGTGTCCCATGCGTCAGGAAAAGAGCTGCGGAGCGGTGATCTTCGCCGCCGGGGATCGGGGGCCGCTGTGGCTGGTGGAGCACATGCGCCAGGGCCACACGTCCCTGTGCAAGGGCCACGTGGAGCCCGGCGAGTCGGAGCATGAGACAGCCGCCCGGGAGATACGGGAGGAGACGGCCCTGGCCGTCACGTTCCTGGAGGGCTTCCGGGAGCGGATCGAGTACAGCCCCCAGCCGGGCGTCACCAAGGAGGTCATCTTCTTCCTGGCCCGGACGGAGAGCACGGACACGGCGGCCCAGCCCGAGGAGGTGGACGCCATCGAGTTTCTCCCCTTCGACCAGGCCATGGATGCCCTCACCTATCCCGACGACAGGCGGGTCCTGGCCGCCGCCGCGGCCTTTCTGGCCCGTTAATTTTAAAACTGTAGGTTAGTCAATGATGTGTTACAAAAAGGGGGAAGTCCAGGAGAGCCTGTTTAGGGGATATCCAGTTGAGAG
>CANROZ010000153.1 GCA_947632365.1 uncultured Oscillospiraceae bacterium
ACGCGGCGGCGCTTGGGCGGACGGCATCCGTTGTGGGGGATGGGCGTCACGTCCTTGATCATGGTGACCTCAAGGCCCGCGGTCTGCAGGGCGCGGATAGCAGCCTCACGGCCGCTGCCGGGACCCTTCACGAACACTTCCACGGTCTTCAGGCCATGCTCCATGGCGGCCCGGGCGGCGGTCTCCGCGGCGGTAGACGCGGCGAAGGGGGTGGACTTCCGGCTGCCCCGGAAACCCATGCCGCCGGCGCTGGCCCAGCTGATGGCGTTGCCGTTGGTATCGGTCACGGTGACCATGGTGTTGTTGAAGGAAGAGCTGATATGGACCTGGCCCTTCTCGATGTTCTTCCGCTCTCTGCGGCGGGTGCGAACGACTTTCTTGCCCTTCTGAGCAGTTGCCATTTTCTCTTCCCTCCCTTACTTCTTCTTGTTGGCGATGGTGCGCTTGGGGCCCTTGCGGGTGCGGGCATTGGTCTTGGTCCGCTGGCCGCGCACGGGCAGGCCCTTACGGTGGCGGGTGCCACGGTAGGAGCCGATCTCCATCAGCCGCTTGATGTCCAGCGCGTTCTGGCGGCGAAGATCGCCCTCCACAACGAACTGCTTGTCGATGCACTCACGGAGCTTGGCCTCCTCCGCCTCGGTGAGGTCCTTCACGCGGGTGTCGGGATTGATCCCGGTCAGTTCCAGTATTTTCTTTGCAGAAGTCCTGCCAATGCCGTAGACATAGGTGAGCCCTATCTCCACACGCTTGTCCTTCGGCAGGTCAACGCCAGCGATTCGTGCCATTCTTCTCGATCAGTCCTTTCTTCAAAGATAGGTTCTCAGCCTTGTCTCTGCTTGTGCTTCGGGTTGGAGCAGATCACCATGACCCGGCCATGGCGTTTGATGACTTTGCATTTCTCGCACATGGGCTTGACACTGGGCCTAACTTTCATTCTGTAAGCCTCCTAAAAATATCTACGTGTTATTGATTACTTCGTGCGCCAGGTGATGCGGCCTCGGGTGAGGTCGTAGGGCGACATCTGCACTGTTACCTTGTCCCCCGGGAGGATGCGGATGAAGTTCATCCGGAGCTTGCCCGAGATGTGGGCCAGAATGGTGTGTCCGCCGCCGATGTCCACCTGGAACATGGTGTTGGGCAGGGATTCGACCACCGTGCCCTCCAATTCGATAACGTCATCTTTCGCCAAGAAGTCTTCCCTCCTTCGCCGCGGCGCTCTCCGCCGCCTGTGCCAATGTCTGCCGGATGTCCTTGTCCGTCGCGGGCGGGGCGTTCCCCCCGGCCACGAGCCGCACATGCTTGGGGCTTTTGGATTTGGGATGGCCAAGTCTCCGGAGCCTTCCGTCGCAGAGGAGCAGCCGCTCCTCCGACGCGCCCACGACCATGTAAAGCGTTCCCGCGTCGTGTCCCGCCAGGGACAGGACGACATCATAGGATTCGGGCCTTCTCATCAAAGGTCCTCCGCCCAGGTCAGGATCTCCGGCTCCCCGTCGGTGATGAGGATGGTGTTCTCGTAGTGGGCGGAGAGGCTGCCGTCGACCGTTTTGACCGTCCAGCCGTCCTTCAGGACCTTGACCTCCCATGTGCCCTGGTTCACCATCGGCTCCACCGCGATGGTCATGCCCTTCACCAGGGTAGGGCCACGCCCGGGTCTGCCGTAGTTGGGTACCTCCGGCGCCTCGTGCATCTCGCTTCCCACGCCATGGCCCACATATTCCCGCACCACCGAGCAGCCGTTGCGCTCAACGTATTCCTGCACGGCGTGGGATATGTCCCCGACGCGATTGCCCGCACGGGCGAACTTGATCCCCTCGAAAAAGCTCTGCCGCGTGACGGCGATGAGGTTTTTCGCCGCCTCTGCGCAGGAACCTGCAACGTAGGTGCCCGCACAGTCGCCCACATAGCCCTTCCAGGTGGCCCCCACATCCACGGATACGATATCGCCCTCATGGATGGTCCGGTGGCCGGGGATCCCGTGGATCACTTCATCGTTGATGGACAGACACACGCTGGCGGGAAATCCGCCGTAGCCCAGGAAGGTGGGCTTGGCGCCGTTCTTCTCGATGAAGTGCCTGATCTCTCGGTCGATCTCAGCGGTCGTCACGCCGGGGGCTACCATTTCCCGGGCCAATGTCCGGGCAGCCGCGGTAATTCGCCCCGCTTGGCGCATGATCTCGATCTCCCGCGGGGATTTGATGATGATGTTGCTCATATCCCCAATGCCTTCATTATCTCAGCCGTGTTCTCCTCGATGGAGGGTCTGTTCTCCACGGTCTTGAGCTTGCCGCGTTCCCGATAGAACGCGATGAGCGGTTCGGTCTGTTCATGGTAGGTACGCAGCCGATCCAGAACAGTCTCCGGCGCGTCGTCCGAGCGGACGATCAGCGCCGCGCCGCACTTGTCGCACACGCCCTCTTTTTGGGGCGGGGCGTTGACCACGTGGTAGGTGGCGCCGCAGACGGGGCACACCCGCCTGCCGCCCATCCGCTCCACGATGGTCTGGTCCGGCACATCCAGGTCCAGGGCCACGTCGATGTCGATGCCCTGCTCCTCCATGGCCTGGGCCTGGGGGATGGTCCGGGGCACGCCGTCCAGGATGTAACCCTTGGCACACTCCGGTCCCGCCAGAGCCTCGGCCAGGATGCCGATGATCACGTCGTCCGGGACCAGCTTGCCCGCGTCCATGAAGCTCTTGGCCTGCAGGCCCACGGGGGTGCCGGCCTTGACGGCGGCCCGGAGGATGTTGCCGGTGGAGATGGTGGGGATGCCCAGCTTCTGAGAGACGATCTCAGCCTGGGTGCCTTTTCCCGCGCCGGGGGCGCCGAGCATGATGATCTTCATATTCGAGCGCCCTCCCGCTTACTCAAGGAAGCCCTTGTAGTGGCGCATGAGCATCTGGCTCTCCAGGGCCTGCACGGTCTCCAGGGCCACGCCCACCACGATGATGATGGAGGTGCCGCCCAGGGAGATGCCCAGACTGGAGGCGGTGTCGGAGTACATGCTCACGATATAGGGCACCGCCGCGATGATGCACAGGTAAAGGCTGCCAAACAG